>CAVJJO010000128.1:0-6426 GCA_963649665.1 Bacteroidaceae bacterium | reverse complement strand
CCCAGGGCGTTGCCCTGGGCTAGGCGCAGGTTGGGCTTTCAGCCCGTCGTTGGCACATTTTTCCAATTGAAAAACTGCGCAAGTTATTTTTTGAAATTCACTAAAAAGTTGGGGCAGTCCATGAAATCACTTCATAGGCTGCCCCGATTCATTTCGATTACAAACAACAAATATAATACACTAATGTAATCGCTGGATGAAAAGGTGAATTATTGATATAGCATTCATTCTGTTCCGCCGCCCAAGGCCTGATAAAGGTTTATCGACTCTTGAACCAGCGTAAGATTGTTTGCCGATTGCGTCAGTTGCGCACTGAGCAACGACTGTCTTGCGGTGAGAATCTCAAGATAAGTATTGTTGCCGTGCTCCATGAGAAGAGTGGTGTGGCGGAGTGCTTTCTCCAGCGATTCCACCTCGGCTGCCAGCGACGTTTTCTTTTCTTTGGCGGTCTGGTAGCCGCTAAGCGCATCGTTCACTTCCTTTCCGGCATTGAGCAGGGTTTGGGTGAACGCGAGCTTGGCTTCTTCCTGTTGTGCTTGGGAAATCTTCAACTGCGCCATGTTCTGACCGCGATTGAAAATCGGTGCCGTGAGCGAACCCAACGCTGAGGCTAGTAGGCGCCCCGGGTTGATGATGAGCGAACCCGCATTGTTCGTCCAGCCCACGCTTCCGCTGAGTACTAAAGAAGGGTAGAAGGCAGATTTGGCTTGATTGACGCCATAGAATGCCGACTCCACGGAGCGCTGTGCCATTCGCACGTCGGGGCGCAACGACAAGAGTTGAAGCGGAACGCCCACCGACAACGTCTCGGGAAGAGCGAAATCGGCTACGTTTCCCGTCTCGTAGTGACGGGGCGTTTCGCCAATCAGTATGGCCAGGGCATTTTCCGTTTCTGTGATTTGCTGTTGGAGCGTCAACACGGAAGTGTGAACCTGGTGGAGTGAAGCTTCCATTTGGTTTACAGAAGATTCATCGAAGCGGCCGACGTTCATCAGGGAGCGTGCCGTCTTCAAAGTTTCTTCCCAAGCCTGTTCTGTCTGCTGAGAGATGGAAAGTTGTTCACGCAACGTAGCTAGAGTGTAGTAGCTGCTTGCCACGTAGGCAATCACCTGCGTCTGTACGGCCTGCTGATAGTCCTGACTCTTGGCATAAAGCGCCTCGGACTGTTTCTTCGCATTGCGCATACGGCCAAACACGTCTATTTCCCAACTCATCGTAAGCGGCACGGAGTAGGTCTGCGTGGCTTTGGCATTGTTGAAACTGCTCACACCTGCCTGAGGCGCAATGGCAAACGAGGGAAGGAATGCGAGTTTAGCAGCCTTGAGCGTTGCCGCAGCCTCGTCTACGCGAAGCTTGGCAGAAAGGAAATCCGTGTTTTGCGTGAGTGCTCGAGAAATGAGTTCC
This sequence comes from Bacteroidaceae bacterium, assembly GCA_963649665.1. Classification (GTDB taxonomy): domain Bacteria; phylum Bacteroidota; class Bacteroidia; order Bacteroidales; family Bacteroidaceae; genus Alloprevotella. The sequence goes on along the minus strand of CAVJJO010000128.1, from coordinate 5,022 downwards.
TGCAAGCGGGCATCGGTAAAGAAGTCGCGCCAGTGCGTAAGGGCAACGTTTGCGCTGTCGGTTTCTTCTACAATGACCGTAGAATCGCCGTTCGCCTGTTTGCAAGTGTCCTTGTCTTGCTTTTGCCCGTACAGATTGTCGGGCACCGAGTTAATCGGCTCGTATGTTTTATATATGCCGCAGCTGCTCAACATGGAGGTCAATGCGGCTGTGATTAATAGATGTTTCATTGTGTGTTGAAGATTCGTTAGTCAAGCTTTCCTGCTTCGCGCTTTTCTTCGTCGGACACTTCCATCTGCTGCTGGAGTTGCATGTCGGGGTTCTCATGGTAGGGCTTGCGCACCTTTTCCTGTAGATATTCGAAGAACACGTAGAATATGGGGACTACGAATACAAGGGCTATTGAACCAACGAGCAAACCACCTACTACACCCGTACCGAGCGAACTGTTACCGTTGGCGCCGGCTCCTGTGGAGAACATAAGCGGAAGCATACCGAACACCATGCAGAGCACGGTCATCAAGATAGGACGCAGACGCGACTGGGCTGCAGAGAATGCGGAGGCCACGATGCCCATTCCCGCACGGCGGCGCTCAACGGCATATTCCGTAATAAGGATGGCGGTTTTCGCCAGAAGTCCTATGAGCATGATGATACCCGTCTGAAGGTAGATGTTGTTCTCAAGTCCGTAGAGCTTGGCAAAGAGGAAGCTACCCATCAAACCGAAGGGAACGGAGAGAATGACGGCGAAGGGGATGAGGAAACTTTCGTAGAGGCAGGCCATGATGATGTAGATGAGCACCACGCAAATGCCGTAGATGAAGAGCGTCTTTCCACCGCCGCTGTTGCCTTCTTCACGTGCCATACCACCGAATTCGTAACCGTAGCCGGAGGGCAATGTCTGGGCAGATACTTCGGCAATGGCTTTCTGCGCTTCACCCGAAGAATATCCTTCTGCCGTGTTCACGTTCACCTGAATGGAACTGTAAAGGTTGAAGCGGTTTGAAACCTGTGCACCCACACCATCCTTGAGCGTAACGAATTCGCTGAGCGGTGCCATGTCGTCGCCGTTGCGGACGAACATGTTGTCGAGTGAATGCTTGTCGAGGCGGAACTGCGGCGACGACTGAATCATCACACGGTATACCTTACCGAACTCGTTGTAGTTGCTCACGTAAGAACCGCCGCAGTAGCTGCCGAGCGCGTCAAGTATGGTAGAAGGCGATATGCCGGCGCGCTTACACTTGGCAGCGTCAACGTCAACCGATATCTGCGGGAAGTTCATGCCGTATGAGGTATAGGCTACCGCAATTTCCGGACGCTGGTTCAGCGTAGCAATGAACTTCATCACGTGTTCGTAGAACACCTTCTTCTCGCCGCCGGTCTTGTCCTGCATGTTGAGCTCGATGGAGTTACCCATACCGTAGCCCGGAATCATGGCAGGCTGGAAGCAGAACACCTGGGCTTCTTTCAGTTTGCTGAACTCTCCGTTCAAGCGTGCCATCACATTGTCGATGGAGTGTTCCTTGCCCTTTCGTTCATCCCAAGACTTGAGTTTTACGATGATGGTACCGTAAGAAGTACCCTGACCGGAGAGCATACCGTAACCCGCAACCGTACTGAAGTGTGCCACTTCTTCCTGTTTGGCGAGTATGTCGGCAATCTTGTCAATGGTCACGTTTGTTTCCTTCAGCGTGTTACCGGGAGATGTGCTGACGTTGATCATCATCACGCCCTGGTCTTCCTGGGGAACGAAACCGGTCTTGGTGGTGCTCATGAGGAATACGAGGAGAGCGATTGACGCTACCAAGCCAATCCATGCCAACCAGCGGTGGTTGAAGAAGAACATCAATCCGCGCTTGTATTTGCCCATCAAGGCATTGAACGAGGCGTTGTAAGCAGCTTTGATGCGGGCATTGAAACCTTTCTTTCGTCCGTCAAGCGGATTGCCGTGGGAGTCGGTCAGAATGTTGCCTTGAGCATCAGTTGCCCCTGTGGTAGGCTTCATCATCACGGCGCAGAGCGCAGGGCAGAGCGTAAGGGCTGAAATCATGGACAGACCTACGGAGGTGGCCATGGTGATACCGAACTGTGTGTAGAAGATACCCGACGTACCGCCCATGAACGACACGGGGATGAACACGGCCATGAAAACCAACGTACAGGAAACGACCGCCATGCTCACATCGTGCAATGCGTCGCGTGTGGCAAGATAGGATGACTTGTAGCCGGCGTCGAATTTAGCCTGCACGGCTTCCACAACCACAATGGCGTCGTCTACCACCGTACCGATGGCAAGCACAAGGGCGAAGAGCGTAAGGATGTTGATACTGAATCCAGCCACCATCAAGCAGGCGAAGGTACCGATGAGGGATACGATGATGGATATGGAGGGAATGAGCGTACTCTTGAAATCCTGAAGGAAGAAATAAACCACAAGGATTACGAGCAAGATGGCAATAAGGAGCGTTTCAACCACTTCGTGGATGGAGGCGAAAAGGAAGTTGTTCGAACTGTGCATCTCGACGAACTCGCATCCCTTCGGCAGCACCTTAGACATTTCGTTGAGCTTGGCGGTAATGTTCTGGTTCACTTCCGTGGCGTTGGCACCTGCCACCTGGAAGGTCATGAACGTAACGCCAGGGTGTTTGTCCACCTCGCCGTGGTAGCTGTACGACAAACGACCCAATTCCACATCGGCTATGTCCTTCAAGCGCAACACGGTTCCGTCGTCGTTGCTTCGGATGGCCATGTTCTTGAATTCTTCCACGCTCTTCAAACGTCCGTGGTATTTCAGCGTGTACTGGAACGTGTTGGGCGAATTCTCACCCAGCGAACCGGTAGGAGCTTCTATGTTCTGTTCGCCAAGCACCTGCGTCACGTCCGAAGGCTGCAGGTGGTACTGTGCCATGATGTCGGGCTTAAGCCAGATACGCATACTGTAGGTATCGCCCAATTCGAGCACTTCACCTACACCGTTGATACGCTTGAGCTCAGGCACTACGCTGATGTCGAGGTAGTTGGCAAGGAACGTTTCGTCGTATTTTCCGTCCTTGCTCACCAAGGCACCAATCTGGAGGAAGCTGTTTTGCTGCTTCTGTGTGGTTACACCGATTTTCGTTACCTCTGAAGGCAGAAGACCTTGCGCTTTTGACACACGGTTCTGCACGTTCACGGTAGCCATATCGGGGTCAGTGCCTTGCTTGAAGTATACGTTGATTTGCGCGGAACCGGAGTTGGTGGCGGTAGAGGTGATGTAAAGCATGTTTTCTACACCGTTGATGCTTTCCTCCAACGGCATGATCACACTCTTCATCACCGCATCGGCATCGGCACCCGTATAGGTGGCTTCCACACGCACGGTAGGCGGGGCAATGTCGGGGTACTGCTCAATAGGCAGATTGAAAAGGGATATGGCGCCGACCATCACTATGAGAATGGCCACGCAGATGGCCATTACCGGCCTCTTTATAAATATGTTGCCTTTCATAACGACTGTCTTACTTGGTTACTTGTGCACCTTCCTGTACCATGCCGGCACCTTCGCTCACAATTTCGTCACCGACCTTCAGACCGTCGGTCACCACGAAGCGGTTGCCGTCGTCGATGTTCTCAACCGTCACAAGCTGCGAAACGGCCTTGCCCTTTTCCACCTTGTAAACGATGCGCTTGTCCTGCTGCTGCACGGTGGCTGCCTGGGGAATGACTATGCAGTCCTTGCGCGAAACGGGAATGAGCACGTTGCCCGATCCGCCGCTGTTCAAGATGCGTTCGGGGTTGGGGAATACGGCGCGAAGGCTTACCGCACCGGTTTGTGTGTCGATCACACCGCTGATGCTCTCTACCTTTCCTTTATGCTCGTACATGCTCATGTCGCCAAGCTGCAAACTGATTTCGGGCATGTTCTTCAACGCAGCGTCCTTTGAGCCGTATTGGCGTACGAAAGAGAGAAGCTGCTTCTCCGTCATGGAGAAGTAGACGTACATCTGCGAATTGTCCGAAACGGAAGTAAGGGCTTTGGGCATACTGGGGCCAACGAGCGTACCCACACGATAGGGCAGCACACCGACCACGCCGTTGGCCGGACTTCTCACTTCCGTGTAGGAAAGGTTGTTGCGGGCGTCCACCACTTGGGATTCGGCCTGTGCCAACTGGGCCTGTGCAGTGTGGTAAGCGTTTTCCGAGGTTTTGTACGTATAGGACGAAATGACCTTCTCGGCAAGAAGCTCTTTGTTGTTGACGTAAGTCAGTTCGGCATTGGCGAGAGCGGCTTTAGCCTGCTTCTCGTTGGCAAGTGCCGTAGCCAGTGCCGCACGATAGGGCACTTGGTCAATAACGAAGAGCAGCTCGCCTCGGCTCACCTTCTGACCTTCAGTCACGCAGAGGCGAACAATCTTTCCCGATACCTGCGGGTAGATGTCAATGTCCTGGCGACCTTTGATAGAGGCGGAGTAGGAGGTTTGGAGCGAAAGGTCGCTCTTTGCCACTTTCATCGTTTTGAAAGATGTGGTGCCGGTCTGCTCTTGCTTCTTCTCCTGACAAGAGCTCGTCAAAAGGGAAAAGCATAAGGCAATCCCCGCATACGAGATGGTTCTTTTCATTGTTGTCATAAAATAGATTCACTTTTTCATTTCGGGTGCAAAGTTATGGGGTCTACGAGCGAGAAGGACTTTCCATTTGTAACTACAATTTTTCAAATGCGGAACTCTTGCTATTCTTTTCAAAATAAGCGGTGCAAGCGCCAAGGGCGTTTATTCAATGCGCATGGGGGTGACGTTTTCAAAACGTCACGCTCTACACGGCCTCACGGAGGCTCTTCTGCGTGGCTTCGCCTCAAAACTTGTGTAGAGCGCGAGGTTTTGGAAACCTCGCCCCCATAGAAGGCGCAGCCACGCAGAAGCCTCCGTGAGGCCCGTGTAGAACAAGTCAAGACTGGAGTCTTGACCCCCATGCGCTTCGCCAATGCGCTAAAAATTCCAAGGCACGCCGTAAAAATTCCAAGGCACGCCGTAAAAATTCCAA
>CAVJJO010000127.1:0-6516 GCA_963649665.1 Bacteroidaceae bacterium | reverse complement strand
GTTGGGCTTTCAGCCCGTCGTTGATGAATGCGTTGCATGATTATCGAATAAAAAACTGCTCAAGTTATTTTTTACACATTACTAAACGGAATTTAAACGGATAAATTCCGTCTGAGTTCCGCCTGCATTCCGATGATATATATTATCCGCGGAACTAAAACTTCCACACGCTCCGCTCCTTCGACTCTTCCTTCAGTAGTCAGCAAAAACTATTGGGCAACTTGTTCAAATTATCTTTGGGCCCAACATGTTGGGCCCAAAGATAATTTTTTGCATCCGTTAGCAGAAGAAACATTCCAAGCATACACTTCTCGTTAATACATTCGCCCTCCATCCACTAATTAGACCTTACATTATTGCACCATTCGGAAAAATTGCCGAAATTCGCCACACGGATTGTGCAACAGGCACTTCCGACAAAAACCATCAACCGAGAATCTTAACAACAAACCCATAATGAACCACAAGTTACCCTTGCTCCTCACCTCCCTTCTGCTGGCAGGAGGAGCACTGCAACTTCGGGCAGACGAAGTGAAACTCACCACGGCACTCGCCAGCGGTGAGAAACTTGCCATTGCCCTCAATGCAGACCTCACCGCCACCCTCACATGGGGCGACGGCACCGAGCAGACCATCGAATCCGACGGTTCGCTCCAGGAAATCGACGTGAAAAGCTCCACGCTCACCATCACCACCGGCGACGCCCTTACGAGCCTCTATGTGCAGGGCGACAAACTCACCGCGCTTGACGTGAGCGGTGCTCCCGCCCTGCTCAGTCTCTACTGTGCCGACAACCAACTCCAGGAACTCAACGTGACTAAAAACACCGAGCTCACCACACTCGATGCGCAGGACAATCAGATCGGCACACTCACGGCTTCGGCCCTCAAGGCGCTCACCAACGTCAACGTGGCCAACAACGGCATGACCAAACTCACGCTCGCTTCCGCAGCCCGCCTCAACAGCCTCGTCTGCTCCGGAAACGCACTCACCGCCCTGCCCTCCGCCGCCGTTCTCAGCACGGCAGAAACCGTGTGGGTACAGGACAACAACCTCACCACGCTGCCCATAGCGCAAGACAAGAAACTGCGTTCGCTCAGCGCAGCCAACAACCAGTTCTCCACCGTAAACTTCACCACCGCCGACCAGCTCAGCGAAGTTTGCCTCGACAACAACAAACTCACCACGCTCAACATATCGCAAGGAGCGTCGAAACTCCAGTACCTCAGCGCAGCCAACAACCAGCTCACCACCGTAAGCTGGAACAAGGACTGCAAGCGCACCTGCAAATACGTCTATCTGCCCAACAACGCCCTTTTCCTCAACTCCATGCCCGCCCTCATCTTCGGCGGACAAGCCATCAACGTGGACTTGAGCGGACAGAAGGACTACAGCCTTCCCAAATATGTCTATGAAGTGGGCGAAGAGATAAGCATCTACGACCTCGTGGCACAAAACGGCTGGGGCATCTCCACCAACGCCAAGGTGAGCGTGGTGCAGGAAGACGGCACGGCCCTCACCGCCGGCACCGACTACACCGTGAGCAGCCACCGCTACACCTTCAAGAACGTCTACAAGCGCTTGGCATTCAACGTCACCTCCGCAAGCTATAGCGGTTACACGTTCCGCACCGCCGTGTTCAACGTGGGCACCACCGATGCCATCAACTCCACCACGGCTTCGCAGGCACTCACCTTCAGCGCCCGCCACGGACAGCTCGCCGTGCACGCCGCACAGCCCACGCATCTCAACGTATGTTCAGCAGCCGGCGTAACGGTTGTCGACACGCAGGTTGCAGCAGGCGAAAGCACCTTCGCGCTCCCTGCCGGCATCTACGTAGTGAACGGACAAAAAGTGCTCGTACCCTAACCCTTTAGCATTTCTCCCAAAATGAACCATATATTTAAATTAGGAATGCTCGCCGCCATGGCCGTAGGCTCCTGCACGGCCAGCGCACAGAGCATCAAGATAGGCAGCTCCGAATCGCCCTACATCATGGTAGCCGCCGACACCCTCACGGTGGGCTACAACGCCGGCTTCGGCACCATCGCCGTAGCGTCCAACGCCGCCGACTACACCGTAACGAAGAAAACCGCCGATGCCGATTGGATAAGCTTCCGCAAGGAAGCCAACGGCAACCTCACGTTCTTCACCTCTTACTACTACGACAACATCAACCCGCGCTACGCACAGTTCGTCCTCAGCAGCGCCGACGGCACCTACTCACGCACCGTCGTGGTTTGCCAGAGCAAGAACCTCTCCGCCTCCACCATCAGCGGCGACACGCAGCTGACCATAGGAAGCGCCACGGCATCGTCCTCGCAAAGCGGCGAAGGCATTGAGCGCACCTACGACGGAAAGACAAGCACCCTCTGGCACTCGCCCTACAGCGGCGGCAGTTTCCCCTACACCCTCACCTACAAACTCAAGGAAGCCTCGCACGTCGACTACTTGAAGTACACGCCCCGCGCCGACGGAAACTCCAACGGCAACTTCGGCGAGATTGAAGTGAGCTACGCCCTCAAGTCTGCCCCAGCAAGCTTCAAGAAACTCACCGACGCCGACTTCGACTACAGTTCTAGTTCTTCCGTGGTAGACTTCGGCGAAAACGGCATCGACGACGTGGCAGCCGTGCGCATCTCCGTAAAGAGCGGCAACAACGGCTTCGCCTCCTGCGCCGAAATGGGTTTCTACCAGCGCGACAACTCACTCAACGAACAGATGTCCCAACTCTTCACCTCCAGTCTCTGCACCGAACTCAAGGAAGGCATCACCGCCACGGACATTGCCAAAGTGAAGAGCCCCTATCTGCGACAGCTCGCCATGACCATCAGCGGCGGCAACTACTCCACGAAATACCGCGTAGGTTCGTTCGACGCCTATGAAACCGTTTCCACCCTTGCCGGAAAACTCAAGACCAGCGGCTACTGCCGCTACGAAAACCCCACCGGCATCTATTTTGCCGAAGGCGACAAGATAGTAGTCTTCGCCGAAGGCATCGACAACCAGCACCCAGTGAGCCTCATCATCAAGTGCTTCAGCAACGCCAACGACATTGCCACCGAAGGACAGCCCGAAAGCACCTACTCGCTCCGCAACGGCGCCAACGTAATCACAGCCTCCAACCGCGGTAACGGCTACGTGGCTTACTACACCGACGACTATGCCAACGCTCCGACCATTAAGCTCCACTTCGCAATGGCCACTGAAGCCGGCTACTTCGACCTCCGCCGCGGCGACACCGACGCCGACTGGGCAAGCATCCTTGCCAACACGAAGAGCGACATCGTAGACGTGGTCACCCAGCGCATGCAGGTGGCTGTGCCCGTGGCTACGGCCAAGAGCGTATGTCCGAGAAACGGCGTGAAGCTCGCCACCATCTACGACGAAGTGATTCGCCGCGAACGCGAAATAATGGGTCTCCCCACCATGCGCGAAGAACCCCGCAACCACCAGTTCGCACGTCCCGTCAACAGCGGCATGTTTGCCGATGGCATCGGCGCAGCAGCATCCTTCGGCAGCTTCAGCGAATGGACCAACCCCAACAGCTTCGGTTTCTGGGGATTCGGCCACGAACTCGGCCACATCAACCAGGTAAGCCCCGACTTCAAGTGGGTAGGCTGCGGCGAAACCACCAACAACATCTACTCCTCTTGGGTTGAACACAAACTGGGCGCCAAAGACGCCTACGGCACCGGCTACCACCGCTTGGAAGACGAGTCGTCGGGCATTGACGACTACTCCGGCGTGCGCGGCGGACGCTTTGAAACCTACCTCGAAGAAGGCGTGCGCAAGGGCGTAAGCTGGCAGCTCCAGGACGGTCCCGACTACCACGGCACCACTCCCACCACCGTCACCGTGACCGGCGAGGACGAAAACGGTAAGAGCACCGGCAGCGTCACCACCACTTGGCGCAACTACGACCACTTCGTGAAAGTCGTTCCCCTCTGGCAGCTCACCCTCTACACCCAGGAAGCCGCACAGGCTCCCAATGCCTACGGCAAGGTGATTGAAGGCATCCGCAAGGCCAACGACGCCAACATGACCAACGGTAAGTATCAGCTCAAGTTCATGAAGCGCTTCTGCGACTCTACGAAGATGAACTTCCTTCCCTTCTTCGAGAAGGCCGGTATGCTCCGCCCCATCAAGGCTCTCATTGAGGACTACTCACGCGAGTGGCTCATCATCACGCAGGCCCAGATTGACGAACTCAAGAGCTACGTGGCTTCGCAGAACTACGCCGAAGTGCCCGCAGCCCTCAACTACATCAATGCCTACAACTGGGAAGTGTTCCGCGACAAGGCTGCCCTCGTCACCGACGTGCAGACAGGCACGGGATGCACCGCCAGCGGCACGCGCGTGAAAGTGGACAACAACGTATGGAAAAATGCCGTAGGCTACGAAACCTACGACGAAAGCGGCAACCTGCTCCGCATCTCCATGTTCGGCCTCGGCGATTCGCAGACCTCTTCACGCTACACCTACGTGCTCTTCCCCTCCGGCGCCAAGTACATCATGGCAGTAGGCTACGACGGCACCAAGGTTAAGTGCTACGAAAAGTAACACGTTACACCTTATTATATATAAGCGCCCCTTTGCACCCATCGTGCAGAGGGGCGCTTATATTTATGTCTAAAAAAACAACTTGCGCCGTTTTGGTGCAACGCGCATGGGGTGACGTTTCCAAAACGTCACGCTTTACACGGCGATTTAGTAGTTACGCTTTCCGATTTATGAGATAGAACGTACGTGCGTGCATTGGTTCTTTCTGTAAAATCCGTTTCATTAGGTGAGCGCCGAAGGCTGATGGTTATCCACAAACCTTTCGCGCTAAGGACAAGCGCCGCCAAATCACCAAATGTGGTGATAGACCGCGCCTCGTTCACTACGTAACTTTGCAATCACAAAACAGAAGTGCAGACCTTCCCAAAAAGGAATGCACATACCAAATTAAGTAAAACCACAGCAGCAATGAAAATTGAAAAAATCCACGCCCGCGAGATTCTCGACTCACGCGGCAATCCTACAGTAGAAGTAGAAATCACCACCGAAAACGGCGTAATGGGTCGCGCCTCCGTACCCTCTGGCGCATCGACCGGCGAAAACGAAGCCCTCGAGCTCCGCGACGGCGACAAGAGCCGCTACTGCGGTAAAGGTGTGCTCAAAGCTGTGGAGAACGTGAACAACGTCATTGCTCCTGCCCTCAAAGGCTGGAACGTGCTCGACCAGCGCGGCATCGACTACAAGATGCTCGAGCTCGACGGCACCGCCACCAAGTCCAACCTCGGCGCCAATGCCATTCTCGGCGTATCGCTCGCAGCCGCACAGACGGCGGCAAAGTGCCTCAACATTCCCCTCTACCGCTACATCGGCGGAGCAAACACCTACACGCTCCCCGTGCCCATGATGAACATCATCAACGGCGGTGCCCACTCCGACGCCCCCATCGCCTTCCAGGAATTCATGATTCGTCCCGTAGGCGCTACGAGCGAACGCGAAGCCATCCGCATGGGCGCTGAAGTGTTCCACGCCCTGCAGAAGTTGCTCAAAAAGCGCGGCCTCTCCACCGCAGTAGGCGACGAAGGCGGTTTCGCTCCGAAGCTCGACGGCATCGAAGACGCGCTCGACAGCATCGTACAGGCCACTAAGGACGCTGGTTATCGTCCTGGCGACGACATACGCATTGCCATGGACTGCGCAGCATCTGAGTTTGCCGTAGTGGAAGACGGCAAGTACTACTACGACTACTCCCACCTCAAGAACGGCATGCCCAAAGACCCCAATGGCAAGAAGCTCAGCGGCGACGAGCAGATTAAGTTCCTCGAAGAACTCATCACGAAATATCCCATCGACTCCATTGAAGACGGTCTCGACGAGAACGACTGGGAAGGCTGGGTAAAACTCACCGCCGCCATCGGTTCACGCTGCCAGCTCGTAGGCGACGACCTCTTCGTCACCAACACGCGCTTCCTCCAGAAGGGCATCGAAATGGGTGCCGGCAACGCCATCCTCATCAAGGTAAACCAAATCGGTTCGCTCACCGAAACGCTCGAGGCCATCGAAATGGCACACCGCCACGGCTACAACACCGTCACCTCCCACCGCTCCGGTGAAACGGAAGACACCACCATTGCCGACATTGCCGTAGCTACAAACTCCGGTCAAATCAAAACGGGTTCCATGAGCCGCACCGACCGTATGGCAAAATACAACCAGCTCCTCCGCATCGAGGAAGAACTCGGCAGCGAAGCACGCTACGGATTCAAGAAGCTGAAATAAGACACACACTTTTTCTCTCTTGGCCAACAACAAAAAGGCAGGCAACGCGAGACCATGCAGGAAACATTCCCCCAACGGACTGTCCGCCCGGCCACGCCGGCACCTGCCTTTTTCTTTTCCGATTCTCTCTTTTTATAGGGTGGTTCTATAAATTAGCTTTGTCAGATTTCGGTGCTATTTTTCGTCCATTTTGTTTGTGAACGAAGGAGCATAGCGGGCTATGCGACTGAGCGAACA
>CAVJJO010000126.1:0-6559 GCA_963649665.1 Bacteroidaceae bacterium | reverse complement strand
GCCCTGGGTATCGATTTCCAGCGACTTTGCGCCCTGAAAGGGCAAAAGCGTGTGATGTATAGTAACGCTTTTGCGCTTTCAGCGCGCATTCTCGCTACATCTCTCACCCAGGGCGTTGCCCTGGGCTAGGCGCTTTTGGGCTTTCAGCCCGTGCTCTTATAACTTCAAAAGTTCAGTGATTAACTCTATTTGCTGATTGCTTAATCTACGGCGTGCAACGCCCATGGGGGTGACGTTTTCAAAACGTCACGCTCTTTCGCGGGCCTCACGGAGGCTTTTGCGTGGCTGCGCTTTGCAAACGTCGTGTAGAGCAGTCAAGACTGGAGTCTTGACCCCCATGCGCTTCGCCATCACAAGCCTCCCAAGAGCTTTACGAAAGGTCTGCGAGATGTCGGTCCCTAAGGTCGTAGAGCACGGGCATTTTGTCGCGGGGCACGTCTATCTTCACGTCTACGGGGAAACTTGTGGGGTGGGCGGGGGTGATGGGCGTGAGCGACACGCTTGCGGCTATGCGGAAGGCTTCCTCCGTTTCCACCGTGATTTCGTAGGGGAGGTGTGTGGCGTGGAGGTACTGGTCGTAGGTGATGCAGTTGCGCGGTCCGCGCTGGCGCTTTTTCTGCGCTTCTTCCTCAATGACGCGTTCGCGCAGCCGCCGGAGCACCGGCAAGAAGTCCTTGCGGTATGCCATGCCCACCACGCGTGGTTCTGAGGTGGCGTAGCTCGTGCCATATTTTCCCGAGCGGTAGCCGTTGAAGAAGAGCATGAGTTCGGTGAGCTTCAGCGAGCGGCAGTCCGTCCAGAAACTCTTGGCGAAGAGCAGCAGCGACTTGCCGCGTTCGGCGTCGCGGTCGCTTCCCCAGGCGAAGAGCGCCCTCACCTGCAGCATCATCCATTCGGCTGCGGCGCCGGGTCCGTAGATTTCGTTGAGCTGTCCGAGTGTGGGGCAGTTTTTTGTGCGCACCATGAGCATGGGGTTTGCTGCGGCGCGGTCCCAGTTGTCAGGCGAATACCGGGTCGTCACCGTCTCCCATGAGGGAGAGGAAGTCGTCGTCGGGGTTCGTGTTTTTGTTTCGTTCGTTGTTGATGAGTCGTTTTGCGAAGTCGTCGACTTCGGCGTTTGCTTCGGCTTTTGAAGTCCGTTCAAAGCTTCGTTGAGAATTTTCTTGTCCATTGCGGTTGGGGTTGGTGTTTGTGTTTTTGTTTTCGGTGCGCCGGCGTGTGCTCTTGCGCTGCATCCAGAGGGCGAGTGCTGCCTTCCAGTCGTCGATGGCCTGTCCGCGCATCTTCCAGGAGTGTGCCTGGTAGTAGTAGAAGAAGGTGCGTGCCTCGTCGGCGTCGATGCCGCGTGCCGTGGCGTAGGTTACCACTTCGTCTTCCGTGGGCGGCGGAGCGGTGGTGGTTGTGGCGGGCAGTCCGTAGCGTGCGGTGAGGCGCCGTTCTTCTTCTCGTTTGATTTGTTTGCTTTTGCTCATCCACGTTCGCATGCGGCGTTCGAAGGAGAACGTTTTGCAGAACTGGAACCTCATCTTTCCGTTCGTGTTGCGCTCGGTCCAGTAGGCCACGAAGAGTTCGTATTCCTCGTCGGGCAAGAGCCCGCGGTGTTGCTGCGCCGTGAGGCAGAAGTTGTCTTCGGTCCATTCCATGTAGTTTTCCTTCCTTCGTTCCTTCTTGTGTCGCTTGGCTTTCGTGGCTTTCGCTTCGGAAGGGTTGGTGGCGGCTTCGTCTACGGGAGATTCTTCGTCGGTGAAATCTTCGGCGGCTGCTTCCGTGAGGGTAGGCTCTTCGTCGACTACGGCTGGGGCAGACGGGAAAACTGGCGGTGTAAACTCCTGAAACCTTCCGAAGGCACGTTCCTCATGCCTCACGGCTTCGGGCTCGCCGGCGGGTAGGGTGGAGGAGAGGGAGTTTTCTTTTTTTTCTTTTTCTTTTGGGAATAGGGGTTTAAGGGGGAAAGCCTTTTCGTTTTCTGTTTGTTCTGCGGCCGTGGCTTTTTGCGCACCGTCGTTGTCGCTTCCGTAGGGCGATGCGGTGGCGAGTTCGGCGGTGTGACGCTCCGTTTCGGCGGGGATTTCATGTGCGTTTTCGGCCGATGCACGGGAGGGGGTGAAAGAGCCGCTGGAGCAACTAGTTGGTTGGGCAACGGTTTCGGCGGCATTTTCGGCGGCAGCACGAACGGATGTGTGAGCGGTAGAGTCGGTATCGGTTAGCGGTGCGGACGGTGTGTGGCGCGAAGCGGTGGAAGTGACTTCGCTGCCGGCTTCAGTCCAGAGGTCGAGCAGTGCCGCGGGCAGCTGTTCGGCGCAGACGGTGCGTAGGGTGGGGTGGTTACGGAAAACGGAAAGAAGAAACGCGGCACACTTCAGCGCCTCTCTTTCCGTCGTGGTTTTCTCAGTTTTAAAGGTTGCGTCGGATGGGTTCTCCAGTGTGGCGTCCGGTTGTGGACGGAGAACGTCGCCTTGCGGCCTTTTGAGGTCTTCGGCCCGTTGCCTGATGGCGAGGCAGAGTTCCGTTCCGCAAAGTGAGCGTGCTTGTGGCATGGCCTTTAGCACGTCTTGTACGCTTCCTGCCTTTTGCAGGAGACGTTGTGGAGTGATGGCTGTAACGTCCATTGTTTCCGTTGTGTGTTTCGGGGGCGCAGCGCGTCGCTTTTTTGCGGGGCTGGTCCCTTGTGGTGAGTTGTAAAAGTCCCGTGTTCAAAGAGCCACCGTTGGGGCAGAGGATGTTCTGCTGCGGTGTGCTCTCTGAAGCGGGTGTGGCAGGCTGTTCCGCTGCGCTCCTTTCGGTGCACTTGGGGCGGCTCTGCCGATGTTCTCCTTTTTAAAGGCGCCGGCGCCGTGCTGTTCCTGTGCGCGAGGCTCAGGACGCGCGTACATTGCTTCCTTAAAAGGTGCCGCTTGTGGCGAAAGTTCCCCTTGCCTGATGGGTTCGGGGAGGGATGAAATCCTTTTTAAAGGCGCCTCGTTGTGGCGAAAGTTCCCCTTGCCTGATGGGTTTGGGGAGGAATTGTTGAATCCTTTTTAAAGGTGCCTCGTTGTGGCGAAAGTTCCCCTTGCCTGATGGGTTTGGGGAGGGATTGTTGAATCCTTTTTAAAGGTGCCGCGTTGTGGGTGCCGGTTGGAGATTGCCTTAGCTGTTGATGAGTGACGGGCGTGGCGACATCTCGAAGCCGTATTTCCTGAACACTTCCACTTCCTGTGGCGAATAGATGCGCGAATGGAGTTTCCATCCCGCGCGCTTGAGTTCGTCAAGGAGCCGGGGGTTCTGGTTGATGACGTAGAGAATGAGGGCTCGGGCATATTTCACCGTATGGTGGCAGAACACGCGGGCCGCAAATTCGCGTTTGGAGATGTAGCCTGGCCAGTCGGACTTTTTTCTGCGCATGGGCAAAATGGGAGTTTGGAGGGGTTAGGCTATGGCAGCTGAAGGGCTGAACCACGAAGGGGCAATGTCCCTTGTGATTCGTCTAAAGCTTGTGTCAACCTTTACATTGTGTTAACAGCGAAGCGTCGTCTGAAAGTCGTGTGGCTTTTTGGCTTGTTGCGAGTGCTTTTGGGCTTTATGGCTCGTGGCTTCTGGCTCGGCGCGTTGGTGTTTTCCTTTTTGTAAAAGGGTAACGATGCAAAGGTACGAAGAGTTTGGAATGTTCCAAACGTTTTCCGCGTTTTTTTTGAAAATATTTTTTCAACGTGTTTGGGGAAGTTTAAGAGTGTGCGGCAGGGTGCGGTGCGCGAGGGTGAAAAGTTGTGCGCAACTAGCCGTTACGCCAAGGCACGGAATACGAAATGCAAGGCATGGAATTCGAAATGCAAGGCACGGTGTACGGGGTGGGAAGTGAACACAAATTATCGTGAATTGACCGTGAATTTTCATGATTTTTTTGGGAACACGGAAGATACGGAAGTTCTGTGAAGTCTGTGAATTCTGTGGGAGAATTAAAAATCAAGGCGAAGCGCATGGGGCGAAGCGCATGGAGGTCAAGACTCTGTCTTGACAATATGAGTGAACACGAATTATCGTGAATTAACCATGAATTTTCATAAATTTTTGTACATGCAAGACACGCTTTTCCCCAAAAATAATTTATGAAAATTCGTGGTTAATTCATGACAATTCGTGTCCCTTCAAAAAAACACGAAACAACGTTCGGCGGCCGAAGGGAAAGCCAATTTTCATGAATTATTATTTGGGGGAACACGGAATACACGGAAGTTCTGTGTAATCTGTGAATTCTGTGGGAGATTTAGAAATTCAAGGCGAAGCGCATGGAGGTCAAGACTCCGTCTTGACGGGAGGAAGTGAACACGAAACAACGTTCGGCGACCGAAGGGAAAGCCAATTATCGTGAATTAACCATGAATTTTCATGAATTTTTTGTACACGCAAGACACGCTTTGTCCTAAAAATAATTTATGAAAATTCGTGGTTAATTCATGACAATTCGTGTTCCCTAAACAACAAGCGAGTTGTCTCTGTGAATTCTGTGAATTCTGTGGGAGAATGGGTTCTGCAAATCAAGCGTTTATTGCAGAACCAAAAAGTTTTGTATCTTTGCTCAAGAATAGCAATTAACGACCACACGACCATGGCATTGAAGTTATATCCTATAGGAATACAGACCTTTGAGCGACTCCGCAAGGAGAATCGTCTCTACATCGACAAGACGGAATACATCTACCGCATGGCTCATGACAATAGTTCATATGTATTCCTTGGGCGTCCGCGCCGTTTCGGCAAGTCGCTCCTCGTGTCCACGATGCGAAGCTACTTCGAGGGACGGAAGGAACTCTTCCAAGGGCTTGCCATGGAACGGCTGGAAAAGGACTGGACGGAATATCCCGTGCTCCACTTCAGCATGGCCATGGGCAAGCACATGGAGAAGGAGCAACTTGAACGGTATCTCCTTTATATATTGAAGGAGAACGAAAGGCGGTTCGGCGTTGAAAGCGACCTCATCGACCCCAACCTGCGCCTGGCTGACCTGATAACCACACTCTACGAGAAGACCGGCAAACAGGTGGTGGTGCTCATCGACGAATACGACGCGCCGCTGCTCGACGTGGCCCACGAGAAGGAACAGCTCGACGTGCTGCGCAACATCATGCGCAACTTCTACAGTCCCTTGAAGGACTGCGAGCCCATGCTCCGCTTCGTGTTCCTCACGGGCATCACCAAGTTCTCCCAACTCAGCATTTTCAGCGAACTGAACAACATATCGAACATTTCGATGGACGATGACTACGCCGGCATCTGCGGCATAACCAAGGAAGAACTCATGGAGCAGATGTCGGACGACATCGACATGCTTGCCGAGGCATTGGGCTATTCAAGGGACGTGACCATTGCCAAACTAAAGGAGCATTACGACGGTTACCATTTTGCTAAAGTTTCGCCGGACGTTTTCAATCCCTTCAGTTTGCTCAACTGTTTTTCCAAACGTGAATTGGGTGCCTACTGGTTCACCTCCGGCACGCCCACTTACCTTATCAACATGATGCGCAAGCACGGCGCGGTGCCTACCGACATCACCCGTGTGGAAGCCGACGAAAGCGAGTTCGACGCGCCTACCGAGGCGATGACCACCATCATGCCACTGCTCTACCAAAGCGGCTACATCACCATCAAGGACTACAACCGCGACTACAACTACTACACCCTCGACGTGCCCAACAAGGAAGTGAAGGTGGGCTTGACCAAGGCGCTCATCCCCTCGTATGTCACCCCCAACACGCTTGCCACCACCAACACCGCCCGCCGCATAGCCCAGGCGCTCGACAAGCAGGACATGGACGGGGCGCTGCACCTGCTCCAGGACTTCCTCGGCACCGTGCCCTACTGCAACGTGAAGAACTACGAAGGACACTACCAGCAGATGCTCTTCGTGGTGTTCTCCCTGCTCACCGACTATCTGGTGGACGTGGAGATACAGACGCCCAAGGGACGGGTGGACATGGCGCTCCTTACCCGCACCGACCTCTACCTCCTCGAACTGAAACTCAACAAGAGCGCGCAGGCGGCAATGCGTCAAATCGACCTGAAGAACTACCGCCAGCGTTTCGCCCTCTCGGGCAAACCCATCACCAAAGTGGCCGTCAACTTCGACTCCGCGCAGGGAAACATCGACGACTGGGCGATAGAAAGGCCGTAACTTCGCCAGAAAATGTGAATTCTGTGGGAGAATTAAAAATCAAGGCGAAGCGTATGGGGCGAAGCGCATGGAGGTCAAGACTCTGTCTTGACTGGAGTGAGTGAACACGAATTATCGTGAATTAACCGCGAATTTTCATAAATTATTTTTGGGTGGGGACACGGTGCACTCAAGACTCCCGTCTTGACAACTCTTTTGCGGCCTTAAAGAGGCTTCTGCGTGTCTTTCGTATTCAAAAATAATTTATGAAAATTCGCGGTTAATTCATGACAATTCGTGTTCCCCTAAAAAACACGAAACAACGTTCGGCGGCCGGAGGGAAAGCCAATTTTTATGAATTCAAGCGTTTATTGCAGAATCAAAAAGTTTTGTATCTTTGCTCAAGAATAGCAATTAACGACCACACGACCATGG
>CAVJJO010000125.1:0-6563 GCA_963649665.1 Bacteroidaceae bacterium | reverse complement strand
AATCGCGCCGATGGTACTGCACACCCGCGGGAGAGTAGGTCGCCGCCAACTTTTTTCCAATCAATCCTCTGCGTCCGCTGCCCTTCTGGGTAGCGGACGTTTTTTTCGTATGCACGGTATCACTTTGCCAAATGGGTACAAATCTTGAGTAAGCCAAAGGAAGGGATTTACTTAGGGTTTGCTAATAAAATATATTGCTGTCAGCTAAAACGAATAAAAGACATTGCCGGCTACCTCGAGGGGGGGCCTGCCTCACCACAGGGCTGCTTGGATAAAATAAATTAGCGAACCCTAATTACGATTTGTGCAGTAGCGATAAATTGGGCTAATGCACATTCAAAGGCTTCTTTTCTTGTTATAGATTTCATCTGACTGATTGAAGAGGTATAGAATCAAAAATGAATGGCACGAAATTCAAGGATTCAGTGCCATTCATTATTTGTTACTTTAGGCGTGTGAGGATCATAGTATATCCGTCATATCCGTCATTTTCGTCATATTCGCGATTTTTGTCAACTATTACTATAACCTTGTCGTTGGAAAGCACTTTTACTGTGCCATTCCAAGTTTCGACAATCGGACTATCCCAATTCGGCTTACCGGTGTCTTTATGCCATTTCATCACGATTGTACCTGCGGAAGCATTGTAGGTGTAATCAAAGCACTCTACATTGCTCATGTTTGAGAGATCCTCGTAGAATATGCCACGACCGTTTTTCTGAAACTCAAAAACATCATCAAATCCGTTCTCGTTCCATAATCCAATTATGGAAACTTCGTTTTGGGGTTCGTCTTTGTCTTCATCGCTGCATGAAACGAAGCTGATACACGCAAGCACAAATAAAGCAGTAAATAAAAGTAAACGTTTAAAAAATCATATAAGAAATACGTGAATAGGCGTGCAACCGTTCCGATGCTTGCCTTTCTATAGGTTACCGCCAAGTGACCTTCACGTACAACAAGCACGGAACAGTCCACGCCTATGAGCGTGAACTTTCCTACTGCTTGTCCTCGTACGTTGAAAATTGGCGGTATTCATAGAAAGAGAACAAGAGCTAAAAGCTCAATATCCAAAAAGTATAGAACGGAAACGCTTTGTTAATATTTATGAGGTTTTACCCCTCGATATAAGTCTCTTGAAGGAAGGCAACTCTTAGAATCACACGTCCTTTAGCGTTTCATTCTGGTGTATCTATCTGTTTCTTGTTAAATCAATTTTAAGTTCGACAATCAGTTTACTTGCAACACTAATGAATGAAGCTGGTTCAAAACATTATATATAGCCTTGCAAAAATAGCAAAAAGTCCTGTTATTAATGAAGAAACTTGGATAAATCAACGATTCGTGCTTTTCCCGCTTGGCTAATTTGCCCGTTTTCATTTAATCCCTACATTTGCATATGTTATCAACAGTTCTTTCAAACGAGATTGACTATGGAATCAATTAGCAATGGCGTCATTTGTGTGGAAGTATCTCCCGTTGGCGCAGAAGTACAGAGTATAAAAGACGCTGCGAATGGCCGTGAATATCTGTGGCAGGGCGATGCCCGCTGGTGGAGTGGCCGTTCGCCCATCTTGTTTCCCATTGTTGGAGGCATGTGGAACGGTGTATGCCGCATCGACGGTAAGGAAGTGAAGATACCCAAACATGGTTTCCTTCGCGACAAGACGTGGCGCGTGGCCGACAAGCAGCCCGACAGCGTTCGCTTTGAGTTTATCAGCACCGTGGGTACTTATGAGATATACCCCTTCGCTTTTTGCGTGGCTGTGACGTATCGTTTAAGCGGACGTGCGCTCTATGCCGACTTTGAGGTGAAAAACCTCGGCACGGCGCCGCTGTGGTTCCAAATGGGCGGTCATCCGGCCATAGCTCTTCCCGACTGGAAGGAAGAAAATGCGGTCGACGGCTATCTAAAGCTGGAAGGCAATCCGCAATACATTTGGCGTGCCGGCGATCAGGGTTGCCTTGAACCCGACAAGCATCCTGTTCCCTTCAATGAGGATGGCTTGGTAGAACTCAAGGTGGAAACGTTTGCCAACGAGGCGCTTATTTTCGATGCGCATCAAATAGAAGCAGCCACGGTGCTCGACCGCGAGAAGAATCCCGTGGCACGCGTGGCGAGCGGCTCTTCTTGCTGGCTGTTTTGGAGTCCTACGGGTGTGCATACGCCTTTTGTGTGTGCAGAGCCTTGGTATGGCCTTTGCGACCATCAGCATTTCGAAGGCCCCATCAGCGAGCGTCCTTTCATCAATTGTGCCCAGGAGGGTGAAACGTGGAAGGGTGGCTACAGCGTGGAGCTCTTTTGAACGCAAGATCCAGATTAGGAAAGGAATGCGCACCGCCATTTTGGGTTTGTGTCATGCATTTGTAAACGTACCTTTCCTTTGTTAATTTTCAGGCTCTCGCATTTTCGCCTGCGAGGTTCAAACTAGAGAGAGAAGCGATGGTTTTTTGCGCTTTTTCAGCGCATTCCCGTCACTTTAAGGCATCTTCTGAAAACTCCCCTTAGGCCCAAAATGTTGGGCTTAGGGGGAGTTTTTACTGGAAGCCTTGGATTTTTCACGGGAATGGCTCCGCTTTTTGCTCCGGCGGCGTGTTTTATGCAGCGATATGCGGTAATTTCTGAATATATGCGTATTCTCTTGTATTGAAATGAATAATTATGCGCGCTGAGAATCGCGTATTTTCGAGCGCCAGTGCGTTCGATGATTTCTGGGCGATTCTCAGTGTTAAAAAATTGGCTCATGGAGCGCACGCATGGGGGATAATATTCAGTTCTCGCTGAATTTTCTGCGTGACTTCGCCTACAATGAAGCGCCTGCGCATGAAGGTCAAGACTGCTGTTTTGACAGATAAGCGGCCCCAAAGTGGATTTTGCGTGCTGCACTTTATAAACATCGTGTAGAGCAGTCAAGACAGGAGTCTTGACCCCCATGCGCTGCGCCCCACAAGTGCCTCTTGATAGCATGTTCAGGTTGTTTCCTAGTACTTGAATAAATTTTACGCCTAGAAAAGCTGCACTTGAACGTAACGTTTCAAGGTATTTCTTCTGATGTTGATTCCTTACCAAAATCTGTCGGAAGTGAAGCCTTTGCCGGGCTCTTTTTTCTTCGAATTCCATGTTTTTTTCAACCCAAATGCCCTAACTCTCCGTCTCTCAAAGTATTACTCTTTTTATGCTCTCGCAAAACAAAAAGTTGTCCAAAAAAATCTCTGAAATAATCATTTCGGATAAGCGGAGTTATCCAAATTATTGCCTTATCTTTGCCACTGCTTTCCGAAAATACGTTTGAGCATTTGTACGCTGAAATGTTTGTTTCCTTTTCCGAAAGCAACTTTTCATCTTCGTGTTTCCGTCTTCTAACAGATTGATATGCAAGGAAATGCGAATAGGGATAAATAAGAGAACCATTATAGAAGACTAACCCAGACCCAGTAGGGTTTTCCCGTTTGAAACCGTCGTTCCCGCTTTCGTATGTGGTGAACGGCAAAGGGCAAAAGTTTTCCCAAAATGGAAAACTTTTGAGAGCGGAAAATCTGAAAAGTTTTCCAAAACGGACAACTTCGACGTGCTCTTTCTTCGTCTGAGATGCGTGTTTAAGGCACTTCATTCTCCTCTTTCGGCAAAGTGGTCCTTTGCAAGGTCTGCCAAGCAGAAGAGAAATGATGCCCGGCATCTTCGAGTAGGGAATTCCGGCGCGTAGAACCTTACAATATACTCTCCTTACTATGTGCACCGACAACTTCATCATCACCAAGCGCGACGGTTCCACCGAACGCTTCTCCGTAGAAAAGATAAAAGGCGCTTTGCTCAAGTCTTTCGCCTCGCAAAACAAGAACATCGACGCTGAAGGCCTCCAGCGCATCATGCAGCGCCTGCGTTTCTGCAACGGCATGAACGTGGAGGACATCCAGAACCAGGTGGAAGTGGCTCTCATGGCTGAGCACCACTATGCCGTGGCAAAAGCCTTTATGCTCTACCGCAAGCGCCACGAGACCGACCGCGAAACGGCCGACAAGTTGCGCTTCCTCATCAACTACTGCAACTCCGCCAACCCTGCTACGGGTTCGAAGTACGATGCCAACGCCAATGTGGAGAACAAAAACATAGCCACGCTCATCGGCGAACTTCCCAAGCAGGGCTTCATCCGCCTCAACCGCCGTTTGCTTTGCGACCGCATCAAGGAAATGTACGGAAAGGAACTTGCCGACCGCTACGTCTATCTGCTCAAGAACCACTACATCTATAAGAACGACGAAACGTCGCTTGCCAACTACTGCGCCTCCATCACCATGTATCCCTGGTTGCTCAACGGCACAAAGGGCATTGGCGGCAACTCTACGGCGCCCTCGAACCTCAAGTCGTTCTGCGGCGGATTTGTCAACATGGTGTTCATCGTGTCCAGCATGCTCTCCGGCGCCTGCGCCACTCCCGAGTTTCTCATGTACATGAGCCACTTCATTGAGAAGGAATACGGCAAGGACTACTATCTGCACGCCGACAAGGTGGTAGACCTCTCCACCCGCCAGCGCACCATCGATAAGATTATCACCGACTGTTTCGAACAGATTGTCTACTCCATCAACCAGCCCACCGGCGCACGCAACTTCCAAAGCGTGTTCTGGAACATTTCCTATTACGACAAGTACTACTTCGAAAGCATCTTCGGCGAGTTCTATTTCCCCGACGGCGAAAAGCCCTACTGGCCCGCTCTCGACTGGCTTCAGCGCCGCTTCATGACGTGGTTCAACCAGGAACGCACCAAAGCCGTACTCACCTTCCCCGTGGAAACCATGGCACTCCTTTCAAAGGACGGCGACGTGCTGGATAAGGAATACGGCGACTGGACGGCAAAGATGTACGCCGAAGGCCACAGCTTCTTCACCTACATGAGCGACAATGCCGACTCCCTGGCTTCCTGCTGCCGCCTGCGCAACGAGATTCAGGACAACGGCTTCAGCTACACCCTCGGTGCCGGCGGCGTGAGCACGGGTTCGAAGTCGGTGCTCACCGTAAACCTCAACCGCTGCGTGCAGCAGGCTACCCGCGAAGGACGTTCCTACACGGATTTCCTCGCCGAAGTGGTGGAACTCATGCACAAGGTGCAGCTCGCCTACAACGAAAACCTCAAGGACCTGCTCGAAAAGGGCATGCTCCCCCTCTTCGATGCCGGCTACATCAACATCAAGCGCCAGTATCTCACCATCGGTGTGAACGGCATGGTGGAAGCTGCGGAGAGTCTCGGCATCACCATTTCCGACAATGCCGAATACGAGAAGTTCGTGAGCGACATCCTCAGCCTCGTTGAGGATCTCAACCACAAATACCGCTCGAAGGACGTGATGTTCAACTGTGAGATGATTCCCGCCGAGAACGTGGGCGTGAAGCACGCCCGCTGGGACCGCGAAGCAGGCTACTTCGTGCCCCGCGAGTGCTACAACTCCTATTTCTACGTGGTGGAAGACCCCAACACGGACATCATTGAGAAGTTCCGCCTCCATGGCCGTCGCTACATTGAGCACCTCACGGGCGGTTCGGCCCTCCACATGAATCTCGATGAGCACCTGAGCGAGGCGCAGTACCGCCAGCTCCTGCGTGTGGCAGCCAAGGAGGGATGCAACTACTTCACGTTCAACATTCCCAACACGCTCTGCAACGATTGCGGACACATCTCCAAGCACCATCTCCACGAATGTCCGAAGTGTGGCTCGAAGAATCTCGACTACCTTACGCGCATCATCGGTTATCTCAAGCGCGTGTCCAACTTCTCGCTCGACCGTCAGCGCGAAGCCAACAGACGCTTCTATCAGAAGATTGACCAGGACAAATAAGTAGGGCACATTCCCCTCACAGCAAAACCTAATGGCGGGTTGACAAGCAAAGCCGAAACGCTGCTTCAGCAAGAAATGCTTGTCAACCCGCCTTTTTTTTAGCCTTCTCAAAAGAACTTCCATGCTTAAATACTATAACCACGACATCGTATTCCAGGAATACCCCGACGAGGTGACGCTTGCCGTGAACCTTACGCTTTGTCCCAACCGCTGCCCGGGGTGCCACAGCGAGTTCCTCCGCGACGACATCGGCGAGGAACTTACGCACGAACGCCTCGACGCCCTCGTGTCCCCTTACCTCGGTTCCATAACCTGCGTGGGCATCCAGGGCGGCGACAACGACCCCGAGGCGGTGCTTTCCCTCTGCCGTTACATCCGTCGGCATTACGGTGGTCAGCTCCGCACGGGCTGGTATTCCGGCCGCACTTGGATGCCCACAGCCGACGTGCTTGCCGAAAGTCTGAACTACATCAAACTTGGCCCCTACATTTCCAAGTTCGGTCCCCTCTCTTCGCCCTCCACCAATCAGCGCATCTACCGCATCGACCCTTCCACCGGTGAGGCGGAGGACATCACCGTGCGCATGCGCAAGCGTAAAATGTAGGAATACGTGCCACGATGAAACAGTCCGCATTTATCTTCCGCGTAGACGGCAGCACCATGCAGCGCAGCTCGCTTAAGTAATGTGTAAAAAATAACTTGAGCAGTTTTTGATTCGAGAATCATGTAAC
>CAVJJO010000124.1:0-6565 GCA_963649665.1 Bacteroidaceae bacterium | reverse complement strand
CATGGGGGCGAAGCGCATGGGGGTCAAGACTCCAGTCTTGACAGCTCTATACGGCCTCACGGAGGCTTTTGCGTGGCTTGCGTGTTCAAAAAACAAAAATAATTCATGAAAATTCGCGGTTAATTCATGAAAATTCGTGTTCACTCCCTCCCGTCAAGACAGAGTCTTGACCTCCATGCGCGTAGCTCCATGCGCGTTGCCCGTTACCGCCGCCCCATTTCGCGTTCCGCTTTTTTGAAATGGTATTTGAAGAGCGTGGCGGCGGTGAAGAGGCCCACGGAGAAGGAGAGGAAAATGCCTTTCGCTCCCCATCCGCACACGAAGGCGAAGATGTAGGCCACGGGGAGGTTGATGAGAATGTAGCTCACGAGTGCCACGCGCATCACGGGACGCACGCGGCCCGTGCCGCGCAGCGCGTTGGAGTAGCACACCTGCATGGCATCGCCGAGCTGGTAGAGCACGAGGGGCATGATGACGGTGCCCACTACGGCAAGCACCGCCTCGTCGGTGGTGAAGATGCGCGCCATGGGCATGCCGAGGAACCCGAACACGAGGCACACCACGGCGCATAGCGCCAGGAGCACATGGCTGCCGGCACGCCAGGCACGGTGGATGGCGTGGATGTCGCGCTGGCCGTAGGCGGCGGCAATGCGTATGCTCATGCTCGAACCGAAGCTGTAGTAGACGAGGAAGCCGAGTGTGCTCATCGTCACCGCCACCTGGTAGGCGGCGAGCTGCAGCGCGCCGAGCCACCCTGCCATGATGCCGCTTATGGCGAAGGCTGCCGACTCCATGCCCATCTGTAGCGACACGGGAATGGAGCGCGCGTTGACAATGCGGAGCAGTGCCGCACGCAGTTTTCCCTCGCAGAGTCCCGTGCGGTAAGGGGCGTAGCGTGGCATGGCGCAGATGGCCACGAGCACCACCATCATCATCACGGCACGGGCGAACGTGGTGCTTATGCCAGCGCCAAGGAGTCCGAGTTCGGGGAAGGGACCGATGCCGTAGATGAGGAGCCAGTTGCCCACGATGTTGAGCACGTTGCTCACGAGAATGGCATACATGCCCACCTTCGTGTCCGTGACGGCGTCGGTAAACTGCCGAAGGGCGTTGAAGAGCGCCACGAACACCACGCTCACCGTGAGGCAGATGAAGTAGGGGCGCACGAGCGGGAGTATCTCTTCGGGCTGCCCCATGTGGGGGAGGAAGAAATAGAGGGCGGTGAGCCCGACTATGATGAGCGCGCCGAAGAGGAAGTTGGCGGCAATGCCCGTCTTGAGCATAGTGCCTGCCTGGCGCGTCTTCCCCTGTCCGTAGAGCGACCCGATGAGGGGCGTAAGGCCGTAGCTGTAGCCGAGGAGGAGGTAGGTGACGAGGTTGAACACGGAGTTGACGAACGATGCCGCTGCCAGGTCGGAGGTGCCGTAGTGGCCTACCATCATGGTGTCGGCAAACCCCATGATGATTACCCCCACTTGCCCGATGGCAATGGGGAGACCGAGTTTTATGGTGGCTTTGTATTCGTTGAGCATGGCGATATTAGATGTATATAGATGTGGCGTGAGTGTTACTCACGAAAAACTCGCTTGCAGCGCGGGGCATGCAAGCGAGGGTAGGGGGGAACGGAGCCGGTGTGTGCGGAGCGTGGTTCAGTTGACGGTCTGCACGTTGAACTTCCTTGCCGTTACGCTTTGTTTGCCTGAGCCGAACTTCACGATGAACGTTACGAGTCCCGCTTTCAAGTGGCGCGGTGCGCGGAGCGAGGTGCGGTAGTGTATGCCCTGTCCGGAGGCTATGGTGGCAATGGTGGCAGGCGAGGAGAAGAGTACGCGGCCGTTGGTGCAGCTCACCACGGGTGTCACGTTGTAGATGGTGTGGGCGGAACGGTTGTAGAGGTCCATTTCTATCACGGCGCTCTCGTCGGCATCCATGGCGTGGTTGTTGTTGGCGTCGAGGAAGCGCACGTTGGTCACTTCTATGGCGTGGAGGTCGTCGTTCGACGTGGTGGAACGTCCGCCGTAGGAGGGCGAGTTGTAGGTGCCATATTCCACGTCGCCGTAGGCAGCGTGGCGGTCGGCGGCTTCGTAGCGTGCCTGCGTGTCGGAGTTTTTGCTGCTTTGCTGTGCGGTGACGGCAGCGCCCACGGCACCGCCGATGACCATGCCGGCGAGGGTGCCCTTGTCGGCACCGCGCGGTCCGCCCATGAGTCCGCCTATGCTCGAGCCGAAGAGGCCGCCGAGCGAACTCCCGGTGGTTATGGCGCTGAACTCGCGGTAGGAACACGCGGTTTGCGTGAGAATGGTGGCAGCGGCAAGCGCCGCGCAGAGTAGAGGGGTGCGGGTCATGGGTGTTGTGTTGCAGGTTGGGGGAGGAGTGCATCGCGCATGGGGGCGAGGTTTTCAAAACCTCGCGTTCTACACGATATTTCAAGGCGCAAGCCACGCAAAAGCCTCCGTGAGGCCCGTGTAGAGCGTGACGTTTTGAAAACGTCACCCCCATGCGCGGTTGAATATGCTCCTTTTACTTCACCGAAATCACGAGATACTTGCTCACGCTCCAGAACGTCTGCGGGTTGGTGATGCGCAGCGTGTACTGGCCTTGAGCGTCCTTGTCGAGCGAGTAGGAACTGGCGGGGTGGTTGGTGAGGAGCTTTGCGCTCTTGGAGTAGAGGCGTATGGTCTTCGTCACGCGGAGGTCTATGCGCGTGAAGTAGTCCTTGTTGAAGTCGTTCGTCTTCAGCACGTCGCCGTTCTGGAGAATGCGCTGCTCGCGGAGTTCCTTCTTCGTGCCGAACACGTAGTAGGCCGTGTTGAGTTCCTTGTCCTGTGCGGCCACGGTGCGTGCCTTCTCTTCGTTTTGCTGCGAGAGCGAACTTACGTTGTCGTTGAGCGAAGCAATCTGTTCGCCCTGTTCGGCAATCTGTATGTCCTTCTTGGCAAGGTCTTCGCGCAGCGCCTGAATCTCCTTGTCCTTGTCCTCGAGCTGACGGTTGAAGTTGGCAATCATCTCTTCGAGCTTCTGGCGTGTGCGCTGGTCGCTCTGCGAGGTGTTGCGCAGCTGCTGCTTGAGGTTGGAGATGAGTTCGCGGTTGAGCTTGAGCGTACGCTGGATGAACGCCATGTTCTCCATGATGCTCTCCTTGTTGGCACGTTCGCCCTGACGGTTCTCTACCGTGACGCGGCCTTCGGCTTCGTTGATCTGGTCGAAACCGTCCTGTATCTGCGAGAGCGTTTCGATGAGGTCGCTCGACTCGTTCTGCGACTGCGTGAGCGCTTGGCGGAGCGAATCGATGGTGGCGGCGCTCATGTCGCGTGCCTGTTCTTTTTCCTTTTTGGTGTCGCAGGCGGCAAGTGCCACGATGGCGGCAAGAATAAGGACTATCTTTTTCATAATTCGTTAGTTTTTGTCGGTGTCTGAATATTTGTCGCGTTTGGTGCGCTTGGGCGGTTCGTAGCCTTCCACCACGATGACGAATTCGCCCCTCGGTTCAGTCTCCTTGAAGTGTGCGAGCACTTCGGCGAGCGTGCCGCGGCAACTTTCCTCGTGGAGTTTGCTTATCTCGCGGCAGGCGGAGCAGCGGCGCTCCGTGCCGAACACTTCGGCAAACTGCGTGAGCGTTTTCACCACGCGGTAGGGCGACTCGTAGAAAATCATCGTGCGCTCTTCTTCCCGGAGCGCTTCGAGGCGTGAGGCGCGACCCTTCTTCTGCGGCAGGAAGCCTTCGAAGGTGAAGCGCTCGCAGGGCAGGCCCGATGCCACGAGGGCGGGCACGAAAGCCGTGGGGCCGGGGAGGCACTGCACCGTCACGCCGTGCGCCACGCAGGCTCTCACGAGCATGAAGCCGGGGTCGGAAATGCCGGGCGTGCCGGCGTCGGATATGAGAGCCATCACTTCGCCGGCAGCCATGCGGGCGGCGAAACTTTCGGCGGTCTGGTGCTCGTTGAACTTATGGTGCGGAACCAGCTGGTTCTTTATGTCGAAGTGCTTGAGGAGCATGCCGGAGGTGCGTGTGTCTTCTGCGAGCACGAGGTCGGCTTCGCGCAGAATGCGCAGGGCACGGAGGGTGATGTCCTCGAGGTTTCCTACGGGTGTAGGCACTAAATAGAGTGTTCCCATGGTGCAAATATATGCTTAATTTGTTGGTGCGACAAACAAACGTATTTCTTTTCCTTCTTTTTCAAAACATAATGGATATTTTTGCACATGTAATGCGCTCTGCGTGCATTGCGGTGTTGCGGGGCAGTGAGGGAGAAGTTTATGTTCCGGCATTTTCCCGTGGCCACATGGCAACTCTTGCGTGGTTCAGCCGTAAAATTTCGCCCTTGTCAGTCAAGACTGGAGTCTTGACCCCCATGCGCTTCGCCTTCACATTGCACATCTTTTTCTGAACACACCTATATATAATATGCCCATAGCTCCAAAATCCAACCCCATCACCTTCGACCGCTTCATCCGCGGCATGATAGGCATCGTGGTGCTTGCCGCGATAGTTTCGCTCGTCTACTGGCTGAGCGGCGTGCTGCTTCCCTTCTTCGTGGCATGGGTAGTGGCCTATCTCCTCTACCCCGTGGTGCGCTTCTTCCAGTACCGCTGCCGGCTGCGCAGCCGCATAGCCGCCATAGCCGTCACGCTGCTGCTCACCTGCGGCGTGGTGGGCGGTTTCGTTTACCTCGTGGTGCCTCCCATGGTGGAAGAGTGCGGCCACCTGAAGGACGTGGCGCTCGAATACGTGCAGAAAGGTTCCGACTCGGGTGCCGTGCCCCATTCCGTGCAGCTCTTCTTGCAGAAACACGCCAACGAGTACAATGTGGAGCACCTCCTGCGTCAGAACGACGTGGTGTCGGCCCTCAAGAGCGCTGTGCCCAAGGTGTGGAGCGTGCTGTGGAGCACCGCCGGCGTCATCATGAACGTGGTGGCGTCGCTCATCGGTCTCCTCTATCTGCTCTTTCTTCTCACCGACTACGAGAAATATGCCGAAGGGTGGATACGCTTCGTGCCCCACAACCGCCGCCGCTTCGCCTCGCAGCTCGTGGCCGACATAGAGCGCGGCATGGCGGGCTACTTTCGCGGCCAGGCCCTCGTGGCGCTGAGCAACTGCTTCATGTTCTCCATAGGCTTTGCCCTCATCGGCTTTCCCATGCCCGTGGCGCTCGGCTGCCTCATCGGCGTCATCAGTTTCGTGCCCTACTTGCAGGTTGTAGGTTTCGTTCCTGCCACGCTCCTCGCGCTCCTCAAGGCGGTGGAGAGCGGCCAGAACTTCTGGGTGCTTATGGGGCTCGTGTTGTTGGTCTACCTCGTGGTGCAGGTGCTGCAGGACACCATTTTCACACCCCGCATCATGGGTAAGATAATGGGACTTCCGCCCGCCATCATCCTCCTCTCCCTCTCCGTGTGGGGCTACGCCCTCGGCATCGTGGGGCTCATCGTGGCGCTCCCCGTCACCACCCTCATGATTTCCTACTACCGCCGCTACGTCGTGGGCAACGAACCCTTCAGCGACGACGAAGCGGAGTGACCGCCGGTGTGTTAGCATCGTAGAATTTTGGGCCTCGATTCCCAATTTTTGGGCAGGCAGCAAATTCTTGCAAGTTGCCCAAAAGTTTTTTCTTCAAGCTGACGTAGACATGGGGAAAACTTCGTCAGTCCATATCAACGCCGTGAGTGCAGCACATGGGGCGCCGCGCATGGGGGGTACACAACTTTGCGGCAAGAAATCTGAGAAAAAATCATCTAAAAGTGCCGTTTTCTTGCCGATATCGGCAAGAAAACGGCAAAATACGCAGAATTCGTCTTTAATTTTCCGCTGCATTGCTCGCCCATGGGGGTGAGGTTTTCAAAACCTCACGCTCTACACGGCAGTTCAAGGCGTAGCCTTCATATGCAGCCATGCGAAAGCCTCTGTGAGGTCGCGTTTATTTGTCAAGTTGAAAACTTGACCCCCATGCGCGGTTCAAGGCGTTACGCTCTATAAACGAAAAAAAGGACTTTACTTGAAGTAAAGTCCTCGGAAGCATTTGTTTGAAGTGGTGATCCGCATGGAATCTTAAGTGATTCGGCTGGAATCGCAAAGATTTCCTTTTCCGCGTATCTTTCTAAATGGCTGATAGTCACCCTCAATCAAAACAATTTCAAGGACTTGTATGCCATTTTTCTCTTTGCACAAAGAAGAACGTCAAATCGCTAATTTCAGCAGTGTCACACAAGTGTCACACATTATACCTACCTACTTACATAGCAAGCACGGATTGCCGAGACAGCAGCTTCAGATTTGAACGCTTTTTAATGAACGCTTGTTGGCTCTACATGAACGGCATGTACCCTCGTGTATCGCCTAATGTGTTAAATAGTAGGTATGTAGGTACTATTAAACGCCATTTCCTTACAATCTTTCTTGTCACCTCCATACCTTTGCGAGTGTTAAAATTGACGACGGTAGAAGGCATGCTATCTGAATGTGTCGGGTGGAGTTCGCTTAGATGGACATCCTCTAAATAACTATGCAAAGATACGAAAAATCAATGGTAATACCTATGATTCATAAACTTTTAACTAAGTTGTATTAAGC
>CAVJJO010000123.1:0-6756 GCA_963649665.1 Bacteroidaceae bacterium | reverse complement strand
CTACTTCAACAACTGCCCACTTGCCGAGGAGGTCTTCCCCTCCCGTGGCTACAAACTCCACAAAAGCCTCCTCTTGCAGGGCGGCGTGGGAGCGGGCAAAACGCTCCTCATGCAAATCTTCAGCGAGTATCTGCGGCGAACAAACAACCCGCGCTTCTTCTGGAACCTCTCCGTCACGCAGATGGTCAACTACTACACCATCCACAACAACCTCGACCGCTTCACCTACTACGAGGAGGAGAGCCGCGGTTTCCAGTGCAACCCGCAGAACGTGTGCCTCAACGACATCGGCATACAAGACCGCACCTTCTTCGGAATGGACACCGGCCTGCTCACCGACGAGTTCCTGCACGCTCGCAACGAGATCTGGACGCAGTACGGCAAGTTCGCACACCTCACAACCAACCTCGACAACAATGAACTCCAAAAGCGGTTCAAGCGCAACGACGGTTTCGGCCGTCTCGTCGACCGCTTCAAAACCTACAACGTCGTCCCCCTCATGGGAAAAAGCCGACGCTAACTTAAAAGATAATATGAAACAGAAAATTCCTGAGAGCCGCCTCAACGAAATTGAAATGGCTGTATCACAAGCCTCCTCTCTGGTGAAAACCACCATCGGAGTCGCCAACAACGCGGCATGGATGGCATGCATCGACGCTTTCGACCACATACGCCGCCACCCGGCCTACCGACATAAGGCAAAAGCAACATACAAAAGATGCTTCGCCGCACTGAAGGCCTATGAGCGACAACTTGTCTACGGAGGCCCTTTGCGCTTCTTCCACCTCGACGACATGGCACCGGAAGCACGAAAAGCCTTCGGCGACATCACCGACCGCGACTACTACGACTTCTGGGCAGCGTTCGGCTACACGGCCTATGCCGACAACCGTCCGTTCTACACCTGCCTCGTCAACAAACTCCGTCTCGCCTACCAAAACCACGGCGAACCCAATCCCGACATCCTCGCATGGAGCACCGCCGCAGGTCTCTGTCTCGACATGGCAGGAGAAATCTACCGTTCTACGCTTCGCGTTTGTGTTGAGTCAAAAGAGTGGCGGCATGCCAGTATCCCACGCAAGGTATGGGAATATGTCTTCGCACAGTTCGACATCTCACACGTCGCACACCTTTGGGAAGAAGCCCACAAACTCCTCTCCGGCAAAGAAAACTTCGCACTCACCCCAACCGAAAAGAGCAATATCGACATCGGCTACCAGCAGCTTATGGAGAAATGGATGGACGAGGATACTCTATTCGGATCGCGCATCAAGACATCCGAAGACTATGCCGAAGTATTCCGCACCAAAGGCGAACTCAAAAAAGCACAACGCCAGTTCGACCAATTGAGAAACAATGCCAAACAATTCGCCCTAACAGAAAAACAAACAGTATGAAAGCACGACTCGCTAAAAAGATATGCCGCACACCCTGGAACAAACTCTCTCCCTACTGGTACAAAGCGTTCCTGCGACACGACGCAAAAATAGAAATCGCCATTCGCAAGATAAACAGACTTGAATGACCATGCGCCAACCCAGATATGGTCTTTGGGCAATTTTGGAAAGAAAGAATAACATCTAATTCACAAGACAATGAAAACTTACATCGGAACAAAACAGGTTAAGGCCGAACCTATGGATGAATTGGCAGCAGTTGAGAAAGGCTTTGCTCGCAAGAACGAAGATAACCACGAATGGCGGCAAGGCTACCACGTTCAGTACACCAACCCGGACGGCTCGGTATATGACTCATGGTCACCAAAGGATGTCTTTGAACGTTCGTACAACGTGTGTGATGAGGGACAAGTTGCAATGGTATGCTTCCCTCTGATAACTCGAAGCATCGAAATGGCGGTGACGTACCTTAAGTTTGCAGGTACTGATGACAAGACCTTGGAAGAGGTTGCAGCCAAAATGGAGAATTGGGAAAAGAAAGGGTTCGCAATTGTGTCATCAAAGATATACACCGAAGGTGAAGAGAGACTGATGGCTGAAATGATGGTGCCATTATTAGCATTAGGCATCAGACTGAATGACCATGCATCAGACTGAATGACCATGCGCCAACCCAAACGCAGGGCTAATCTTCTCTACAAACTCCGTAGGAGAGGTATACAGTGCAACACCAAGGAGCGCTGCATCTTCCTCCCCTACATGGAGTCGCCCGAGAAATACCCGCAAATCCTGCGACTCTGCCGCGAGTTCCACTTCTATGTTCAGTTCGTCATCACATGACGGGCTGAACTTTTCGCGCTCTTCTAAACTTAAAACAACGACAATACACCAACCCTATATCTTTGCAACATGATAAAACTTCTGGAACGTACACGCCGACCCGACATCACCTTCTGCCGCAACGGACGCATATCCATCACGGCAAGGGTGGCACGTATCCTCGCGCTCCGTCCGGGCGACAGCATCAACATCGCCTTTTACCTTGGCGAGTGCTACCTCTTTGCCGCACGCCACGACAATGCCGTCGGCCGGCACATCGCCCAGTGCTACCCCACCAAGAAAGGCTCACACAACTACCGCGCCAACTCCGTCACGCTTGCACGCCTCATGCTCGACAACTGCCACGTCCAGGACTACCGCGCTGCGTTCATGGTGGGAAAAGAAGAAATGCGGAACGGCGAAGTGTACCTCCCGATAATATACAAAAGACCGTTATGAACCAAGAAATCAAATACAGCGGATTCTCTGCCGTCCCGTCCGACTACGAATGCCCCGACGGCGCGCTTGCCGTGTCCATAAACCTCCTGCCCGAAGACGGAGCGTTGCAGCCCCTGCTCTCGCCGGCCGCTGTTCTGCACCTCAACGACGGACAGTCGGCGGTCTACATCCACAAGAACGTTGGATACACCAACTATATAATAGCCTACGAAAGCGGCGGAACCGTACATTATGCACTCTACAAGGACGGCGAGAGTTCACCTGCCGACATCCTCGAATTGGCATCCGGAGAAAAGCAGACCGACATCAAGTCAATCGGAAACACACTCGTTATATCCACAAGCCTACATCTCCACTACTTGCTCTACAAAAAGGACGAGGGCTACATCTATCTTGGCACAGAACTGCCGAAACCGAAGATGCTTTTCTCGCTCGGCTCCACACTCGACACCAAACAACACAAGGCCGAGCTCACGTTCACCGACTAC
Organism: Bacteroidaceae bacterium; assembly: GCA_963649665.1. Classification (GTDB taxonomy): domain Bacteria; phylum Bacteroidota; class Bacteroidia; order Bacteroidales; family Bacteroidaceae; genus Alloprevotella. The sequence continues at coordinate 3,593 of CAVJJO010000123.1, read as the reverse complement.
CAGTCGGCGGAGGGCAGCTTTACTACTGAGGCGACGGCTTACGTCTCTGCCGACCTCACCGCGGCAGTCCCTGCGCAAGGGCCGGCCAGCCCCATGACGGCCAAAGACGTGCCCGTCAATTTCTCCAAAAACCTTGAAGCCGACACCGAATACAAGTTCAGCACCAGTGGAACCGGATTCTCCAAAATATACATTTACGGAGCAACAGACAGCAGTTCAAGTTACGACACGCTTTGCGAAGTCTACAATGGTTCAAGCGCAAAATGCAAAACCACAAAGAAGTATTCCCTGTTCAAATGCTTCATCTATTGGGGCGCAGGTGCCACTTCACGCCATGCCGACGTCACAATCACCCTCGCAAAGGGTTTCAGCAACACCGTCACGGGCAAGGTCATCGAATACAACAGTGCCAATTATGAGGCGCTCTTCGCGGCTGTCAACTCATTTGTAGCAACCTACGGCACCAACAACGACAAGTTCGTGTTCCCATTCTTTGTACGCTATGCGCTTAGACTCGTCGACGGATCACATGCGCGCATTTCCGAACCGGTTCTGATGATACCGAATTCCGGCTATGCACCTTTCATCAGTTTTACGTCCGACTCGCAATACATCAACCTCTATGCCTTCTTCGCAGAGTTGCAGTATGCTTTCCTCAACAGCATCGACAACAAGTGGAGCGACATAGTGGCCGGAGTAGATGTATTCGTCTCGCAGCAAATATATCCGTACAACCAAGGCGATGCCTTCGATGCCAATATCAATAGACTTGAATATGCCTTTATCAACAAAGACATCAACCAAGTCGAGAACACATCCTTCGGTTTCTGCGATCTGCCGAACATTTCGAGCAGCTTCTCTTACGGCTATCAGAAAATCGACCTCTACAGCGTCGCCAACACGATGCTCGGCTTTGGAGACACCGACAGGCAGGCGCAATGGAACATAGTGCGGATAGCCCCAGCGGAGGACACCAAAGACAAGTTGCTTAGTATAGCCAACTTCTACCTCGTGCACTCATTCACCCTTGAAGAGTGTATACCGCCAACCGACGAACGCACTTACGAAAACACAGCACTACCCATCAAGGAAGGGACTCTATCCGGACTTGTTGCACGTCAGACACTATCAGACAATTCGCTTTCCAACTGCACATTCTACAATGCGCACCTTGTCAATTACAATTCCCGCCTGCATCTGTTCGACTATATGATGCGGCATCCGCAGCCGTCTTCGCCGACGATGCAAAACGGCTACGTCTACAGATACGATTCCTACGGAACGCTGCAAAGCGTCTATGTCTACATCCGTACATCGCAGGGCGAACGCATCGTCAAGTCTGATATTACTGACTCCACGGAGTATGGAGAAAATGCTCCGTGGTTCTTCTATCCCCACAACAAGGCTTACAAAGCATTGCTCATCTATGCCAACGAGGGCAAATACCGAACGGTGACGTTGCAGCTCAAACAGCATGACTATCTTAACGGCGCATACTGGATGCCCGATAATGGGCTCAACGGCAATTTTACGTTCTCCGACGAGCAGACCGAGCTGTCACTGCCGACTGTCAACGACACGTCTCAATACCCTTCTTGTGTATTGCAGAGTCAGGTATCGTTGCCGTTCATGTTCCTCGACTCCATGCTCAACGAACTGCCCGTGTCACTCATCTTCGGCATGTCATCCGCTGCCAAGGCGCTCTCGCAGGGGCAGTTCGGACAGTTCCCGCTCTACGCCTTCACCGCCGAGGGCGTGTGGGCATTGGAGGTGTCAAGCACCGGCACCTACTCCGCCCGTCAGCCCATCACGCGCGATGTCTGCATCAATCCCGATGGCATCACCCAGCTCGACTCCGCCGTTCTTTTCCCCACCGACCGTGGCATCATGCTCATCAGCGGCTCGCAGACGCAGTGCATATCCGAGGCCATCAACTCCGAGTTTCCCTTTGATGCCACGTTGCTCCCCGGTTTCGCCAAGTTGCACGCCATGCTCGGCCACGAGCCTGCCACCGACAAGTGTCTGCCCACACTGCCGTTCACGCAGTTCTTGCAGCAGTGCCGCATGATCTACGACTATGTGCATCAGCGCGTCATCGTCTATGCGCCCGGCATCACCTATGCCTATGTCTTTTCGCTCAAGTCGCAGCAGTGGGGCATGACATTCTCCAATGTCACCTCACACCTCAACTCCTACCCGGAAGCACTGGCGGTGGATAATGCCAACAACATTCTCAACTTCTCCGTTCCCAAGACCGACGAACCGGTCAAGTGCCTATACACCACGCGCCCGCTCAAACTAGAGGCGGCAAACGTGCTGAAGACCGTCGACAACGTTATCCAGCGCGGTCTCTTCCGCAGGGGCAATGTCGCCACCGCGCTCTACGGCTCGCGCGACCTCGTCAACTGGCATCTCGTATGGTCAAGCAAAGACCATTACCTCCGGGGCTTCCGCGGCACACCCTACAAGTATTTCCGCATTGTCGGTGTAGCCACGCTCGGTGCCGATGAGAACATCTTCGGTGCCTCCGTGCAGTTCACGCCGCGGCAGCAGAACCAACCGCGATAAGTGTATGTATATGGAATAAAGATATTTTTTTGGTTATTAGTTTTTTAGGTTAAGATTGTTTGGGAAAGAGCCGGGATGCGTGATGCACCTCGGCTCTTGTCATTCCGTTAATCCAAAAAATGCGGCCTTATCCGTGTCCGCTCCATTCGTGAATGAATGGCAACCCTTATCTCGCTCTCGGCCTCAGCGGCCTTCGCAAGCCACGTCTCGCTCTTCTCCGGGTGCGTGATGCTCAGCCAGTCGGCCACACCTCTGCACACCAGGTATTCGTGTATCAACCGCTCCACCAGCGTCAGCGTCGTCTGCGACATCGTCGTCGGCACGTTCATCTCTATGACGTATTGCTCTCGCTCCTTTAGCGTGTCGTCATACGCCGTCGCCTCTATCTCTCGCTTCGCCCACGGGTAGAGCATCTCCCTGCACATCGACACGCCCAAGTCCAGCACCCGCGTCATGCGGTCCACGTTGCCCTCCTCGCCCACGTCCGCCACCATGTGCTTGGAGTGCTCCGCGTCGGGGGCCATCACATGGCTCTCCACGTAGGCATAGTTCCTTATGTCGTAGAGCAGTTGGACGCGCAAAAACGTGAGGGTCACCTTCAGCGTATCTCCTTCATTTACCACACAGCAGCTCATCTTCTCTCGGCATTATGTGGTGGGACGTTTCGGGCGGCTGCGCTTGCTCACGGCTTGCAGGATGCTCGCCATGCTCGCCTGTGCCATTGCCACATACTGCTCGGCATCTGCCTTGTTCGTTACCATGTACCACTCGGCAATGGCGGTGTTCTTCAGATAGTCGTGGATGGCTTCGCCTACGCCGGTCGTTGCCGCCTCGTTGAAGTTGCTCGGCATCTGCAGCGTTAGCGACAAGTCCGTACTGCCGTCGTAGTGGCTGTTGTCGGTGGTCGTGCCGTCCTCGTCAAGGTATTCCGCGAGTTCGGTCTTTACCTCGGCAAAGCCTTTCTTGATCGAGCGAAGTATCTTCTCGCGGTTCTCCTCGTCCTCCGAGGCAAACATGCTCGCCAC
>CAVJJO010000122.1:0-6901 GCA_963649665.1 Bacteroidaceae bacterium | reverse complement strand
ATGATAATTCGTGTTCCTCCCTCCCGTCAAGACAGAGTCTTGACCTCCATGCGCTTCGCCCCATGTGCTCTCGTCTTGATTTTTTTATTCTCCCACAGAATTCACAGAATACACAGAACTTTCGTGCCTTCCGTGTTCAAAAAAAATAATTCATGAAAATTCGTGGTTAATTCACGACAATTCGTGTTCCTAAAAACAACGAGCAAAGCTCGTTGTCTCTGCGTATTCCGTGGAAGAAAATTGTAATTAGAGGGAGCCGTGTAGAGCGTGACGTTTTGAAAACGTCACCCCCATGAGTCGTTGAAAACCACCCATTCGCTTCGCCCCAGAACATGAACTATAAACGCGTATAAACAAAAAAAATTGATTGTCTCCCGACAACCAATCTTTACTAACCTTAAATCTAATACCATGAAAAACATTGCAAAGATACGGGCTTTTCCTCACTTTGCAAGAGATGGCCCTACTTTTTCCTCTACCGTTCTTATCTTTTAACGTTTTGCGAGCGTATTGCTATGTATGCAAAGCAATATAATGCAAAAGAGACGTATAATACCTCTTTACGAACATTTCCATTCCCCCTTCCGATTGCGGCACGAAAAGGCAACGCGGCCGAAACCGTGCGCACCTAACGGGCGCTTTTGCACCCGCTCGGGAACCAATTCTGAGGGAAAATCCGTACATTTGCCTTAAGAAAGGCAAACAGAAGCGCACCGTTTGCCGAAAACGGCGCCAAATGCAAGGCTTTTCTTTCGTTTATCACATTATTCAAACCGACCAATAAACAACATGTACACAGTAGACGAACTCAACGACCGCCTCATAGACCTGGCCTTCTCGGAAGACATCGGCGACGGCGACCACACCACACTTTGCTGCATCCCCGAAGATGCCGTAGGAAAGTCGAAACTCCTCATCAAAGAAGAAGGCATACTCGCCGGCATGCGCATAGCCAAAGAAATATTCCACCGCTTCGACGCCACCATGGAAGTGGAGCAGTTCATTGAAGACGGCGCACACGTGAAGCCGGGCGACGTGGCCATGGTGGTCACGGGCAAAGTGCGCTCGCTCCTTCAGACGGAACGCCTCATGCTCAACGTGATGCAGCGCATGAGCGGCATCGCCACCATGACGAGCAAATACGTGGAGCGCCTCGAAGGCACCCACACCCACGTGCTCGACACGCGCAAGACCACTCCCGGCATGCGCATGCTCGAAAAGGAAGCCGTAAAGATTGGCGGCGGCGTGAACCACCGCATCGGACTCTTCGACATGATTCTCCTCAAGGACAACCACGTGGACTTCGCCGGCGGCATTGCCAACGCGCTTGACCGCTGCGCCGCCTACCAGAAGGAGCACGGTCTCAACCTTAAGGTAGAGATCGAATGCCGTTCGTTCGACGAGATACGTCAGGTGATGGCCCACGGCGGCGCCGACCGCATCATGCTCGACAACTTCTCCGTAGAAGACACGCGCAAGGCCGTGGAACTCATCGGTGGAAAGTTTGAAACCGAATCGAGCGGAGGCATCACCATCGACACGCTCCGCGACTATGCCGAGTGCGGCGTGGACTACATCTCCGTAGGTGCCCTCACCCACTCCGTCAAAGGTCTCGACATGTCGTTCAAGGCTTGCTGACACAGACATTATATATAATGGGCAACTGACAACAACTTGCACATTTTCTAAGCAAAGCACATAGAGGCGACAGCGCATGGAGGCCCCAATGCGCTGTTACCCCAATGCGCTGCCGCATCACAAAACAATGAAATCGCTCCCCAAAATATTTTTTTGCTTGCCACTTGTGATGCGCGAAACGTTGCCCTTACACACCCCAACCCAATGAACAGACTTTTCAAACACGTTACGCTCGGCCTTGCACTCTGCGGTTCGCTTTTCACCGCGCAAGAAGCCGATGCCTGCACCAACTTTCTCGTAGGCAAGAAAGCCTCCGCCGACGGTTCGGCATTCATCACCTACAACCAGGACGACTACGGCATGTTCGGCCGACTCCTTTACCTCCCCGCCGCCGACCACGCCAAAGGCGCCATGCGCCGCATAGTGGACGGCGACACCAACCACTACCTGGGCGAAATACCCGAAGCCGCACACACCTATGCCGTGATGGGCTACATCAACGAACACCAGGTGGGCGTGGTGGAAACAACCTTCGGCGGACGCGAAGAACTCGTTGACCCGAAAGGCACCATCGACTACGTCAGCCTGATGACCATAGCCCTCCAGCGCGCCAAGACGGCACGCGAGGCCATCAAGGTGATGACCACACTCGTGCAGCAATACGGCTACGCCTCCGAAGGCGAGAGTTTCTCCATTGCCGACCCCAACGAAGTGTGGATTCTTGAAATGATTGGCAAAGGACCGGACGAGAAAGGCACCGTGTGGGCAGCCGTGCGCATCCCCGACGACTGCATCGCCTCGCACGCCAACCAGAGCCGCATCCACCACATCGACTTCAAGGACAAGAACAACGTGATGTACTCGAAGGACGTGGTTTCCTTCGCCCGCAAGAAAGGTTACTTCAAGGGCAAGGACGCCGACTTCTCCTTTGCCGACGCCTACGCCCCCGCCGACTTCAGCGCCATCCGCTTCTGCGAAGCCCGTGTGTGGAGTTTCTTCAACCGTTGGGTAGACGGCATGGACAAATACATCGACTACGTGGATGGCAAGCACATCGGCAAGGCTGAAGTGATGCCGCTCTACTTCAAACCGAAGCAGAAGCTCTCCCTCTCCGACGTGATGAACTCCATGCGCGACCACTACGAGGGCACCCCCTTCGACATCACGCACGATGTGGGTGCCGGCGTGTACGGCGCACCCTACCGCCCCACCCCGCTCTCCTGGGAATACAAGGGCAAGAAGTACTTCAACGAACGCCCCACTTCCACGCAGCAGACAGCAGGTTCCTACGTTATCCAGCTGCGAGGCGACCTTCCCAACGCTGTAGGCGGCATCGTGTGGTACGGCAACGACGACCCCAACATGGTGGCCTACACGCCCGTCTATTGCTGTGCCACGAAAGCGCCCGAATGCTACGACCCGAAGGATGCCGACGGCGTGACCTTCTCGTGGAACTCTGCTTTCTGGGTGGAGAACTGGGTGGCAAACATGACCTATCCACGCTATAGCCAGCTCTTCCCCAGCGTAAAGGCTGCACGCGAGGAGCTTGAGAGCGGTTTCCTCTCCGCCCAGAGCGAAGTGGAACGCAAAGCACAGGATTTGCTGAAGACGAACCCCACAGAGGCCGCGGCTTATCTTACGGACTATTCGCTTTCGTGCGCTCAGAAGATGATGACGCGCTGGACGCAGCTCGGACAGTACCTCGTGGTGAAGTTCAACGACCAGGCCGTGAAACCCGAAAAGGACGGCAAGTTTGAACTCACACCCGACGGCCTGGGCAAAGCCGTCACGCGTCCCGGCTTCCCCGATGCTTTCAAGGAAAAGATCATCAAGGAAACCGGAGACAAATATCTCATTCCTGAGCAGTAAGAAACCATAATGCACATAATAAAAGGGGCGGCGCTTTTCAGCGCCGCCCCTTTATGTTTTTAGGCGATAGCTCATGGGAGCGAAGCGCATGGGGGTCAAGACTCTGTCTTGACGGGGAGTGAACACGAAACAACGTTCGGCGGCCGAAGGGAAAGCCAATTATCGTGAATTAACCGCGAATTTTCATGAATTTTTTGTACACGCAAGACACGCTTCGCCCCCAAAAATAATTTATGAAAATTCGTGGTTAATTCATGACAATTCGTGTTCCCTAAACAACAAGCGAGTTGTCTCTGTGCAATCTGTGAATTCTGTGGGAGAATTAAAAAATCAAGGCGAAGCGCTTCATCTTTTGAACTTTGTCTCTTATCGTTTTCAGTCAATATACACGTCGGCGGGATACGCTATATCCACGAGCGAGAGGGCGTGACCGGGCATGGAGTCGCCGGCGGAGCAACGGTCCTTCTTGGCGATGACCGCGCGGAATTCGTCGAGCGAGAGTTTTCCGCGACCCACGTCGACGAGCGTTCCCACCACGGCACGCACCATGTTGCGCAAAAAGCGGTCGGCAGCAATGGTGAACGACGCCGTGCCGTCGGGATGCACCTCCCACTGCGCCTGCACCACACGGCAGATATTGGTCTTCGCGTCGGTGTGGAGTTTGCTGAAGCTAGTAAAGTCGGAAGTGGAAAGCAGTATGCGCGCCGCCTCGTTCATCCGTTCAAAGTCGAGAGCGAACGGCACGAAGGCTGCCACATGGCGGGCGAAGGGATCTTTGCGTGTGTAGACGCGGTAGATGTACTTGCGGCGTGTGGCAGAGAAACGCGCATGGGCGTCGTCGCGGACGGGACGTATGGAATGCACGGCAATGTCGGGCGGCAGCAGGCGGTTCATCTTGTGCGTGAGCAAGGGAAGGTCAAGCGGCTGGCGGTCAGGCGTGTCGAAGTCGAAATGCGCCACCATGCAGTGGGCATTCACTCCCGCATCGGTGCGCCCAGCGCCCACAGTGAGAATGGGTTGACGGAGAAGCGTGGAGAGCGCTTCGTTGAGTTTTTGCTGCACACTTACGGCATTGGGCTGCACCTGCCATCCGTGGTAGGCGGCTCCGTCGTAGGCAAGGTTGATAAAGTAACGCATGGAAAAGTTGCGGTTATTGGCTTCGCCCGCAGCAAGGCAGTACGTGCGGAGAGCGAAAAAACAAGTGCCACCTTTCGCATTGAAAGGCGGCACTTTTATTTACTTGTCGCTTACAGGCAGATGGAACGCGATGCGCTCTGCTGCAAAAAGCGTACGTGGCTATTAAGCTTCTTCAGCAACCACTTCGAAGGGAATTTCTACAGAAACTTCCTTGTGGAGCTTTACGGTAGCGGTGTAAGAACCAACTTCCTTCACGTCCTTTACGACGATGGTCTTGCGATCGATGTCGAAGCCCTGCTTAGCGAGCTCTTCAGCGATGTGGAGGTTGTTTACAGAACCGTAGATAGAACCGGTGGAGCTTACCTTGGTGGCAATCTTGATGGGTTCTACTGCAGAAAGCTTAGCTGCGAGAGCTTCAGCGTCGGCCTTGATCTTAGCGATCTTGTGAGCGCGCTGCTTGAGGCATTCTGCGAGCTGCTTCTTTGCAGAAACAGAAGCGATGACTGCTTTACCAGTGGGGATAAGGTAGTTGCGGCCGTAGCCGTCCTTTACAGTTACGATTTCGTCCTTATAGCCGAGACCGATAACGTTTTCTTTAAGAATGATTTCCATAATATCTTATACCTCCTCTGTTAATTATTTCATCAAATCGGTTACGAAGGGAAGAAGAGCCAAGTGGCGGGCACGCTTCACGGCCTGAGCCACGCGACGCTGATACTTCAAGGAAGTACCGGTGATGCGACGGGGAAGGATGCGACCCTGCTCGTTCAAGAACTTCTTGAGGAATTCGGGATCCTTGTAGTCGATGTACTTGATGCCGCTCTTCTTGAAACGACAATACTTTTTCTTCTTGACGTCCACGGTGGGGGGAGTCAGATAACGGATTTCAGATTGTGCTTGTGCCATTGTTTAGTCCTCCTTTGTGTTAAACTTGTTACGACGCTTTGCAGCGTATTCAGCTGCGTACTTGTCCATCTTCACGGTGAGGTAGCGGATCACGCGCTCATCGCGACGGAAACCGAGTTCGAGCTTTGCCACAACTTCGGGCTCAGCCTTGAACTCTACGAGTTCATAAAAGCCGGTGGACTTCTTCTGGATGGGGTAAGCCATTGACTTCAAGCCCCACTCTTCTTCATTGATAATCTCAGCGCCGGCGGCGGTGAGAATACCCTTGAACTTTTCGACCGTTTCCTTCATCTGCTGGTCAGACAAAACGGGAGTCATAATGAAAACGGTCTCGTACTGATTCATCATAGTGGTTGAATGAGTTGAATTGGTTTGAGTATTGCAAAATTGCGGTGCAAAATTAGAAGTTTCTTTTGATATGGCAAACTCCCGCACCATTTTTTTATTCTTCACGCAGACAGAAAAGTTTTCCTTCAAGGCGATTATAGCCACGTGCGCATATACTGTGCGCGCATATACAAAGAGAAGAGAGGCCTTACTATCCATGATAGTAAAACCTCTCAGAAGGATGACTTAATGAGGAGTTGCGGAGGCTCGACTCGAACGAACGACCTCAAGGTTATGAGCCTTGCGAGCTACCAACTGCTCCACTCCGCGATGTAATGGACTTGCCATTTGTATGTTGTTGCGGAGGCTCGACTCGAACGAACGACCTCAAGGTTATGAGCCTTGCGAGCTACCAACTGCTCCACTCCGCGATGTAATGGACTTGCCATTTGTATGTTGTTGCGGAGGCTCGACTCGAACGAACGACCTCAAGGTTATGAGCCTTGCGAGCTACCAACTGCTCCACTCCGCGATGTAACGAATCAGCACTGAAAGGCTTGACCGATTGCGCTGTCTCGTTGTTTTCGGGTGCAAAAGTAAGGCTTTTATCCGTCATACGCAAGTACTGAGGCAAAGAAAAGCCGAAAAATAGTCATTTTTTATCGTTGCGCTTACATTTTGTCGGGTGGTTGTGGCAGATTGGGGAGGTTTTCAGCCTTCACACGCTGCATGAAAGGGCAAGGAGAAAAAGCTAAGTAATGTGTAAAAAAAATAACTTGAGCAGTTTTTGATTCGAGAATCATGTAACGCATTCATCAACGACGGGCTGAACCAACGGTAAACAGTGCCAACGACGGGCTGAAAGCCCAATGAGCGCATAGCCCAGGGCAAGCGAAGCGACACCCTGGGTTTACATGGCATTTTCACGCTCGCCCTGAACCAACGGTCACCGGCGCGAAGCGGAAAGGTAAAGGGCAAAAGCGTAATGATTCGACAGGAAACCATATGATATAAACGCTTTTGC
>CAVJJO010000121.1:0-7099 GCA_963649665.1 Bacteroidaceae bacterium | reverse complement strand
TTTGACGTCTTTTTTGTACCTTGTGATTCCGCAGGAATCTCTGTGATCCGCTTGGAATTATCAAGACTTTTCAGCAATCGTTTAAGTTGTAAATGCTTGATACTCACGCATTATATTCGTGCTTAAACGAGCGTTTTTTGCTTGAAAGAAATTAGTCGTTTTTCGTAAAATGTCAGCGTGTAAGACACGTGTAAGACATTTTGAACTAAAACACCTTCTTGTATAGTTTAGGCGGCATTGAAAGGGCCGCTTTATTTGTCATAGAACTATGTAGTGGGTTGTCAAGTCTCTATCCATTTTGCAAGCATATGTTAATGAATAGAGAGATAGACCTTTTTTGTTAGCATTTGTTCGTTAATGTGCGTTTACATCATCCTAATTTTGCATTGACTTAGTTAAGCAAGTCTACATGATGACGTGTTGCATTTTCCGAACAATATTGCTCATCTACACTTGCAAAGTTACAAAAAAGTGTTGGAATAGATAGATACACAAGACCCCAAAAACCTTGAATCTACCATGCTTACCCGACAAACGAATTCACTTCTTTTTTAACAAACTCATAATACCATTAATCATGTCTGATAAACCAGTAAAAAATTGGCGCGCATGGGTGCGCAGCATTCGTTTAGGAGAAGTGAAATATGCCCACCTGGCAGAAGGGCAAAACATTCGCAGCGTTCGTTGTGCTGCCAACGTCATCAACTCCGACTATCGCGACGATAAGCGTGACATTTTTGTCCATATTCAATATATGTGGCAAGAACGAATGGTGAAAGGCATTGCCACAACGGCATCTGAAATTCAAAATTACATCTCACCCAATGAATGGAAGTCAAAAAACAAGAAAGATGACACCGGAAGCAATAAAGCAACTGGTGACTGATGCTCACGAAACGATTTGGACTATCAATTCGTTCGCAGAAGAAATGTGTCTTACTAAAGATGCCGTGAGGATGCGTATCCATCGCGGCCAAATTCCGGCACGGAAGGTAGGACGTAGTTGGTACATACTGAAAAGTGAGTACCTGAAGTACTTGAAGAAAACGAGTACAACCTCTCAATCCTAATATGATAGCAGCCCTGCCGTGTCGCTGTGAAGCGAGTGGGCAGGGCTTTTTAAGTAATCCTTTGCAATGATACAGAATGAGATAATTGACAAGATACTCGAAGCTACCGACATGGGGCAGCTTGTGGGGCAGACGGTTCAGCTGCGGCGTTCGGGCCCTCGGCTGACGGGTTGCTGCCCGTTCCACTCGGAGAAGACGCCCTCGTTCTTCGTTTTTCCGCAGACCGGCCGCTACAAGTGCTTCGGCTGCGGCGAGGGCGGCGATGCCATCAGTTTTGTGCAGAAGCGCGACGGCTTGACGTTTGTCGAGGCCGTCAAGGTGCTTGGTCGCGGCTGCGGCATTGAGGTGGAGGAAAAGGAGGAGGACGCTCGGGCTAAGCAGCAGCGCCTTCACCGCGAGGCTCTCTTAGTGGCCAACGAGGCGGTGGCGAAATACTACGCCGCGGAGTTCGAGCGGTCGAAGGAGGCGCAATGCTACGCTTACGGCCGCTGGGGCGAGGACTACTGCCGGCTCAAAGGCATTGGCTACGCCCCGAAGTCGGGCAAATCCCTGCTCAACTCGTTGAACGTCAAGAGGGAGTTCCTCGACGAATTGGGTTTGGTAAACAAAGGCGGCTACGACCTCTACCAGGACCGCGTCGTCATCCCCATCCGCAACCGCTACGGCCGCGTCGTCGGCTTCACCGCCCGTTGTATGGGCGACGAGCAGCCGAAGTACAAAAACAGCCGCGACTCCCTCCTCTTCCACAAGTCCTCGGTCCTCTTCGGCATTGACGACGCTTGGCGCGAGGCCGCGAGGGCCGACAAAATGTTCCTCGTCGAGGGTGCGCCAGACTGCATGCGCTTGCAGTCCATCGGCGCGCTCAACACGGTGGCGGCCCTCGGTTCGGCTTGGAACAAGGAGCACTTCTCGTTGGTCAAGAAGATTGCGGCTCGGGTCTGCTTCCTGCCCGATGCCGACCCTCCGAAGCGCAATGAGCCCTTCGGCCACGGCGTACGGGTGGTGATGGATGCCGGGCGGCTCGCCATGGAGTGCGGCCTCTCAGTGTCGGTCAAGGAGATACCCGACGGGGACAACTCCGTGAAGAGCGACCCCGACTCCTATTATAAGGACATCAGCGTATTCCAGTCCGTAGCCGAGAAGGACTTCATCCTTTGGCGGGCCGAGAAGGCCTTCCCCCTGGCTCAGACCACCGAGGAGCAGCGCGTCGTGGTGCGCGAGATTGCCTACCTCCTCTCCCTGCTCGACGACGACACCGGAGCGGCCATGTACATCGACCGCCTCACGCGGCTCAACGGCACAAAGCGCCTCTGGAAGCAGGCCATCGACGACGAGAAGCGGCGGCGCGAGGAGGCCGACAAACGCCAGCAGGGCAAGGCCGTCGACGACCTTTACCAGCGCTACGGCTTCTTCACCGACCGCGGCAAGTACATGTCCGTCACCGAGAAGGGCGGCGTTTACGAATGGTCGAACTTCACGATGGAACCGCTCTTCCACATCAAGGACGCTATCAACCCCAAGCGCATTTACAAGATCAAGAACGACATCAACCTCACCGAACTCGTTGAGCTGAAACAGGAGGACCTCGTCAGCATCACGAAGTTCAAGCAAAAGATTGAGGGCATGGGCAACTTCATCTGGAAGGCCACGGAAAAGGAACTGACGAAGCTCAAATCCTTCCTCTACGAAAAAACGGAGACGGCCACGCAGGTCAAGCAGATGGGCTGGCAGCGCGAGGGCGTCTACGCCTTCGGCAACGGCATCTTCGCCGACGGGCGCTTCGTCACGGCCGACGACTACGGCATCGTCCGCCTGCCCGGCCGCGGCAACTTCTACCTCCCCTCCTCGTCCCGAATCTACCGCGACGACACGCGCCTCTTCACCTTCGAGAAGCAGTTCGTCCACCTCAACTACTCCTCCGTGTCGCTCGCCGAGTTCACCACGCAGCTCTTCAAGGTCTTCGGCGACAACGGCCGCGTGGGCTTCGCCTTCTACCTCGCCACCCTCTTCCGCGACGTGGTCACCGGCGCCAGCTCCGAGCATTGGTTTCCCATTCTCAACCTCTTCGGCCCCAAGGGCAGCGGCAAGTCGGAGCTGGGCCACACCCTCCTTTCGCTCTTCACCATCAGCTACAAAGCCCCCAACATAGCCAACTCTACCATCTCGGCCCTCAACGACACGGTGGCGGCCTCGGCCAACGCCCTGGCCCACATCGACGAGTACAAGAACGACCTCGACCCGAAAATCATCGAGTTTCTCAAAGGCCTCTGGGACGGCACCGGCCGCAGCCGCATGAACATGGACCTCGACAAGAAGAAGGAGGTGACGGCCGTCGACGCAGGCATCATCCTCTCAGGGCAGGAAATGCCCACGGCGGACATCGCCCTCTTTTCGCGCCTCGTGTTCCTGCAGTTCCCCCGTTCCACGTTCACCGACGAGGAGAAGCGCAACTACATGCGCCTCATGGACATGCGCTCCAACGGCCTGACGCACATCACGATTGAGTTGCTCAAACACCGTAAGCGTTTTGAGCAGAACTACGCCGCCACGCTCCGTGAGGTGCAACGGGAGGTGAACGAGGCACTGAACGGCCATCGCTGCGAAGACCGCATCGTCAACAACTGGTGCGTACCGCTCGCGGCATTGCGCACCTTGCAGGACGCAGTGCCTACACTTCCCTACCCTGACCTCTTCAAGATAGCGGTGGAGGGCATACGCAAGCAGAATGCGGAGTGCAAAACGAACGGCGAACTGGGCAACTTCTGGAACACGATTCAGTACCTTGCCAGCGAGGGCGTTCTCATGGACACGGGCGACTATGCGGTGAAATACCTGCAATCGCTCAAAACGGACACGTTGGATGCCACGTGGCCTTCGGAGCGCGCCGTGCTCTTCGTGCAGACCACCCGTGTGTTCAACCTCTACCGCAAGGAAGGGCGACAGGCGGCGGAGAAGGTGCTGCCCATCGATGCGCTGAAATACTACCTCGTCAACAGCGCAGCGTATCTCGGCAAGAAGAACGTGAGGCTCTTCGTATTCAAAAACGGCATGGCGCAACTCGACACCACTCGGCGCGACAAGAAGACGGGCAACCCCGTCCGCCTCACCAAAATCTACCTCTGCCTCTGCTTCGACTATCAGAAACTCATGGACCAGTTTGGCATCAGCCTCGAAATGGAAAACTCTCCCGTCATAAATATGGAGTAGCACACAAATCTCATTCATTGCATCATTCCTGGCATTGGAACCAGGGTGGAGTACTTCCGCCCCGTTCCAATGCTTTTTGTTTTTCAGCGGAAGCAGCTCTCATCGCCGAAGGGGCAGTCCGTCATGTAAAAGAGGTCTTGCAAGCCGCCCGTAATCGAGTACTGCGGAAGCCCATCCTGCGCCCCAAACCGTAGGCTCTTTTAGCGGCAATCAGCGAACTCCACCTACGCCTCAAATTTTTCGTTTTTTCTGAAGTGGGCGAAATTTTCCAATAACATCCATAACAACATTAACACGTTCATTCTCAAAGAGTTGGCAGTAGATTTTCCAATAACAACCGATAACTTCCAATAACAACATCTTCTCGTCATTTTGGCTTAAAGCCTTGAAAATCTTGGAATTAAGCGGAATCGGTCTTGTTATCGTGGAGCAAGCGGCAGCTGCGGCCTCCTCGCAACTTTCGAAGATTTTCGGCCTCAAAGCGGCATGCCCCGAGGTTGGAATTGCCGTCCTTGCGGTACGTTTTTTTCAGCGGTGGCTCGTCTCACAGATGGGCAACGATGCAGGGCTTTTTTCCTTGCCTCGTTCTTCCGTGCCATTGTCCGTGTTCGGTGCTGTGGGGGTGTGGTGTCCATCTTCGCTTTTGTGGGACGGAAACACGGGACGGCCTCTTTATGGGCAGAGAGATTTTTCCTGATGCAAAGGTAATGCGAGCGTGAACGGGCAAGCACCGCTGCGCTATGTCGGCTGAAAAAAGTCTGACACGCTTTCCCCTTTTTCCCTCCCGTCGTTCCTCCTCCGTGAAAAAGCGGTATTTCAGATTTTTTCCTTGCCATTGTTTGCCCCCTTGGTTCACTTGCTCTCGCATTCTTTTAGCATCGTAAAAAGTCCTCACCCAGAGGACATCACTTAAATGTTTCACCCACAAAATTTTTACGAAAATGGACACTCTCCACACCCCCACCGCACTCGACACACTCCAATTAGGCTCAGAAGAACGAGAGGAAAGATTGAAGCCCTACATCATCACCCACCTATGGGACGAGCCGGCCATCTACTGCGGCACGTACCACAAGTACAACAATGGCTCGCTCGACGGGGCATGGCTCGATTTGAGGCTCTTCGACAGCTACGAGGAGTTCATCGAAATATGCCGCTTGCTCCACGATGACGAGCCCGATCCAGAGTTGATGTTCCAAGATTTTCAAGGCTTCCCCCGAGCATGGTATGACGAGAGTTGCATGGAAGATACGTTTGACAACATTATGGACTACTGCCAGCTCTCCGAGGATGACCGTGAAATCTTCGATGCGTATATGGAATGTTTCGGCGAGGCCGATTTCGCCCACTATCAGAGCAATTACATGGGAAAATTTGAGTCGGAGGAGGATTTCGCCGAGATGATTGTAGCCGAGTGCTACGATTTGGAGCGCACGATGGGCAATCTCGCATACTATTTCGATTACAAGCGGTTCGCAAGGGATTTGTTCATGACGGACTACACCATCAGCGATGAGGGCTACGTGTTCTCGAACTGACGTGAACAAAAAGCATTGGAGCGGGGCGAAAGTCCCGTTCCTTTTCTTCTTCGGGCGAAAAGGAACGATGCAATGAACGAGCTTTGTGTGCCACGGAGCAATGTCATAATAATATGTAAGGCCATCAGTCCACGCATTGCCACAGCCCCCACCATGCGTAACTTTGTGTCAGTTTCCTCGCCCTTAGCGGCTTAATTTGGTCTATCGTCCTATTAAAACCGCTGCGGCTGCATCCGCTCGCTTCGCCACGCCCTGCTTGCTTTGTAACTTTGCAGTAATGAGGAATGAGGAATTAGGAATGAGGAATTGCTTGTTGCAAAGGTACTTCCCCCAATTCCTCATTTCTCATTCCTAATTCCTAATTTTTCAACTTCCTCATTCTCTAATTAACAAACATGAGCGACTTCCTCTTCTACCTCAAAATGCCTCCCTACCTCCGCCAATGGTTCGTTCACCGCCACAGCGGCAGCGAACCCGTGGTGTTGCGCCAAGGCAGTGTGGAATCGCGCCTTGTCAAGTTGGGGCAGAGCAAGCCGCCCCTTGACTTCATCCCCTCGCTCCCCAAGGCGGACGAGGTGGCGGTGTGCATCCCCTACTCCAAGGCACGCGACCCTCGCACCTACGGCTACCTCTCGCCCACGGCGAAGAGGGCTTTGCTCGACATGGTGAAAAACGCTTTCCTCGTGGACTGCTGGACGTTTCTCCACGACTTCGGCCACATCGGGCAGCAGCAGAAGGAACTCATCTACCTCTACATGGAGCAACGGGGCATCAAGGAGGACGGCACGTGCTGGGACGCTATCGCCAAAGCCTACCAACGCTTGCGCAAAAACGAACTGAGCAACGAGAGCAAAAAAAGGAAACGTCAACGCCTCGCCCAAGAACGGTTCAGCGAAATGGCGGAAAACGGAGAATAACCCAACGTGTTAAGTTGTGACTTTTTATTGACATTCGGACTGCTCGAAATAGAAATAAAAAGTGCCTTTTTGTGCCTCGAAAACCTCAATTTGAAACAGTCCGCCCTCTAAGAAAAACTGTCCGCCCTCTCGTAAAAACTGTCCGCCCTCTCGTAAAAACTAGAAGGCGGCGAGTTGAAACTGGAAGGCGGAGAATTTTCACTGGAAGTAAGGGATTTTTCGCCCAAAACAGGGTAATAAGTGCCGATTTAGGCCAAAAAGGCTCCAAAACCGCCCCTTTTTTGCCCTCTGAGATTTGAATATTTCCGACCAACTCTCCGCTCGCAAATTTCTACGCAATTCTCAGCGTTAAAATTCTGCGTTCCGC
>CAVJJO010000120.1:0-7309 GCA_963649665.1 Bacteroidaceae bacterium | reverse complement strand
GATTCGACAGGAAACCATATGATATAAACGCTTTTGCCCTTTCAGGGCGCGTTGATACTCACGATGTTACCCAGGGCGTTGCCCTGGGCTAGGCGCAGGTTGGGCTTTCAGCCCGCCGTGGCACATTTCTCGAATCAAAAACTGCTCAAGTTATTTTTTGACATTCACTTAATGACTCGAGTTTCTTTGTTGGGATTCTGTTGAGGAGTCGCGAAGGATTCGGGGAGTTGGACATGCGTGTGTAGAACGTGACGTTTTGAAAACGTCACCCCCATGAGCGGTACACTTTCCCAAGCCCCAGATAAAAGACCTCAGGCATCGCGTCCCATGCGGTGAAGCACGGTCCACGCCATGGGGGCGCAGAGGGAGAAGGCGCACACGTCGCTCACGGCCTGACACACCTCTACTCCGGTGAGTCCGAAGAAGTGGGGAAGCACCACGATGAGCGGGATGAAGAAAAGTCCGCTTCGCGCCGCCGCCGCCAGATTGGCCTGAAGGGGTTTGCGGATGGTCTGCAGGTACATGTTCGACACGCCCACGGTGGAAAGCAGCGGGAAGGTGACGAGCTGCCAGCGCAAGGCACGGGTGCCGATGTCGACCACTGCGGGGTCGTGACGGAAAAGGCGGACTATATCAGGGGCGAAGAAGAAGCCCAACACGGCGCAAAGAAGAAGAAACGACGTGCCTATTTCTATGCAGAACCAATAGCCTTTCTTCACGCGGGAAAAGAGCCGCGCGCCGTAGCAGAAACCGCACATGGGCTGGAAGCCCTGTCCCAGACCGATGATGATGGCAAAGATGAAGAAGCAGAAGCGCGACACGATGCTCATGCCGGCTATGGCAGCGTCGCCGTAGGCTCCGGCGCTCACGTTGAGGGCAAGCACCGACACGGCAGCAAGTCCCTGACGCGAGAGCGAGGGTGTGCCGCCGGCCAGTATTTCGCGCAAGCGTTCCCGTGTGGGGGCAAAGAGCTGCGGACGGATGCCTATGTTGCCCGGGCGGTGGGTCATACGCAGCAAGAGCACGAAGCAGATGGCCTGACTAATCACCGTGGCCCATGCCGCACCGGCTATGCCCATGCCGAAGCCGAAAATGAGCAGCGGGTCGAGCGCCACGTTGAGCACGGCGCCGGAGAAGATGCCCACCATGGCGAAAGCGGCGTTGCCCTGGAAACGCATCTGATTGTTGAGCGTGAGCGAGGCGGTCATGAAGGGGGTGCCCAGGAGGAGAATGCCGAGATAGGTTTCGGCATAGGGCTGAATGGTGGGCGTGCTGCCGAGCCAGCGTGCAAGGTGACTGAGCAGGAGTTCGCCCACGAGGGCTATGACCGCGCCCGTCGCCAGACTCAGGCAAAAGCCCGTGGCTGCCATGCGTTCGGCATTGTCCCTGTGCCGCGCCCCGAGTTGGCGGGATATGTAGTTTCCCGACCCGTGACCGAAGAAGAAACCGATGCTCTGAATGAGCGACATGAGGCAGAAAGCCACACCCACGGCAGCCGTACACTGCGTGTTGATGCGTCCCACGAAGTAGGTGTCCGCCATATTGTAGAAACTCGTCACGAGCATGGATATGATGGTGGGCACGGCCATTGTGAGCACTACGCGGGGCACGGGGGCTTCGGTGAGGAAACGGAAATTATCCCTTGGAGCTTTCATCGGGGGTGGGTTTACTTGGGTAATGTTCTGAAACTAACGTCAAACGGCGCTTTCTTACTCTGCTGAAATTTGCCTTACAGCCTCAGCCAAAGACTCAAGCGCTGTGCGGAGCACACTTTGCGGCGTGCCCACATTGAGGCGCATGAAGCCTTCTCCGCCGGGACCGAACATCGCGCCGTCGTTGAGGGCAAGGCGGGCACGCTTCACGAAGAGGTCCACAAGACCGTCGTGGGAAAGGCCGAGCGCGCGGCAGTCGAGCCACACGAGAAAGGAGGCTTCGGGGCGCAAGGGCTTCACTGCGGGAATGTGTTCGCGGCAGAAGTCTTCCACAAAGCGCACGTTGCCTTCCACATAGGAGAGCATCTGACGGCGCCACTCTTCGCCCTCGCGGAAAGCTGCTATGGTGGCAATGGGAGCGAAGAGCGTGGGTTCGTTGAGTTCGTTGGCGGCAAGCCACTCATAGAAGGGCCGGCGCAGTTTCTCGTTGGGCACGATGGCGTAGGAACTGACGATGCCGGCTATGTTGAACGTCTTCGACGGTGCTCCGAAGGTGATGCTGCAAGCGGCGGCCTCGTCGCTCACGGAAGCGAAGGGGTGGTGCTTGTGGCCGAAGAGGGCCATGTCGGCATGTATCTCGTCGGACACCACGATGATGCCGCGCTCATGACAGAAGGAAGCGAGACGACGCAGCGTTTCCTCGTCCCACACGATGCCCGCAGGGTTGTGGGGATTGCTGAGAATGAGCATGCGGCACTTCTCGTCTGCCACGCGGGCGAGGCCTTCGAAGTCCATGGCGTAGGTGCCGTCCTCGCGGCGCAGCAGGGGGTTGAACACCACCTCGCGCTTGTTTCCCTCGGGGGTGAGACGGAAGGGATGGTAAACGGGGGGCTGGATGATTACTTTCTCGTCGGGGCGGACAAACACGTTGACGGCGAAACCGATGCCTTTGACGATGCCGGGAATGAACGAAAGCCATTCGCGGCGCACCTCCCACTGGTGGTGCGCACGTATCCAGTCGATGACGGAAGACCAATAGTCCGCGGGGTCCACGGTGTAGCCGAAAATGGGATGCTCAAGGCGCTTGCGCAGTGCGTCGACGATGAAGGGAGGGGTGGCGAAGTCCATGTCGGCCACCCAAAGGGGAAGAAGGTTGGCGTCGCCGTAGCGCTCTTCAAGCACGTCGAACTTGAGCGCGCCGGTGTGGCGGCGGTCTATTATCTGGTCGAAGTTATATTGAGGCATAAAGCAGAAATGAAGGGGGTTATGCGAGCGCCTGGCGGATGTCCTCAAAGAGGTCGTCAACCGCTTCGAGGCCCACGCTGAGGCGTATGGTGGTGTCGAGCACGTCCATTGTGGCACGTTCCTTGGCAGAGAAGTTTCCGAATATGGTGCTGGCAGGATGGATGGCAAGGCTCTTGTTGTCGAAGAGGTTCGTGGCGCGGTGAATGAGCTTCAGGCTGTTGATAAACTTGAAGCAGGCTTCGCGCGAGGGAAGGTCAAGGGTAATCATGCATCCCGCCGTGGGGCCGAACTGGCGCACGGCGAGGTCGTGGTAGGGATTGTCGGGGAGACCCACATAGCCCACGTGGTCAATGCCCTTGAGTGTGGTGAGGCGCTTGGCGAGCTCGAGCGTGGCGGCGGACTGCATGGCATAACGCGCATGAAGGGTTTCTATTCCGAGGGTCTGCATGTAGGCCACATGGGGCGTCATGTAGGCACCGAGGTTGAACACCATTTCGAAGCGCATGCAATGGCCGAAGTTCTTCACCGTGCCGTAGTCTATGACGAGGCCGCCGAGAGAGGTGGCGCCGCCCGAGAGATATTTTGTGCTGGAAACCACTTCTATGTCCACTCCCATACTGTGGGAAGAAAATTCCGTGAAGGGAATGACGGTGGTGTCGGCCACGAGGGGAGCGCCCTTGGCGTGGGCAATGCGGGCAATGGCAGCGAGGTCGGCCACTTCAAGCTGCGGATTGGTCACGATTTCCAGAAACACGCAACAGGTGTTGTCGTCCACAGCGCGCTCCACTTCTTCAAGGTTCGTCAGGTCGCACAGACGGGCTTCCACACCGAAGCGGCGAAGCGTGCGGGTGATGAGGTCGAAGGTGTTGCCAAACATATGGCGCGAAGTGACGATGTTCTTCCCCTGAGCGGCAAGGGCAAGGAGGGTGTTGCTGATGGCTGCCATGCCGGAAGAGAAGGCAAGCACGCTGCTGGCACCGGTGAGCGAGGCCACTTTGTTTTCGAAATGGGTGACGGTGGGGTTGCCGCAGCGTGAGTAGTCGGGGAGGTCTATGCGTCCGCAGAAAGCGTCGCTCATCACGTCGGCATTGTCGAATTCGTAAGCTGCCGCATGGTAAACGGGCATGCTGAGGGCGTGATAGGCATCTTCGCGGGGGTAAGGCGTGTGGAGCGCCAAAGTCTGTTTGTTCATTAGATGTTTGTTTGGTTGATGGTAGGCTTTGGGATGAGAATATGGGTGGGGTACACCTTATATATATAGGAACACGAATCTCACGAAGCAACGTTCGGGAGCCGACGATTGCTTCGTGAGATTCATGTGTTCATGACATATTGCGCTTGAGGTGCAGGCGGTGGTCAATGCAAGAGGGGAGTTGCTCCTCATAGTGCGATACGATGATGAGCGTGCGACCGGGCTGTTCCATGTAGCGGTCTATCGCGCGACGGGCTATGAGCGTGCGGGCTGCATCGAGGGCATGAAAGGGTTCGTCGAGCACCAGCAGTTCGGGCTGCTTCACGAAGGCGCGCACAAGGAGCACAAGGTGCTGCTCGCCTGTGGAAAGCTGCAGATAGGGGCGGTCGGCAAGATGTTCGGCACGGAACGCGCGCAACCATTGCATGCAGGCTTCGCGCTCTTCTGCCGACGGACGGTGGTAGAGCCCCACAGTGTCGCGCATGCCACTTGCCACGATGTCGATGGCAGGGAGGGGCTTGCGATAGGCAGCGTACATCTCGGGCGAAACGTAGCCTATGCGACGCTTCACGTCCCAAATGCTCTCTCCCCTACCCCGTCGACAACCGAAAAGGCTCACCGGACAGGCGTAGCTCTGGGGATTGTCGGCACAGACGAGCGAGAGGAGCGTGCTCTTTCCCGCACCGTTCTCTCCCGTAAGCGCCCAGTGCTCGCCGCTACAGACGTGCCAGTTGAGTTTGTCGAGTATGGTGCGTTCGCCATAGCGCACCGTCACGCCGTCGAGGTCCACCACGGATGCGCTTTCGGCATTGCCGGTAAACGACGGACGCGGGAGTTCCACTCCTTCTGCTGCCACGAGGCGAACTGCCTCGGCCTCAGCTTTCCGCGCTTCGTCAAGGGAAACGGCTTCGCCTACGGTGAGGCGGTCCACGGGAACAACGGTGGAAACAAACTCCGGTATGTCGGCCGTTTGGCTCACCACAAGGATGAGTGTAAGGCGTTCGGCCAATATTTCAAGCACGGAAGTGAACATTCGGCGCGCTTCGGGGTCGAGCCCCACGTAGGGATTGTCCACGATGAGCACTTCGGGATGGGTCATGAGCGTGCGTGCCGTCTGCAGGCGGCGGAGTTCGCCGCTGGAAAGGAGGTTCACAGTCTTTTCCTTGTGGGCAAGAATGCCCATCTGCTCCAAAAGGGCGTGAAGCCAGGGTTCGTCGGCATCGTGCGCCTCGCCGTGGGCCACGGCAAGGGTGCGTGCACGGGCCAGATCCTCACCCACTGTGGGAAACTGCTGCTCGTCGGCACGGTTCCAGCGCTGCTGATAATAGGCGGGTTCGTTGCCGCCATAGGCATCGCGGAAAGCCACAAGGCGTATGCGCTCGGAAGGACGTCCCGCACCGTCGGCGCCAAGACTATAGCGCACCGTGTCGCCAAGCGCGGGGAGGGAGCCCGTAAGAAGTCCCACGAGGAGCGACTTGCCGGCACCGTTCGGACCGCAGATGGCCACAACGCGTCCTTTCTCTACGGAAAGACTCACCGGAGCTGCCAACCGGCGCTCGGGATGGCGCGCAAGGGCACCGCTAAGTTGTATGAGGGGATGGGACATAGATATTCGTGCTTATGATTGGCTTCGGAAATGTGCAAATGAGAGGTGCAAACGGGAAAGGCTGACACGCAAAACCCTTGTACCTTGCCTTTGCTGCGTGCAAAATTACGGATTTTGCACGCAGCAAATCCCGTGTTGTGCATACATTTTCAGCCATCGCCGCCATTTGCCTGCTTCCGCCTTCCTGCCCATACCCTCATTTTCCGCTTCGCCGAACGGCACATTGGGCCGTTGCCTTGCCCCGCTCATCTCTTTTTCGTACTTTTGTGCATAATTATACAACTCTTAGTCTCAACGCGCTTACTCTCAGCTGCATAAATGTATAAACCAGGCTAAGCAAACCATTAAAAACATCGTTTTTCCATGAAAGAAAGAATTCTCTCCTGGGTGCTCATCATCGTGGGCTGCGCCATAATGGCCGTAGGCTTCGTGTTCTTCATCAATCCCTACAAAATCGTGCCCGGCGGCATCTACGGCGCGAGCATCGTGATGCACAACCTGTTCCCCAACATACAAGTGGGTACGTTCGGCTACATTCTCGACATTCCCCTGCTCATCCTTTCCGTGCTCCTGCTCGGTTCGAAAATCGGAAGCCGCACGCTGGTGGCTGCGCTGACCACACCGTTCATCATGAACCTCGTCACCTGGCTCGCCTACCCCACCGCAGCCGCCCGCGCCTCGCTTGATCCCGCCCTGCTTTGCGGAGGCACCATGGACATGAGCAACGACCTCATGCTCACCACGCTCATCGGTTCGCTTGTCATCGGCGTGGGCGAAGGCATCGTCATTCGCCAGCAAGCCACCACGGGAGGCTCGGACATCGTGGCAATGATTTTGCAGAAATATGCCCACATCAAGTTCTCCAACGCCATTCTCCTTGTCGACGGCACGGTAGTTACCGCCGGCCTCCTCGTCATCGGCTTCGGCATAGGCTCTGCCGACAGCGCAGGCACAGGTTCGTGGATTCTCTCCTTCTATTCGCTCATTGCCATCTTTGTGCTCTCGCGCATCATCTCGCGCGTGATTAGCGGAGCGAAGAACGACAAGATTCTCTTCATCATCAGCGACAAACGCCTCGCCGAACTCCACAACTACATTCTCAAGGACCTCGACCGCACCGCCACCTGCATCAAGAGCCACGGACTCTACACGGGCAACGACAAGGAAATGATTTTCCTCGTGGTGAGCGAAAAGGAGGTGACGGGCGTAAAACTCTGCATCAAGCAAGCCGACCCGCGCGCCTTCGTGGTGGTGACCGACGCCTACGACACCTTCGGCGAAGGCTGGAAGCAACTCCCCGACAAAGGCGAAGTGCATCCTGAATAAACCACTACGAATTGGCGAAACAAAGGCACTATCGCCTAACGATTCGCGCCAAAAACACATTTTTCGCCTCTCTATAGCAAAAAACTTCGCAAAACGCTTGGCAGTTTCACACCAACTCTCTAAATTTGCACTCGCTTAACGGCACAAAGGGAGATCCGCTAGCTCAGCTGGTAGAGCACAACACTTTTAATGTTGGGGTCTTGGGTTCGAGCCCCAAGCGGATCACAGAGATTCCTGCGGAATCACAAGGTATATTTCTAAGGAAATTGAAGCACAAAGAGGTCTTTA
>CAVJJO010000119.1:0-7372 GCA_963649665.1 Bacteroidaceae bacterium | reverse complement strand
ATTTTTTTGACAGAGGACAAAGATAGTCATTCACAGGCGGAAGAGAGAGGTTTTTTCCTTTCTTTTCCGTTTTCTGTTTTTATCCGTTCGTTTCTCGCTAAAAGTTGCATTTCTTATTAGAACCTACGAGGTGTAAAAAATAACTTACGCTTTTTTAAAGTGATATTTGCGGAGTTGTTTTTTACACCTTACCGACGCATTCTAACCTTCCCGCCCATGTCGTTGGTAGCTTCTGTCGGTACGGCTGTGTGTTGTGGCCGTAACTTTGCTTTTGGGCGTTTTTGTAATAGATAATAATGAGTTGTTAGTTCACGCTGACCGATTTTACCTGGACGGGTGTGATGGGCAGGAGTTGGGAGTTGTTGCAGATGATGGTCTGGCCCTTTTGTCCTTTGGTGTAGAAATAGAAGTTGCGGAGCATCGACTGTGAGCGCGGGTCGGTCAGTATCATGTATACGGAGCGGAGCAGGGGGTAGTCGCCGGTGGCAATGAAGTATTGGAAGGGACGCACGGCTTTTGCCACGTCGGTTTTTGCCACGCGCAGTACGTTTACGTCGAGCGAGTCGAACGTAGAGAGGGGCGTGTCGGAATTTCCCTTTAGCCAGTTTGTGCCCACTACGCCTATGATGGTCGGGTCTTTACGCACCATTTCGAGTACGCTGAGGTTTGTGCCTTTGTCGGAGGCATAGACGGGACCTTTCATTTCCTTGCCGTTGCATAGGCTGTCGCGCATGAAGCGTACGGTGCTTGAGCCGGAGTTGTCAAACACTACGCTGAGTTTGCCGCTCTGCGTGTGGTTCTTCAGTTGTTCCCATCGGGTGATTTTACCTTCGACGATTTGCTTGAGTTCGTCTACGGTGATGACGCTGTCGCGGTTGGCTTTGTTTACCACGAGTGCAATGGCGTCTGTGGCGATAAGTGACTGCTTGGCTCCGAGTCGGTGACCCTCAATGAGTGACTTCTCGCGGTCGTTGAGTTTGCGGGTGACGATACAGCAGCGTATGCTGTCCATGGCCATGAGGCGAAGCGCGGAGTCTTCGCTTACGTAGACGGGCTTCATGGTGGCTTCGGGATGTGCCATGCCGAAGCTTTCCACTATGTTTTCCATGATGGGGCGGAAAGTCTCGTCGATGGCTACGGGTACGTCGTCTTCTTTCATCCAATCGGAGTTGCAGCTCTTTTCCTTGTTGCGGCAAGAGGAGAGTGAGCATATGGCGGCGAGGAACAACGCCACGCTAAGGATAGAATGTTTCATAATGGGTATTGGTTTCGTCTTTTCCGAATTTATGAATGTGTTGAGCTATCGTACAGGAGCTGGGCTTCGCGCTTTGCTACCTAGGCGTTTCGCCCTTTTGTGCAAAGGTAAAAAAAAACGTTGAGCAATCTATCCCGTGAGGGATGATTGCTCAACGCATGAAATGGTTTATTAACCTCTGGCAACGTGCGTTGCCTGATTAACTGCGATTACTGAATGCGGAAACGGATGGGGAGACGGAACCAAACGGGAACGGGGTGACCTTGCTGCTTGGCGGGGGTGAAGCGGTGAAGCTTCTTGACCACGGTGACTGCTGCTTGGTCGCATTCCTTTGAGAGGCTCTTCTCTACCTTGATGGTACCAACGGAACCGTCGGTTTCCACACGGAAACGGAGCATTACTACACCTTGGAGTTCTTGTTCCTGTGCGATGGCAGGATAAACGAGGTTCTTTCCGACGAACTGAAGGAGTGCTGCTTCGCCGCCGGGATAGGTGGCGGGCACTTCTACGATGGCGTTATCCACAACTTCTTCTTCCTTGGGAGGAACTGAAGTACCGCCAGCCTGCTGGTTGTCCTTCAAGTCGTCGATGTTGATACCGGTACCGCCGTCGGGGTTGATGTAGTCCTGAGAAGCGATGGCGAACTTACTCTTCGTCACTTCATCCTGGGTTTTGAGTTCCTTTGAGTGGTCAACCTTGTCGTCTTCCACAATCTTAGGAACTGTAAACTGGATGGATGACTTTACAGCCACCTTCTCGATGGGTTTCTCGTATTCGACTTTGGGCTCTTGCTTCTTCTTCTCCTCTTTCTTGGGCTCGTCTTTCTTGAGCTGTGAGAGCTCGGTTACGGACTCGTCTTCCAAGTTTTGGTTAGCCTTGAGGGCTGCTTCCACTGCCGTTTTGGCAAGGATGGCAGCTACGATGGCTACGATGAGGATTACCACCATGATGATGGCGCGAAGCTGGAACTTACCTTTGTTTGCGCGTGCACGGTAAGCTCCGTATTCCTTGTTACGTCCTTCGAATACCATGTCGCACCACTCGCGTGATGCCAAATCTACTTTAGACATATCTGTTATACTTCACTTACTGTTAATTACTGCGCAGGGTTTTTCTTGTAAGCTTCAATCTTGAGCTTGTCGCCCTCTGCGAAATTGTCAATCACGTAACGGCCGATGTTGCAAATCTGCATTTCATCGAGCACATCAATGAGGTTTTCGTACGTGGCCTTGTCAGAAGCCTTGATGATTACGCTGGGAGTGTAATCGGCATTCTTGATTTTGGACAGTCGTTCCTTGTATTCAGCTTTGACCTTTTGTTCCTGCTGAACGTTGGAGGTTGCTTTGCTTGCGAACTCTGCCTTAAGTCTTGCTACTTCCTTCACGGCCTGGGGGTTGGCTTCGAGCAGCGCCTTGCGGATGCCGTCTTTGCCATACTTGGTCGCGAAGAGCTTACCTTCGTCGGGGATGTCGGTACCGCCGTCGGGTTTACCCTTGAAGTAGTAGATGGTGTTGTTCTCGTCGAGGAGGATGGTGATAGCCTTTGAGGCAGCCACCTGGCTCTTGTTCTCTTCTTTGATGTCTTCCTTGTCGGAAGGCATGGTGATTTCCATGGTCTGCGGCTTGAGAAGCGTAGTACAGAGCATGAAGAAGGTCACGAGGAGCATGATCATATCCACCATCGGCGTGAAGTCCACGCGCGAGTTCATTTTCTTTTGTTTACTTCCACCTTTTTTTGCCATAACTGTAAAATTTATTCTTCTGCGCCTTTAAGAGCGGTGATGAGGTTGTACTTGTTCTCGTCAATCTCACGCAGAGTGTCCATAACTTTTTTGATTACGGCGTAGGAAGTAGACTTGTCAGCCTTAATTGCGATACGCATACCATCGCCCATTGTCTCACGGGCTGTGCTTACCCAAATCTTCAACTCATTGTTCAAACTGTCGCAAGGTATACCAGCCTCTTGGTTCTTGGTAAGAATCTCGTTCTTGTTGTCAGAAGCCAACCATCCTTTGATGGTGTTGAGGGGAGTGCCGAAGGTAGGAGCCTGAGCGAAAGTTTCAACTTCCTGGGGAGTAAGGCTCAGTTTGTCGGCGTCGTTCATCGCGTTGGCGAGTCGGCGAAGGCCGTCGGGTGAGTCCATGGTCATGAACACCTTGCCGCTTTTTTCCACGAAGATGGTGAGCAAGTTGTTGGACGGAATTTTGATTTCCGAAACCGAACCAGGTGTGTTGACTTTGACAGGTTCTTCCTTAACGAAAGTTGCAGTCAGCATAAAGAAGGTAAGCAGCAGGACCATGACATCGCTCATAGGCGTCATGTCTATGAACGTATCTTGTTTTTTAAGTTTAAAACGTCCCATGTCTTAAATACCTTGTTTTATGCTTATTAGTGAGTTGCAGAGAAAGTTTCTACGATGGTGAAACCTACTTCGTCGAGAGAGAAAGTGAGGCGGTCAATCTTGTTGGTGTAGTAGTTGTAAGCGATAACGGCGAGCGCACCGGTCAAGATACCGGAAGCCGTGTTTACAAGTGCTTCGGAAATACCCGTAGAGAGTGCGGAAGAGTCAGCGCCACCTTCGCCGCTAGCCATTGCGGAGAAGGACTTGATCATACCGAGCACAGTACCGAACAAACCGGCGAGAGTACCGAGGGTGATGATGGTACCGAGGATGGGGAGGTTCTCCTGCATCATAGGCATTTCAAGAGCAGTAGCTTCTTCGAGTTCCTTCTGGATGGAGAGCACCTTCTGTTCCTTGGTGAGGGTGGTGTTTTCTTCCATTTCCTTGTACTTCTTGAGTGTAGCGCCTACTACGTTGGCTACGGAACCGCGCTGCTTGTCGCAGATCTGCTGAGCCTTGGCCATGTCGTTCTGCTTGAGGGCAACCTTGATGTCGGCAACGAACTTGGTGAGGCTTGTGCGGCCGTAAGCGTTGCGGATAGCGAAGAAGCGCTCAATGGCGAGTGCGATAACGGTGATGAGGAGTGTCCAAATTACGGGCACCACGAAACCACCTTTGTAGACCGTACCCATGAGGTTTGCGGGTTCGTAGTTTTCACCTTCGCCGCAAAGGAAAGAGAATGCTGCGGTTGCGTTTTCGGTACCCTTGAAGTTGGAGATGTTACCGAAACCGAAGAGGTAGATGCATACTGCGATTACTGCGCAGACAATAATCACAGAAAGGCCAGACTTGATGCCGGTGAAACCAGCAGACTGTTTCTTGGGCGCACTCTTGGGCGCGCTAGCATTTGTAGTTGCCATTGTTTTGAGATTTGTAAGTTTGTAGAAATTTTGGTTATTTGATTCGTAGTATTGATAGTCGCGCTTTGCATTTTGCGCCACTTTTACGGGGCAAAGATATACATTAAAACGGAATCAAGGCATAATTAGGTTGTGAATTTTGGGATAAAATTCGGTCTCATTGCGCAAGGTGTTGTCTTTCAGAATGTATGTTCGTTTAGGCAACGTTTGGCTTTTAATATGTACAATGCGTCGCGCGCGTATATACCGTGTTTGTGCAAACGGTCTTCGGTCTTCAGTGTTGCCTTTAAGGGGCTTTGAAAGTGCTTGGTGTTTTGTCGGCATAAAGAGCTGAATATGCAAATTTTGCTTCCTAGAGATTTTACCTTCAGTAAAGACGTTGACCGAAATTTCTATGTTTTGACCGATAATTAACCTATTTGGAAATTTTTCGCCGAGGATTATAGATAGTGTGTTTACGTAAGGTAGAAGTGGCGATTGCTGAAGGCTGAAGATAGTTTGCATAAGCCTCGGTATACGCGCGTGCGTATGCGCGTTTTTATATAAGGTGGTCTAGCGACAAAATTCAGAGTCGGAAAGTGTAAAGGGATTTGATTTTTGGGCCTTAGGCCCAAAATGTTGGGCCTAAGGATATTTTGAATTTGCTGCCTTGGAATTTTTACAGCGTGCCTTGGAGTTTTTACACCGTGCCTTGGAGTTTTTACACCGTGCCTTGGAATTTTTACACCGTGCCTTGGAATTTTTACGGCGTGCCTTGGAATTTTTACAGCGTGCCTTGGAGTTTTTACAGCGTGCCTTGGAATTTTTACTGCGTGCCTTGGAATTTTTGATTACTTGGGGTGTAGTGCACGGGGATGAAGTTTTCAAAACTTCTCACTCTCTATTGGTTTACTGAAGTTCTTGTGAACTTGTATTAGATGGTCGTGTAGAGCGTGACGTTTTGGAAACGTCACCTCCATAGCGCGTTGAAAGCCTCGCGCAGTGCATAGGTTGCGTGTGTTCTGTCTATAATTGTTTTACAAATCCTCGCTCCTTGCTATGCCGTGCGTGACGGCATATATTGTGAGAGCCGCCACGCTTTTTGTGCCGAGTTTGTCGGTAAGGTTCTTTCGGTGGGTGATGACGGTGGTCAGGCTTACGCCAAGACGTGTGGCGATTTCCTTGTTTATCAACCCTTCCACCACGCCGCGAAGCACGTCGCGTTCGCGGGGTGTCAGTTGAGGCTCGTCTTGCGATGCGGCCTTGCAGTGTTCGGCTTGGCGAACCGCTTCGGGGGCATCGCCGTGGGCATGATGCGAGCGTTGCGCGAGTTGTACGATGGAACGAATGAGCTGCTTCTCGTCCTGATAAACGTTGAGTGTGTGGAATCCTTTGGGGAGTTGACCTGCATCGTCGCCGTGTACGAGCACAATGGTCTTTTGCTGACGGGCGAGGAAAAACTGAGCCGTGAGCAGAACTTCCGATGCAGAAACAAAATAGTGGAAGAAATCGTCGCTGTGTTCGCTCCCTACAAGTTCTTCCGCTCCATTAAAGAGCGTGACTTCAGCTCCCGGCATCAGGCGGTGTAGAATGTCGGCCATTCCCAACGCAGCAAGTGTGTTGGGAACCACAACGGCTATTTGCGGAATATGGTGGGACATGGATCGTCAGTTTACAACGAGTTGGGGAAAATATTCGCGAAGCAGCGTTTCTGCGCGTTCGAGTTGTTCGGGCGTGTTTTCCTTCACTCCCTCCAATTTATAGGCCCACCCCAAGGCTTCGTATTTGTGTACCCCCAAGGTGTGATAGGGCAGTAGTTCTACGCGTTCTATTGTTTTGTAGTCTTTAAAATGTTCGCCCAGCGCGCGTATGTCTTCTTCGAAGTCGCTCAGTCCAGGTACGAGTACGTAGCGCAGCCAAAAAGGATGGTTGTGCTTCTCGAGCCATTCGGCCGTGCGGAGCGTTTGCGTGTTGGGGCGTCCTGTGATGTGTTCGTGGCGTGAGGCGTTGAACTCTTTCACGTCGAGGAGCACGAGATCCGCCAAGGAAAGGAGTTCTTCCACGTGGCTGTTCCACACACCGCCGTTGGAGTCGATGCAGATGTGAATGCCTTCTTCTTTCAGTTTGTGGAACAACGGCACGAGCGCTTCTGCCTGAACCGTAGGCTCGCCGCCAGAGAAGGTGATGCCTCCGCGCTTTCCGAAGAAAGGCTTCATGCTCACGGCTTGCTCCACGATGTAGTCGGGGTCCGTCAGTTTGCTTTGCCCTACAGGGTCTATCGTGTCGGGGTTTGCGCAATAGAGGCAACGGAAGGGGCAACCCTGAAGAAAAACTACGTAACGTAGGCCGGGACCATCGAATGTTCCCATCGATTCGTAACTGTGAACTCTTATTTGCATGGTGTGGAAATGAATGTTTACGTGTTTTGAAATGCAAAATTACGCAATTCGGTGCACCTTTATCTGCGTTTTCCGTAATTTTTGCGGTTGTAGGCTTTGGCGGTTCGGGAATAAAGTCTAACTTTGCAGCCGCAAACGAGAAACAATCGTTTCAGTTGGACAAAATGGCGCGATAGCTCAGATGGTTAGAGCGCATGATTCATAATCATGAGGTCGACAGTTCAATCCTGTCTCGCGCTACGTATTTACTAGGATTGCAGCCAGTAGGTTGCAATCCTTTTTTTAGGTATGCTCGGCATGAGCATTGTGCAACGGATGCTCAGTTCTAATTCTGTACAAACGTGTGGACACGTTGCCCCATGATTTAAGTTGATTTTGCGCTGAATTGCCTATTATGGTATAATAAGAATGCTTATATTTGCCGCATAAAAGCAAAAACTATGGTTGAAAGCAAATACATACGTTTCGACTGGGCCATG
>CAVJJO010000118.1:0-7446 GCA_963649665.1 Bacteroidaceae bacterium | reverse complement strand
AAAATAGCAACTCGCTTTGCGAGTTGATTTGAAAGACACGAATTATCGTGAATTATCCACGAATTTTCATGAATTATTTTTGGACACGGAAGACACGGAAGTTCTGTGAAATCTGTGAATTCTGTGGGAGAATAAAAAATTCAAGGCGAAGCGCATGGGGGCAAAGCGCCCCACTCCCCCACCCTCTTAAAAGCAAAAAAAGCCGGCAAACCATGTTTGCCGGCTTCGAAGCGGAATGTGCACAACTAATAATAATTAGTTGATTGAGAAACGAGTAACAAAGAGTTCGAAACGAGTTCTTTATTTCACGAGGTCTACGCGACCCTTGATTTCTTCGAGCACGCTGCGAGCGATGCTGGAGGAAACGGGAGCGTGGTGGTCGTACTGCATGGAGCTGGTGGCACGACCTGAGGTGATGGTACGGAGGGCGGTGACGTAGCCGAACATTTCGGCGAGGGGCACCATAGCCTTCACGATGCGAGCACCGCTGCGGCTGCTTTCCATACCTTCTACCTGACCGCGACGCTTGTTGAGGTCACCGATGACGTCACCCATGTTTTCTTCGGGAGTAACAACTTCGAGCTTCATGATAGGCTCCATGAGGACGGGGCCTGCCTGTGCACAAGCGTTCTTGTAGGCCTGAAGGGCAGCAATTTCGAAGGAGAGCTGATCGGAGTCGACGGGGTGGAAAGAACCGTCGAGGAGTTCTACCTTGAGACTGTCGAGGGGGAAACCGCCGAGCACACCGCTCTTCATGGCGTTTTCGAAGCCCTTCTGTACGGAGGGGATGAATTCCTTGGGGATGTTACCGCCAGTCACCTTGTTGATGAACTGGAGTCCGCCTTCCTTGAAGTCTTCGTCGACAGGACCGACGTTGACGATGATGTCGGCGAACTTACCGCGACCACCGGACTGCTTCTTGTAGACTTCGCGGAGGTTGACGGTCTTGGTGATGGCTTCCTTGTAGTTAACCTGGGGCTTACCCTGGTTACACTCTACCTTGAACTCGCGCTTGAGACGGTCGATGATGATATCGAGGTGAAGCTCACCCATACCTGAGATGACGGTCTGGCCGGTCTGTTCGTCGGTGCGAACGGTGAAGGTGGGATCTTCTTCGGCGAGCTTGGCAAGTCCCTGAGAGAGCTTGTCGAGGTCCTTCTGCGTCTTGGGCTCTACGGCGATACCGATAACGGGATCGGGGAAGTCCATAGACTCGAGTACGATGGGTGCATCTTCTTCGCAGAGGGTATCGCCAGTGTGGATATCCTTGAAACCTACGCCTGCGCCGATGTCACCTGCAGAGATGACTTCTACGGGGTTCTGGTGGTTGGAGTGCATCTGGAAGAGGCGGCTTACGCGTTCCTTCTTGCGTGAACGGGTGTTGTAGACGTAAGAACCTGCTTCTACCTTACCGGAGTAAACGCGGAAGAAGGTGAGACGGCCTACATAGGGGTCCGTTGCAATCTTGAATGCGAGGGCAGAGGTGTGTTCTTCCTCGGAGGGACGACGGTCTTCCTCTTCGCCGGTTTCGGGGTTGGTGCCGACGATGTTGGGAGTGTCGAGGGGTGAGGGGAGAAACATGCAGACGTAGTCGAGGAGGGTCTGCACACCTTTATTCTTGAAGGATGAACCCTGAGTCATGGGCACGATGTCCATGGCGAGGGTACCCTTGCGGATGGCAGCGATGAGTTCGTCTTCGGTGATAGAAGAGGGATCTTCGAAGAACTTGTCCATGAGGGCTTCGTCGCACTCGGCAGCGGCTTCGACGAGTTTGTCGTGCCACTCCTGAGCTTCAGCCTGGAGTTCTGCAGGGATGTCGTCTACTTCGTATTCGGCACCCATGGTTTCGTCGTGCCAGAAGATGGCCTTCATCTTGATGAGGTCGACGATACCCTTGAACTTCTCTTCAGCACCGATGGGAATGGAGAGAACTACGGGGCGTGCGCCGAGGATGTCCTTCATCTGACGTACCACTTCGAAGAAGTCGGCGCCGGAGCGGTCCATCTTGTTGACGTAACCGATACGGGGCACGTTGTATTTGTCGGCCTGACGCCAAACGGTCTCAGACTGGGGCTCTACGCCGCCTACTGCGCAGTAGGTGGCTACGGCACCGTCGAGTACACGGAGGGAGCGCTCTACTTCAGCGGTGAAGTCGACGTGTCCCGGAGTGTCGATGAGGTTGAACTTGTACTGGTTACCGTTCCAGTTCCAGAAGCAGGTGGTGGCAGCGGAGGTAATGGTGATACCGCGCTCCTGCTCCTGTGCCATCCAGTCCATGGTGGCACCGCCGTCGTGCACCTCGCCAATCTTGTGCGTCTTACCAGTGTAGAAGAGGATACGCTCAGACGTGGTGGTCTTACCGGCATCGATGTGGGCCATGATACCGATGTTGCGGGTCAAATGTAGGTCAATTTTTGCCATCGTTTAGAGGTCTGAAAAGGGGATATTAGAATCTGAAGTGAGCGAATGCACGGTTGGCTTCTGCCATGCGGTGCATGTCTTCCTTACGCTTGAAGGCACCGCCCTGTTCGTTGTAAGCGTCCATGATTTCGGCAGCGAGCTTGTCGGCCATGGTCTTACCTCCGCGCTTGCGTGCGAAGTTGATCATGTTCTTCATAGACACGCTTTCCTTGCGGTCGGGACGGATTTCGGTAGGTACCTGGAAGGTAGCGCCACCAATGCGGCGGCTCTTTACTTCAACCTGGGGCGTGATTTTGTCGAGTGCGGCTTTCCAGATTTCGAGGGAGCTCTTTTCTTCGCTCTTCATCTTCTCGCCTACGAGGTCGAGGGCTTTGTAGAAGATTTCGTAGGAAGTGTTCTTCTTACCGTCGTACATGAGGTGGTTAACGAACTTGGAGACCTTCTGGTCGCCGTAAACGGGATCGGGGAGGATCACACGCTTTTTAGGCTTTGCTTTTCTCATTGTGAATGAAAATGTGTGGGG
This sequence comes from Bacteroidaceae bacterium, assembly GCA_963649665.1. Lineage (GTDB taxonomy): Bacteria > Bacteroidota > Bacteroidia > Bacteroidales > Bacteroidaceae > Alloprevotella. Next base: position 4,502 of record CAVJJO010000118.1, on the reverse strand, counting down.
ATTGGTTTGTAAAAAATGTAGGCTGCATCGGTGTTCTTCAGTCGCCTCGCTGGCGGCTTACTCAACCCTTTTGCAAACCATGCGCGCGACGGGTGCCGCGGCGCGGGGTGCGGGCCTTTTCGAACTGATTTGCTCTCGGAGCATCTGTGATCGGGAGCGGCGGGCGACTCCTGTGCGGTTGACGAAAGACGAACGACTTCGCCGCGAAACTTAGAAAAAGCGCGGGGAGGAAATTTAGGGTTTCGCTCCCCTTGCTTTGCCTAATGTTAATCGCTATGGAAGTAATTCTATCTGTATTCGTCTAAGGATTTGCGTTTCCTAAGGACGGAAAGAATTACTTCTTAGCAGCCTTGGGACGCTTTGCGCCGTACTTGGAACGGCGCTGGGTGCGGTTTGCCACGCCGGCGGTATCGAGCGTACCGCGAACGATGTGGTAACGTACACCAGGGAGGTCCTTCACACGACCACCGCGCACGAGCACGATGCTGTGTTCCTGAAGGTTGTGGCCTTCTCCGGGGATGTAGCTGTTGACTTCCTTGGAGTTGGTGAGGCGTACACGGGCTACCTTACGCATTGCTGAGTTCGGCTTCTTCGGCGTGGTGGTGTATACACGCACGCAAACGCCGCGACGCTGGGGACATGAATCAAGTGCAGGCGACTTACTCTTGTCGGCTGCAACGCTTCTGCCCTTACGTACTAATTGTTGGATAGTAGGCATTTGTTTTGATTTTATATTGTTATATTGTTGTTTCTAAGATGGATGGAGTTGTGTGGTAGGTATACATTACACCTTTCGGGCTGCAAAGTTACGCTTTTTGATTGAAAGGCGCAAGGGGCGGGGAAAGAAATGTGGAAGAAAGAGGGGATGGGGGGCTTTGCGCCGCGCATGGGGAAGGTTTTGCGCGTGGGGAGGCGAAGCTCATAGGGGGCGAAGCTCATGGGGGCGCTAGCGCATGGAGGTCAAGACTCCAGTCTTGACTGCTCTACACGTCCAAAGCGTCCGTGACGCCGCGCTTATCTGTCAAGACAGGAGTCTTGACCTCCATGCGCTGGCGCTCCAAGGGGCTTCGCTTGGATGTATCGCGCTTATCTGTCAAGACTGGAGTCTTGACCTCCATGCGCTGGCGCCCCCATGCGCTTCGCCCCATGCGCTTCGCCTCCATGCGCTTCGCCCCTAGGGGCTTCGCCTCATTCGTCGGGTGTCATGGCGGCTTCCCACACATCGGGGCGGGCATAGAAGGTAAATTCCGTGGAAGGGAGATGACGCGGATTGCGGTAGATGTAGCGCACGGAGTTGATATAGTGACGATAGGAGCGGATAAGACGGTCGAACACTTCGCTTTGCCAGAGTTTGCCCTTGCGGCCGAGAGCGCGGTTGATGTGCAGGGCGGAGTATTTCTTTATACTCCCCACAACGGCGGTGACGTTCACTCCGGGATAGAGTTCGAGGAGGAGGTGGACGTGGTTGGGCATGACGACGTAGGCGTGGACGTCGCACGAGCGGCCGTCGTGGTAGGCAATGGCGCGCTCCACGTGGCGGCGTATGTCGTGACGGCGGAAGAGGCAGCTACCGAAGCCTTCGTCGAGAACTTCCATGAGGCGGGAGCGGAGGGTGCGGAGGTAGTCCTCGCGCTCAACGAGGGAGTCGGGCATGTGGTCGAGCTGGTAGAGGTAGGCTTCTGCCACTTGCGGCGGGAGGGAGTCGGCGAGGCGGAAGGTGAGGGTGAAGACCTTTCCGCACTGGCTCATGTGGGGCAGGTGGCCGCGGGAGAAGACGGTGTCGGTCTCGTCGTCGGTCCAGGGGAAGCCGGTGCGGAAGGTGGGCATGACGGGAGAGGGTTAGGGTGGATAAAGGGATGAATGATGGGAGGTTTGCGCTGCGCATGGGGGTGACGTTTTCAAAACGTCACGCTCTACACGAAGGTTTGAGGGTATGTAGCAAAGCCACGTAAAAAACTTTGTAAGGCCGTGTAGAACTGTCAAGTTGAAAACTTGACCCCCATGGGCGTGCATGGCTTCGCCTTATGTTATCGTGTAGAGCTGTCAAGTTGAAAACTTGACCCCCATGGGCGTACATGGCTGCGCCTTATATTATCGTATAGAACTGTCAAGTTGGAAACTTGACCCCCATGGGCGTGCATGACTTCGCCTCCATGCAAGCCTTAAAGTATGGCGAAGCCGGCTTCGCGGATGGCTTGCTGGATGGCGAGGATGTGGTCGGCGTTGCGGGTTTCGAGAACGATGCGGAGGTTGCAGGAGTTGACGTCGGGACTTTCGCCGTTGCGCTCGTGGTGGATGGATATGATGTTGGCACCGAGGCGGCAGATGACGTCGCAGAGGGCAAGGAGCGATCCGGGACGGTCGGCCATCTCGATGAGCATCTCGGTGGTGCGGCCGCCTTTCATGAGACCGCGGTTGATGACGCGGGAGAGGATGGTGACGTCGATGTTACCGCCAGAGACGATGCAGCAGACGTTCTTGCCACGGATATCGACCTTATTGAACATGGCGGCGGCTACGCTCACGGCGCCGGCTCCTTCGGCAATGAGTTTGTGGTGCTCCACAAGGGCGAGGATGGCGGCGCATATCTCGTCCTCGCTCACGGTGACGATTTCGTCAACGTATTGCTGAACGAGCTGGAAGGTGTGTTCGCCGGGTTCTTTCACGGCAATGCCGTCGGCAATGGTGAGCACGGAGGTGAGGGTCTCAATCTGGTTGTGGTCGACGGAGTTGACCATGGAGGGTGCGCCTTCTGCCTGCACGCCTACCACGCGCACTTCGGGTTTGAGGGCTTTGATGGCGTATGCCACTCCGCTGGCGAGTCCGCCACCGCCGATGGGCACGAACACCACGTCGGTGTCGGGGCGTTCGGCGAGGATTTCCATGCCTATTGTTCCTTGTCCGGCTATTACCTGCTCGTCGTCGAAGGGATGGATGAAGGTCATCTGCTTCTCTTCGTTGAGCTGGAGGGCGCGGCGGTAGGCGTCGTCGTAGACACCGGGCACGAGGCACACTTCGGCTCCGAGTTCGCGCGTGGCTTCTACCTTGCTGATGGGGGCGCCGGCGGGCATGCAGATGAGGGCGGGTATGCCGTTGCGCTTGGCGGCGAGGGCCACACCCTGGGCGTGGTTGCCGGCGGAACAGGCTATGACGCCGCGGGCTTTCTCTTCTTCGGTGAGCTGCGATATTTTGAAACCTGCGCCGCGCACCTTGAAGGAACCGGTGACCTGGAGGTTCTCGGGCTTGAGGGTGATGTCGGCAAGGGGATTGATCTTGCGGGTGTTGATGAGGGGTGTGCGGTGGATGACGCCGCTGAGCACGGTGGAGGCGCGGTATATGAGGTCGAGTGTAAGCATAAGTGGTGGGTTTGATTACTTTTTGTGTGGCTAATGGAGGTTTGAGGTTGCAATTTTACAAATAAATCAGAAAATGGACAAATGGAGAGGGGTAAAGCGCATAAAGAGGCAACGCTTTAAAACAAAAAAATTCATGAAAATTCGTGGTTAATTCACGATAATTCGTGTTCAAAAGAAAATAACCACTCGCTTTGCGAGTTGATTTGAAAGACACGAATTATCGTGAATTGACCATGAATTATCATGAATTATTTTTGGACACGAAAGTGCAGATATTCTGTGAGATCTGTGAATTCTGTGGGAGAAATGAAATTCAAGGCGAAGCGCATGGAGGCGAAGCGCTTTAAAACAAAAAATTCATGAAAATTCGTGGTCAATTCACGATAATTCGTGCTCAAAAGAAAATAACAACTCGCTTTGCGAGTTGATTTGAAAGACACGAATTATCGTGAATTATCCACGAATTTTCATGAATTATTTTTGGACACGAAAGTTCTGTGAAATCTGTGAATTCTGTGGGAGAATAAAAAATTCCAGCTATTTCACAATAGCTGGAATCAACGGCACCTTTAAAAGGTGTCCTTTAAAAAGGAAAACAATGTGCGAAATTAGGGAACTACACCTTAATCTCAACCTCTACACCGCAGGGGAGTTCGAGCTTCATGAGAGCATCTACGGTCTTAGCAGTTGAAGAGTAGATGTCGATGAGACGCTTGTAGGAAGAGATTTCGAACTGTTCGCGGCTCTTCTTGTTGACGAAGGTGGAACGGTTCACGGTGATGATACGCTTGCGCGTAGGAAGGGGGATAGGACCGCTGACAACAGCGCCTGTAGCCTTCACGTTCTTAACGATCTTCTCGGCAGACTTTTCTACGAGAGTGTGATCGTAGCTCTTGAGCTTGATACGGATTTTTTGACTCATTGTATGTATGTAAGTTGTTTGGACTTGCACTCCTCCGCACGCGACATAAGAGTCATTCGTTATGCCATGGCTGAGAATTGCTCTGCAAAGATAGGGAGTGTTTGGGGATGTTGCAAGGGTTTGGGAAGTTTTTTTTGAAAAAAGTTTTTTAGGGGGATAGGGGCGAAGCGCTTTAAAACAAAAAATTCATGAAAATTCATGGTTAATTCACGACAATTCGTGTC
>CAVJJO010000117.1:0-7532 GCA_963649665.1 Bacteroidaceae bacterium | reverse complement strand
AATCGCGCCGATGGTACTGCACACCCGCGGGAGAGTAGGTCGCCGCCAACTTTTTCAAACACTTGACAGATAGTCCGGACGAAAGTTCGGACTATTTTTTTTATGCCCAACCTCGTGCACTGCACGAGGTTGGGGAAACGTCATGCAATCGCTCATGGGGGGACGTTTCCAAAACGTCACGCTCTCACACGAAGTTTTAGCCCTTTTCTTTTGCCTCCTTAATTCTCCTAAACTTTAGCCGCAGATTCTCGTCTATTTGCAATCGTCTATGTAACTTTGCAAAATATAATCAAAAAGAGACAGAATGAACAGAAAACAATCCGTATTTAGAACGCTTTTTATTGCGGCCATGTGTATTGGCTCAAGCGTTTTTTTCACCGCTTGTAGCGATGAGACGAAAGAAAGTATTTCACAGCCTGACCCGACGCCGGAAATTCCTTCCCCAACCACCGATCAACTTGGCGTGGTTTACGAAGGTAAGACTCTTCTGCTCGGTGATGACCGAACAGGTATCAATGCCTCCGTTGCTGCACGCATTAAGAATCCGGTAAGCGAATTCTCGGCAAATCTTGCTTCCGTTGTTTTGGTCAATGGTGCCAACGTGAAGGTAAAGGTGGCTGACGTGCCTCAACTTGTTGAAGCTTACAACAATTACACAAACTTCGTAGTTGTTGGCGGACGTGGCAACCAATCGGTGGCCGCGTTGGTCGACACGGTTAGCCAAGCCATTGACCAGCTTGATGCCGATGGTAAGGATACGCAGCCTTATCGCAAGTTCCTTGAAGGTGTAGAGTCTGCGCGTCTGCAACTCGACAAGGATTCCACCGACGCGTCGTCTGTGGTAGCTTTCCGCAAAAATTCTTCCTTCAGTTTACCTTCGCTCGACAATAGTTATGCCAATAGCAGAACTGAGGACAGCGATTCTATTCAATTCCAAATCGTTGAGGAAAATTATAAGCCGAATGGTTACCGCTATGGTCTCTCCGCTGACAATCTCGTTGCGTGGATGAAAGAATCCGAAGGGCTTGACAATGGAGGCAACGAAGATGAAGACTATGGCATTTATTCCATTTCCAGATCTACATCATTGGATCATGTGCTTTTTGCATGTCAGCAGAATTGTGGAGTTAATTACAAATATGATATAATCCCGCTTCACAAATTTGACACGGATGAGGACTACTACCTTTTCCGTTATGAGTTGACTGTCAAGAATTCGGAGTTGCCAGATCCTTATACAATACATAACGGTTACGTTTCTTATAGAAGAAACGGAGAAGAGATACCTTTTAGCTATTATAATTGGTTGGGTACTCTAAAGTATGGTTGGCTTGGTCCCATCTTAGTTGGACTTAAATATAAACCAATTGTCTTTCAGAGCGAAGATGGAAATGAGGATATCGTGATAGAGGATCCTCGACCTCGTCCTGCCACTGGCAAGGAATATGGTTTCGACTTTTCAATGGATAACATCAATCCTATTCAACCTACGGTTACCTCATACGCGTCCCCAACATATAGTTATAATAAAAAATGGAAGGTGCAGCCGATAGAAGATCTTCCAATTATTACCTATTTAGACACAAATCCGGACTCATCTGCTGTTGATTGGTATTATTGTGGAACGATGTCATCTTATGCAGGAAGCAACAAAATCAATCGTGTGCCTGATTACCAGACGAATGATTTTACTATCGGTTTCTCGTGGATAGCAAAGATAAAAAACCCGAAGCAAGGTGTTTGCTATAGATTTACTGCTCTTCCAGTAATGTATTACCAGGAGATATGCGCTGACGATCCAGATAAATCAGGGCGAGTTTGGCCATTTAGTCCAGCAGATTGGTTGGATTATACGGTTAACAATTTTGGCCAAGGCACAAAAGGATATAAATTGCCCGAACCCAACCGCAGCCGTACGTCCTATAAGATTGTGATAGACTGCGATAATTATTCACACGAAGCTTGGGTGAAGAAGACCGACGTAGAACTCGAAAGCGAATTGGGTTTCTCTTCGCAGAAACCGGTCTACAGCTATGCAAAGACCGACGCAGAAGGTCAAGAACAGGCCATCAAAGCGTTCAACCAATATATTGAGAAGCTCACTTTGAAGTCCAAACAAAGCGGCCTTTGGTTTAAAGCCAACGTGTCGCTCGTAAGAACAGACAACAACTCTAAAGATACGTTGTGTCAGATATACGTGGACAATATGGAATAAGATTAAACTCAAAAAAGACTTCCGCAGCATTTCTGCGGAAGTCTTTTGCTTTTACGCAAGATGGCTGTGAGGCCTACTATTTGGCGGAACCGAATGTTTCGCATATCTTTGCAACAACATGAAACTTTAATTTACTAACACTTGAATTTATGGCCATTGAAAGAACCCTTGTGCTCCTCAAGCCTTGTACGCTTCAGCGCGGCTTGGTAGGAGAGATTGTAAGCATCTTCGAAAAGAAAGGTCTTCAGCTTTGCGGCATGAAGATGATGCAGCTCACCGATGAACTGCTCTCTGAACATTATGCTCACCTGAGTGCCAAACCCTTCTTCCAACGCGTGAAGGACTCCATGATGATTGCTCCCGTGGTGGCTCTCTGCCTTCAAGGCGTTGATGCCATTGCTGCGGTAAGAGCCCTCGCAGGTCCTACAAACGGACGCCATGCTGCACCCGGCACCATTAGAGGTTCGTATTGCATGAGTTTTCAGGAGAACATAGTCCATGCATCTGATTCGCCCGAAACGGCCGAAGCAGAACTCAAGCGCTTTTTCCAAGAAGGCGAAATCCTTGAATGGAACTATGCCGCCTTTCCCTATCTCTACGCCAGCGACGAGTATTGATACGCGCGTTGCTTGGCAAGTAATTCCACAAATCATGAGCGAAGCAACGAAACAGAATCCCATTTCAATGAAACCCAAAGTGTCCCTTGTACTGTCCAGCGGCGGTGCAAGGGGCTATGCGCATATAGGAGCCATAGAAGAACTGTTGCAGCGCGGTTATACTATAGAAGCCGTGGCAGGCACGTCAATGGGAGCCCTGGTCGGCGGAATGTTTGTGGCAGGCAAACTTGAGGAGGTGAAAAAATGGATGTGTTCCATTGACCGCAAGGAAATGCTTGCGCTTATCGATTGGTCACTTGGACTAGATCATGTGGTAAAAGGCGACAAGGTGATAAAAGCGTTGCGCGAGATGGTGCCCGATGTGAAAATTGAAGAATTGCCCATTTCTTTCTGTGCCGTGTCTGCCGATTTGGCCACTAAACGCGAGGTGGTGTTTCGCAAGGGAAGTCTCTATCGCGCCATACGTGCCTCCATCAGCATACCTTCCGTGTTCAAGCCTGTAAGAATCGCTCACCATCAACTCGTTGACGGCGGCATTGCCAATGCGCTTCCGCTCAACCGCGTGGAACGGAAAGCAGGTTCACTGCTTGTCAGCGTAAACGTCAGCGCTCCTTCTACCGACGAAGCGGCGCGTCAGCACGCTGAGGAAGAAGCCGATGAGAAGAAACAGTCTTCTTGGCTCGACCATATCGTGCCCAACGGCTTGAAGCAGCGCATGGGGCGCAACTACGTGTCGCTTCTTACCGAAGCTTTCGGCATGATGATAGAGCGCAGTACGGTGGCAGCACAAAAACTCAACAAACCCGATGTGGCCGTGAACATTCCCATGAATCGCTTTGGCGCTTTCGACTTCGACAAAGCAGACTCCATCATAGCCGAAGGGCGCCGCTGCATGGCGCAAGCTTTGGACGAGTATGAACGTTGCGCAGTATCGTCGTCTGGCAATATTCATCCGCTCTGATTTCCCCAAAATAACATGTTTTCCATCCTTATACCCACATATAACTACGACTGTTCGCGTCTCGTGCGTGACCTTGATGTACAATGTGCAGCCTTTAAGGCTTGTACTTCTGCCTTCGATTACGAGATTCTCCTTGGCGACGATGCTTCAACCGATGAGCCGAGCATACAGGCCAATCGTCATGCGGTGGCTCAGTCGGCGCATTGCCGTTATGTGGCGGCTCCCCACAATCAAGGGCAGGCAGCTATGCGCAACCGGTTGGCAGACGAGGCGCATTTCCCTTTTCTCCTCTTCTTGGACAGCGATGCCGAGGTTTGCACAGAAAACTTTATCGCCACTTATTGGAAAAGTCGTTTTAAGGCCGATGCCGTTTGCGGTTCGTTGCGTAACCCTGAAGGTAAAGCTGCACCCGGCACCGAGCTCCGTTGGCGCTATGAGCACAATGCCGAGAAAATTCGCCGTGTGGACTATCGTATGAAACATCCCTTTAGTTATCTCACCGCTTTCAATCTGCTTATTCGTCGCGATGTGCTCCGCTCGATCCGTTTCGATGCGCGTTGCTCCCAATATGGTTACGAAGACGCCCTCTTTGGCTTGCAGCTTCAGGAGAAGGGTTTTACCATAGAGCATATCGACAATCCGATGGTGCATCTCGGCATAGACAGCAACGTGTCTTTCCTGACCAAAACGGAAACCGCCCTGCGCACACTCTTTGCCTTGGGGTGCCCCATGCAGGACTTTGCCGGCCCCTCGCGCTTTCAGCGTAAACTTCAGCGCATGGGGGTGAGCCGTTTGTTTGCGTTGACATTTTGCGCGGTGCGTCCTCTGCTTCGCCGGCATTTGCTCGGACATCATCCGTCGCTCATGCTTTTTAATGTCTACAAGTTGGGATATTACTGCAATTTGTGCCGAAAAGGAAGAATTTGAGTCGGAATGCAAAACTTTTGTAGTGGTAGAGGTTGGTTTTCTTGGCAAATGTTTATATTTGCAAAAGAAATAATCATTAAACGAACAGAGAACCTATGAAACTCCGAAATCTCATTCTTGGCGCATGCGTGGCATTTTCCGCGTCAGCCTTCGCCCAAACCGAAAATATGTTGGTGCACCTTAAAGACGGAACGGTGCAGCGCTTCAGCGTAGACCAAGTGGACAGCGTAAGCTTTTCGTCCGCTTCTGCTGATGAGAAAGACGTGCTTAACATGAAGGTCGACGAAGTGGCGCAACTCTATGCCGCTTTTTCCGCTAATCCTGAAAGTGGCGTGGGAACGTACAACATCATGTATCTCTCCAAGGCCGAGTACGACCAATATGAGTCGGACGAAGCGGTGGTAGCCGACGACTTGGTTTTCTTCTCCCAGTATGCACAATATTACGGAATGTCGCTCTCCAGTTTCCTTTCCCAAGTGCTTTATAACGGCAGCATGTCCGACTTCGTTACCGGCATTGCGCCCGATGAAGATTATGTGATTTGGGGATATGGCATGGACACGAACGGCAAGCTCACCACTCCTATGCGCAAACTGACGTTCCACACCCTTCCCGTGGAAAAGAAGGAGGGTAAATTGGACATCAACGTGGCTTATGCTACAGACGGCACGCCTCAGATAACCTTTACTCCCGACGACACCAACCGCGCTTACATCAGCGGCTTTGTACCCGATACGCTTAGCGACTCCGACATTGTTCTCCTCATGAACCAAAGCACGAGCAACAGTCTTTACGACTACATCTCCGGCGAGTCAAGCGTGAGCGACGCGCTCAAGGATCTTGCAGACTATGGCGTGCGCAACGTAGAGTTGAGCGGCGTTACCGCTGGAGCTTCTTACTATGCTGTAGCGGCTTATGTGAGCGACGGCGGCGCTGTGGAAAGTAATCTCTACAAGGCACACATCCAGGTTCCCGCTTCTGCTACAAGTGCAGCTTCAGTGAAGAGTGTAAACGGCAAGCCCGCTCTGCGTGCCATTACGGTTCCCGCAAAGCTTCATCGTATGATGCCCAGACGCTTTGAGCTGAAGTAAGGCATAGAAGCGACGTCGTAAAACAAAAAGCACGTTCTGCGCAACTGTAAAAGATGCAGTGCAGAACGTGCTTTTTGCGTTTATGCGGAACTATGTGTATGATGTTCGCTTACTTCCATCGCCATTTCTTCACGAGCAGACGGCCGCGACGAACTACGGGGAGGGAGGCGATGGCGGCGCGAAGCTTGTTGTCGAGAATGATGAGCGTGACCGAAACGAGGATGAGCAAGATGCCGCTAGCGAGTCGGGCGGTGAGCACTTCACCGAAGAACCACATGCCGAGCACCACTGCCGTCACTGGCTCGAGCGCTCCCATGATGGCTGTGGGGGTGGAGCCGATGCAGTTGATGGCCATGGCCATGAACACGAGGGAGATGACGGTGGGCACGAGTCCCAATAGCAGTCCGAAGGCCCATTGGTGCGGGGTGTGGAGCAACTCAAGGTCGCCTGTTCCGCTAAATATGGCATAGAGCGTAAGAAAGAAAAGGCATGTGAGCATGGCATAGAATGTGAGTTTTATGCTGGACATGACAATGCCGCTTTTGTTGACCAGAATGATGTAGAGCGCATAGGCCAAGGCGGAAATCATGACTACTACGATGCCCACCGTTTCAACGGGTTTCCCGTCGTCGCCCTTGTAGAGCAACGCGATACCGCCTATGGTCATGAGAATGGCCACGATGGACGGCCATTTGAGCCGCTCACCGAAAAAGAGTGCCATGAGTATGGCGGTAAACACGGGGTAGGCAAAGACGAGTGTGGCTGCCACACCGGCTCCGAGGTAGTAGAAACTGATGAAATAGGTGATGGAGGATAGGGCGAAAATGGCGCCGAGCATCGTCACCACGATGGCTTCGCGTCGGGTAAGAGAGAAACTTCTCCGTTGGGCAAGCATCAGAAGTCCGAGCATGATGGTTCCGAAGAAGAAGCGGTAGAAAAGCACCGTGTTGGAATTGATGTTGTCCTCGTAGAGCGAGAGTGCGCAAAGCGGGTTCATGCCGTAGCTTATGGCGGCGATGCAACCGTAGATGCTTCCTTTGATGTTGTTGCTGATTGTCATTTTATAGATGGGGTAGGTTAGTTGGCGATTCGTAAAGTTCGAAAAAACAACTTGAACATTTTCCAAATGGTATTTGTGGGCGCAACGCATGGGGCAAGACTCCAGTCTTGACACTTTTGCATGCTGCGCTTTGTTATGCCCGTGTAGAGCGTGACGTTTTGAAAACGTCACCTCCATGTGCGGATGAAAATTGCGCAAGTCGTTTCTATGAACATAATTTATTCAAGTTCCTGATTTAAGGGGGGGGACGGCCTGAAGGGCCAGTAAGCGTCTAGCCCAGGGCAACGCCCTGGGTCTAGATTACCTGCGGCATTGCGCCCTGAAAGGGCAAAAGCGTGTGATGTATAGTAACGCTTTTGCGCTTTCAGCGCGCATTCTCGCAACATCTTTAACCCAGGGCGTTGCCCTGGGCTAGGCGCTTTTGGGCTTTCAGCCCGTTCTCGTTTAAATCCGAAACTTTAGTAATTGTATCGTCCGCAAAAAACCGCCTGAAATCTTGTGATTTCAAGCGGTTTTCAAGTGGTGCCACCAGGAATCGAACCGGGGACACAAGGATTTTCAGTCCTTTGCTCTACCAACTGAGCTATGGCACCTTAATGTGTTTGATGCGTTGAAAGTCAAATCGGGGACACAAGGCCGTCAATGTGTTTTGGCAGTCCTT
>CAVJJO010000116.1:0-7758 GCA_963649665.1 Bacteroidaceae bacterium | reverse complement strand
ATCCACACCGGCGCCACCTCGTGTTCTTCCTTGAACACCTCGCTCGTCTTGGGCGTGAACGCTGCCGCAGCCCGAGCCCCCGGAATGGCACGCACGGTGAATGTGTTGTCTGAAAAAGAGAAATCGCTCATATCATGCTTTTTGTTAGCAAAGATATGAGCGAAGTAATGTGGAGTAAAAGACGCTATAAACCGTCTATTCTTATGTTCTTCAAATTACCAAAGGGCTACATGGTGCTGGCACTTGATTGAGTGAAGCCCACCTCTTTGAGAACCAAATCTGCCGGTGCGCTTTCGAGCGTGTTAATCATGCGAGACAGTACGTTGCGCATCTGCGCCTTGAAGTCAGCGTTCTGCTGGTACTGCTTGTAGAGCGACATGTCACCCGTGCGCTTTTGGCGGATGATGCGGTCGATGACCGTGTTGAGCGTCGTCTCCACGGCATCGGGGTCGGGATTGCCCACCACGAGGTCTTGATAATCCTTGTCGGCGGTGACGCTCTTGGCGATACTGATAAGTTTTGCCTTTTGGTCGTCGGGCGTAGCCTCCCATCCGCTGAAATGCCCCTCGTTGAAAATCTTCACAATCTCGTCGAGGAGCGTGTTCTCAGGCTCGTCCTGCCCTGCGCCAGCCATGGCCGGTTTGTTCGGGTCGAGCACGGTGGGCGAATCGTCGAGCAGCACTTCCTCGTTGAGTTTGGTGCGGCGCAAACCGTAGGTGTTGAGATCCACTTGGTCGAGGAGGTCTTTGAGGTCGTCGCGCCCTGCCACGTCCACGTGTAAACCAGGAATGAGGAAGCGGAGATACCAGAAGAGTTTTTCCCACTCCTTCATCTCAAACTCCAAGATAGCCGCCACGCGGCTGTAGACCTTGACAAACTGCTTGCACTTCATCTTGAAATCCGCCTTGCCGTTTTCGGGGAATTCAATCTCCTCGTTGAAGCGGTGGCACGCCGTGTCGAGAATCGGAGTCCATGCCTCCGGCTCCTGGCCCATGAAGTAGAGTTCGCTGAAGTGGTCAATCTCCTCCTGTTCGAACACCCCAACGGAGAGCAGCGTGGTGCGCAGTTCGTGCAGGATGTTCACGTCGGTAGGTTCAGAGAGCGAGGTAGACGTATAGTAAGGGTCGAACGAAGCCTTCATGTCGTCGATATTGTTATAGAAATCGAGCACGAAGAGATCCTCGCTGCGCTTGCCCAACGACGGTGCGGAGCGGTTAAGGCGCGAGAGAGCCTGTACCGCCAGCACCGCTGCAAGCGGTTTGTCGATATACATGGCGGCGAGTTTCGGTTGGTCGAAGCCCGTGAGGTACTTGTTCGCCACCACGATGATGCGGTTTTCGTCCTTGTCGAACTCCTCAGGCGTTTTCAGTTCCGAGAAGCCATTGATGCCAGACTCCGTGTATTCCACGCCGTCCACCGTTTTCTCGCCCGAGAAAGCGATGACAATGCCGAACGGCATGCGCTTCTCCTCCTTCACCTCCTTCAAGGCAAAGTAGTAGCGGATGGCACACTCAATGTCCTTCGTCACCACCATCGCCTTCGCCTTACCAGCGAGGCGGTGTGTGCGGTAGATGTTGCTGTCGAAGTGCGCCAGCATTTGTTCTGCCTTGGCACGGATAGTCTTCGGCTCTTTCTCCACCGCCTTTTTCAGGAGTTTCTGCGCCCGTTTGTTCTCATACTCCGGGTTGCCCTCCGCACTCTTGATAAGTTCGTAGTAGCTCTTGTAGGTGGTGTAGTTTGTCAGCACGTTCAAGATGAAGCCCTCCTCGATAGCCTGTTTCATCGAATAGAGGTGGAACGCATAGAACTGGCCGTCCTCATGCTTCGATCCGAAGCGTTCGAGCGTCTCCTTTTTCGGCGTGGCGGTAAAGGCGAAGTAGGAGCAGTTGGTGGACATCTTGCGCGAGAGCATCAGTTCTGCCAACACCGCATCCGTAGAAATCTCCTCGTCCTCCTGAATCATTTTCTGCACCGTGGCATTGAGTTTGTCGGCGGCGATACCGCTTTGCGAAGAGTGCGCCTCGTCGATGACAATGGCAAAGTTGCTGTCGCTCACGTCGCTGATGGTGTCGCAGATGAACGGGAACTTCTGAATGGTGGTAGAGATGATGCGCTTGCCCTGTTCCATAGCCACTTTCAGTTCCGTGCTGTTGTCGGCGTGCTTGAAAATCTTGTCGCTCTGCCCGAAGGCTTTCAGGTTGTCGGTAATCTGCTTGTCCAGCACACGGCGGTCAGTGACGATAATCACCGAGGAAAAGAGCGGAGCGTCGAGCGCCTTGGCGCGCACCGCGTCCATCGAGTTAGGGCAAAGCCCGATGAGTTTGTAAGCCAGCCATGTGAGCGAGTTGCTCTTGCCCGAACCGGCAGAATGCTCAATGAGGTATGTCTTGCCCACGCCCACCTCCGCCACGTCGGCGGTGAGGCGTTCCACCACGTCGAGCTGGTGGTAACGGGGGAAGATAAGCACCTTGGCGTTCTTCATGATGTGCGGCACACGCTTCTGCGTCTTTGCCTCGCCGTAGTCGAAGAGCGCGTAGTTGGAGATGATGTCCGAGATCGTGTCCTTCTGCAAGGTATGCTCCCAAAGGTATGAAGTCTTGAAGCCGTTGGGGTTGACGGGGTTGCCCGCGCCTTTGCCGTCGGGCAGTCCCTTGTTGAATGGCATAAAGTAAGACTTTGGTCCTTCGAGGTGCGTGCAGAAAAACGCCTCGTCCTTGTCCACGGCGAAGTGAGCGAGGCAACGCCCGAAGTTGAAGAGCGGTTCTTTGGGCGAGCGTTCTTCCTTATATTGCTTGATGCCGTCCACACGCGCCGTCTGGTGCGTCCACGGGTTTTTCAGTTCAAAGGTGAGGAGTGGCAGACCGTTCACAAAGAGCGCGAGGTCGAGTTCCAGTCCGGGACGGGCCTCCGAGAACGTCTGCTGGCGTGTGAGCGAAAACTCGTTGAGCGCATAGAGGCGGTGCGCCTCTTGGCTGTCGGCGGCAGACGGACGGGCATAGAAGAGTGAGAGGTGGATATTGTCGATGTCCACACCCTTGCGCATCACTTCCACAATGCCCTGCGTCTCAATCGCCTTGGCAATGCGCTTCGGGATGGTCGACTCCATGTCGCGCCCCTTGTACTCATTGAGTGTGGCTTGCTGCGTGGCACGCAGGAAGTGCCACAGCCGTCGCAGGTCGATGGCGAGCCGCTTGTCCATGTCTTTGGGTTGTCCCCAATAATACTGATTGGCGGCAGGCGTTTGCTTATCCACGTCGGTAAGCCCCTGCGCCTCCCGTTCCTCACGTGTCGAGCCGATGAGCGTATATTCAATGTGCTGCTCGAACGCCCTTTCGTCGGTAGGTTTTATATTCATGACACCTTTACTTTTCCTGTTACTACTTCGTTGATGATAATTTGCTTGCGCTCACGGAGGAGGGCTATTTTGCGCTCGGCGGAGGCGATGGCTTGGGAAATATTCTCGCAATGCTTTGATATATGTTCAACTATATCCGCTTGTTCCGCTATTGTAGGAATTGGAATCATTATTTTAGAATTGGTTTTCCAATCTGCACGCGGCATTTTTGCTCCATAAGTTGACGAATCTACTAAATATATGAATTGATGCGAAAGTAGAATCTGTTGAAGGTATTGCGGTGTAACCCTTTCGTTTGCCCTCAATACCCAAAAGTCACCAAGAGCCTCTCCATTCATCTGGCTTAAATAGACTTTTGCCAAATAGGGACGCAATTTTCCAAAAAGAATATCGTTTTTAAGAAATTGTATTCCAGAACCCTCATATTGAGATTCGGTTTGTACATATCTACCAGTCCAACTCTCAATATTTTCCAAGGAAATTCGAGGCTTGTCATGCTCCTGTGCTTTTGTATTGATAAAAGTAACGCATCTTTTCAGCGGCAAACATTCCCACCCCTCCGGCACTTCTCCGATCCATTCGACACCGGAGTATTTAAGTTTTGCATTATTATTGAGTCCTTTAGTGACCGCGTGTTGAATGATGATTTGCTTTCTTTCGTTGAGCAAGTCAATCATCTTTTGGCTTTCCTCAATCGCACGGTCAATGTCGCCCGTCACACGGTCGAGGTAGGTGACTATGGCGCGCTGCTCGGGGAGAGGGGGCATACAAATTTTCATAGCCATAAACGTAGATGTCTGCACAACTTTCCTTAGGCCTGTATACAAGGGCTTTAAGGCTTTCTGGTTGTCTATTGACAAATAATAGTAGAGCAAGTATTTGTCAATCATTTTGTTTTGTCGCAAAATTGTATAAGCACCTGTAATCATCCCATAATCTTGAGCTAATCCTATTGTCCTCGGAGTTTCGTCAACATCAAATAAGCAAAAAACAAAATCTCCTGGTTTTACAATTTTGTATGTATTAAAATCCGTAGGATATTTTCCACCATCATTAGGATTTCTCACTATTACCCCTTTCTTGGTTAAAGATAACAATGTGTATTTTTGACTTTCGTCCCCTACACATTTTTTTCTTTCTGAGAAGAAAGATTTATTGCGCACCATCTCCCAATGCCCCGGAATTTCCCCGAGCCATTTTTCTCCGCTATCCTTATAACTGCTATATCTTTCCATACCGTTCGGTTATTTAGCGTTGAGAATAGCCTCGATGAATCCTTTGCTTTCTTCGTCGAGCGCACGGATGTCCGCCTCGTTTTCGGCGAGCGAGCGCAGCGGTTGTGGGCGGTAGAAATACTTGTTGAAGGAGATTTCGCAGCCAATCTTCGTTTGCGGCAGTTCAATCCAAGCATCCGCCACATAGGGGCGCACCTCACGCTGGAAGTAGTCGTAGATATCCTCAGCCACGGGAATCTTCTCGCTGTCGCGGAGGTCGCTGTCCGCCTCATACTGCACAAACTTCTTCCCTTGGGGGTAGATGCCATAGTCGGCGAGCCGCGCCTCGGCAATGCCAAATGCATCGGTAAGTTCCGCGATCTCCTTGGCATTCGGTTTCAACACCTTCTTGATGACCGGCGCAGCCTCCGGGTCGGTCACCGCCATGGCACGGCAGATAGACTTGATTTGCGCCGAAGAGAGTTTCAGTGCCGAAGCCTTCGCCATGGCGGTCACCTTGTCGGCAAAGACGTTGTAGTCCATATAGACCTCCGTACCCACGGAGTGCATAATCTTCTGCGCCGCTTGCATGAGCGTGCGCCGCTCCGTCCACTTCTTCGGGTCGATGAGCGCCACCAACTGCTTGTCCGTTTTCTTGATGTCCTGCTCTTGAAGATACGCCTTAATAGAAGGCAGTTCCGAAGCCAGCCCGTCGAACACCCGTTCGCCGTAGGTCTGGTAGAGCCAGCGCGAGAACTCCTCGTCCTTAGCGTCGAAGAGCAACGCGTCCGCCTTGATAGCCGAGAACTGGCAGCGCAGACGCAGAGGCCGCTCCACCGTCACGGCATAGTAGCGGAAGTCGTCGCCACGGAACACCTTGCTCTCCACGGGGCAGTCGGTGGTGGCAGACTGGTCAGCAAATGCCATGTAGCACTGCACAATCTGCTCGGCATGCTGCGGTGTAATGGTGCAGTTGCGGTTGCCCTGGTTCTTGCGCAGTTTCTCAAATGCCTGGCTCGCATCGATGAGTTGCACGAAGCCGCGACGCTGGTCAGGTTTCTTGTTGGTAAGCACCCACACATAAGTGGCGATGCCCGTATTGTAGAAGATGTTGTTGGGAAGCTGAATGATGCAGTCCACGAGGTCGTTCTCGATGAGATAGCGGCGGATGTTGCTCTCGCCCTGTCCGGCATCGCCCGTGAAGAGGCTCGACCCGTTGTGAACCGAAGCGATGCGCGAACCCTGCGGCTGGTTTTCGAGCGGTTTCATCTTGTCCACCTCTTCGAGGATGAAGAGCAGCTGTCCGTCGCTGGTGCGCGGCGTGCAGTCCACCGTCTCCACCTCGCCCCGGAAGTTGACGAGCGGCAGTTCGTAGCGCGAATCCGTGAGTGCGCCGTCGTGGTAGATTTTCTCCTTGTCCGTCTTCCACGATTTGCCGTAAGGCGGATTGGTGATGCAGTAGCCGAACGACTTGCCCCGGAAGTGGTCCTCGGTGATGGTGTTGCCAAGGTGCATGCCCTGCGGGTCAACGCCCTTGATGATAAGGTCGGCCTTGCAGATGGCATACGTCTCGGGGTTGATTTCCGTGCCGTAGAGTTGAATGGCAGACTCCTTCACGCCCAGTTCGAGCAGATAGTCGCGCCCCTCGGTGAGCATGCCGCCCGAACCCTCGGCAGGGTCGTAGAGCATAATCGTCTTGGGGAGGTTGTCCTTCACCGGCTCAAACACCAGTCGAGCCAGTAGGGCAATAGCGTCGCGCGGCGTGAAGTGCGCACCCGTCTCCTCGTTGTTCTCCTCGTTAAAGCGGCGTAGCAGTTCCTCGAAGATAGTACCCATAGCGATGTTGGAGAGCGGCGGCAGGGGCAGTCCGTCGGGATCGGTGGCAGGGCGGTCGGTGAGGTTGATATACGGGTCAGTGACCTTCTCGATGACGGCGAGCAAGCGGTCGTTGTCCGCAAGGCGTTTCGCTTTGTTGTAGTAGTCGAAGTTGCGAAGCACGTCCTTCACGTTCTCGCTGTAGCCGTTGAGGTACTCCACAAAGTTCGAATAGAGAATATTGTTGTCGTTGGTGGCTTGCGAGAGGATGCGTTTCAGCGTCCATTTGCTGGTGTTGTAGAACGAGAGATTCGTAATGTCGAGGATTGCGCCCTCGTCGAGCGAGTCGTCATCCAGCCCGAGCACCTCGTGTTGCGTCTTTATCTCCTCTTCCACCTGATCCTTGGTGGCTTCGAGCAATGCGTCGAAACGGCGGAGCACCACCATAGGAAGGATAACATCGCGGTATTGCCCACGCACAAAGACATCGCGCAAGCAGTCGTCGGCGATGCCCCATATAAATGATACTATCTGAGATTGTGATATATCCATCTTGTAAAGTTCTTCTTTAGGTTTATCGAATATGGTAACGTTGAGCAGCGTTTTCACATCAACGTTGAGAGCCTTGGCAATATCATAAGCCGCTATTCTATCTCAAATCCCATGTCGCGCACAAGGCGTTTCACCACGTCCACCTTTACAGTAGAGGCGTTCTCCTTGTCGTAGATAAGAAGGAAAACGACCTTACCCTCGACCTCTTGTGTGAGGATGTTGAACGTGATGACACGTGCGCCGCCGGATTTGCCTTTGCCTTTCGACTTGATAGCCATCCGGATTTTGCGGATATTCTTGGTTATCTCGTCGCCTTGCAGCGGATTCTGCTTGATACTTTCGAGAAAGTCCAAGTAGTCCTGCTTGAAACTCGGGTATTTCTTTGCGAGGCGTTTCGCCTCTTTTGCGAAGTCGTTGGAGACCGAAACGCTAACACTACAACTCATCAGCCAGACTTTCGGCTGAGAGAAGGATGCGTTTGCCCTCGATGGCTTCCTTTACTTCTGTCAACGCGTTTTTAAGTTCCAATATCAAGTCGCGCGGTGCTTCCTTTACGTCCTTAATGTCTTCGGGAAAAATACGAAAACTACCGGCACGCGATTTCAGAACCACGTGCTCTCCCGATTTTGCCATATTCAGATATTTCGTCTGATTGACACGAAAGTCTCTTGTACTAACTACTACCATAACAATCAAAGTTATACGTTATGGTACAAAGTTACGTTTTTTATTTTTCATTGGCAACCAAACCGTAAATTATTTGGTTGCCAATGAGGATAATAGTAAAAATAGTTACAAAAACACCACCATACCGTTCACCTC
>CAVJJO010000115.1:0-7837 GCA_963649665.1 Bacteroidaceae bacterium | reverse complement strand
GTACCCAGGGCGTTGCCCTGGGCTAGGCGCAGGTTGGGCTTTCAGCCCGTCGTTGACGAATGCGTTGTATGATTCTCGAAAAAATTGCTCAAGTTATTTTTTACACATTACTTAAGAAATTATTTGGAAGAGTAATTATGATGAAACTGAATGAAGCAAAAATGGCATCGTTGCGTAGGTTTGATGATGTCTTGAATGAAAAGTACGGCAGCGAGAATAGTGCAGATCGCATAGAATTTGATGCCAAGGCGAAAGCTTGGTATTATGCTGAGCTTAGCTTCTGAAGGAGGAACGCAAGAAATAGAATATCACTCAGAAGTCACTTGCAGAACAGATTGGAAAGAAACGTGAGTATATTTCAGCCTTGGAAAAAGGGCAGACAGATATGCAACTTTCTACATTCTTGAAAATCGCAGATGCTCTTGGCTTGCGTTTTTCATTGGTATTAGGGTAGATACCTCTAATATCAAATATAAGATACTACGAAAAAAGCCTGCGCGTCCATTTTGGATGCGCAGGCTTTTTATTTAATATGTCAAGTGGACGACAGACTTATTTGATGAGGTACTGTGAAGAGATGCTTTCGTTTTCCATCACGCGGCGGATGGTTTCGGCAAGCATGCCGCTTACGCTGAGTTCCTTCACCTTCGTGCAGGTGCCGCGGTAGGGGATGCTGTCGGTGAAGACCATTTCTTCAAGAGCAGAGTTCTGCACACGTTCGTCGGCGGGACCCGACATGATGCAGTGGCTGGCAATGGCGCGTACGCTCTTTGCTCCGTGGCTCATGATGAGGTCGGCGGCTTTGGTGATGGTGCCGGCGGTGTCTACAATGTCGTCAACGAGCACTACGTCCATGCCCTTCACGTCGCCGATGATTTGCATGTCGGCCACTTCGTTGGCTTTCTTGCGGCTCTTGTTGCAGAGCACCATGGGGCAGTCGAGATACTTTGCATAGGAAGCGGCACGCTTTGAACCGCCCACGTCGGGAGTGGCAATGCAGAGGTTGGGCAGGTTGAGGCTCTTGATGTAGGGCAACATCACTGTGGAGCCATAGAGGTGATCAACGGGAACGTCGAAGAAGCCCTGCTCCTGGTCGGCGTGCAAATCCATAGTCATCAGACGGTCAATGCCGGCTACGCTGAGCAAGTCTGCCACGAGTTTGGCACCGATGCTTACACGCGGTTTGCTCTTGCGGTCCTGGCGAGCCCAGCCGAAGTAGGGGACTACGGCGCAGATGCTACGTGCCGAAGCGCGCTTGGCGGCATCGATCATAAGGAGCAGCTCCATAAGGTTGTCGGAGTTGGGGAAGGTGCTCTGCACGAGGAACACGTCGCGTCCGCGGATGCTTTCTTCGTAGCAAACCTCAAATTCGCCGTCGGCGAACTTCGTGGTGGTGAGGGCGCCGAGCGGACACTTGAGTTCTTCACAAATCTTTTCAGCCAGATATCGGGAAGCTGTTCCCGAGAAGACCATGAATGAATTGTTGTCCATTGTGTTAAGTTGAATTTTGTATGGGATAGTTATTAAGTAGTTGCGTGTTTCCGAGGTTTCTGCCGAAAGCTTATTCCGCAGCGCGGCGCAGTTGGCGGAAATGGTTTATGAGTCCTTTAAAGTCTTCGGTGGAGTGCATGTTGAAGCGGTTCCATATGTCGCCGAGGATTACTGCCCCTCCGAAGCCTAGGTCTTTTGCTTCTTTGATGTGGTTGAGGTCAATTCCTCCCAAAGCCATCACCTTCTTGTCTATAATCTTGTTGCGCTGCAGTTCGCGCAAGAGGGTAGGGGTGAAGGGCGAGGAGTAGCCTTCCTTTGAAATGCTGTTGAATATGGGTGAGAGGAAAACGTAGTTGCAAGCCTTCTTGTGGGCCGCCACTTCTTCCGCCGTGTGGCACGAACAGGAAATGTGGCCTTTGTATTTGGCAGGCAAGTCGGGGTTACGGTGGTTTAAATGAATGCCTTTGAGGTTGTATTCGTTTTTCAGGTAGAAATGGTCGTGAACCACAATGCGTTTGCGGTGGTCCTCGTTGAGCAGGGAAAGCAAACGTTCAGAATAGACAGGCTCCGTGCCTGGCTTTCGCAAGTGCAAAATTTCCAATCCTTCATCAAAAAGCGCCGTCAGTATCTGATGCTCCTCGACGAAGAAATACGGAGTAGTCATAAGAATTAGTTTCATGATTGTCTTGCTTAATGTCCGGCAAATTTACGACATTTGCTTTAGTTACGTTCTCTACATTTCATTTTTGTTAAGCTTTGCCCCTAAATTCCTTTTCTTTTGCCGCTCTTGCCAAGTCTGCTTGCAGAAATGCCAGGCGTTCGCAGCCTCGGGCGAGTTTCGGCATCCTGCGGTTTTCTAAAAAAATAAGCCTATAATAGATGTGCAAAGGGATTTTATAGTACTTTTGCTTGACAAGCGTCTGCATGCATTCCGCAAGAGCGGCTTTCTGCTTGCCGCACGGACGCACCACTAACTCTCAGAAAATGCCTAAGATATCCGAACGGGCTGTCATCATGCCCGAGTCCCCTATACGCAAACTCGCCCCCTTGGCCACTGCTGCTGCCGACCGTGGCATACATGTGTTCCATCTCAACATCGGCCAGCCCGACCTCCCCACACCCGAAGCCGGACTCGACGTGCTTCGCCACATCGACCGCCAGGTGCTCGAGTATAGTCCCAGCCAGGGCTTCCGCCAGTATCGCGAGAAGTTGACCCATTATTATGAGAAATACCGCATCCACCTCAATGCGGACGACATCATCGTCACTTCCGGCGGTTCGGAAGCCGTGCTTTTCGCTTTTCTTTCCTGTTTGAACCCCGGCGACGAAATCATCGTGCCCGAGCCCGCCTATGCCAACTACATGGCGTTTGCCATCTCTGCCGGAGCACGCATCCGCACCATTGCCACTACCATAGAGGAAGGCTTTTCGCTTCCCAAAGTGGAGAAGTTTGAAGAACTCATCAACGAGCACACGCGCGCCATTCTCATTTGCAATCCCAACAACCCTACAGGCTATCTCTACACGCGGCGTGAGATGAACCAGATTCGCGACTTGGTGAAGAAATACGACCTCTATCTCTTCTCCGACGAAGTCTACCGCGAGTTTATCTACACCGGTTCGCCCTACATCTCCGCCTGCCATCTCGACGGCATAGAGCAAAACGTGGTGCTCATCGACTCCGTGTCGAAGCGCTACAGCGAGTGCGGCATACGCATCGGCGCGCTCATCACCAAGAATGCCGAAGTGCGCAAGGCCGTCATGAAGTTCTGCCAGGCTCGCCTGAGTCCTCCCCTCATCGGCCAGTTGGTGGCAGAAGCTTCGCTCGACGCTCCGGAAGAGTACAGCCGCGACGTGTATGACGAATATGTGGAGCGACGCAAATGTCTTATAGACGGACTCAACCGCATCCCCGGTGTGTATTCGCCCATACCGATGGGTGCGTTCTACACCGTGGCAAAACTCCCTGTCGACGATGCGGAGAAATTCTGCGCTTGGTGCTTGACCGATTTCGAATACGAAGGACAGACCGTGATGATGGCGCCCGCAGCGGGCTTCTACACCACGCCCGGTGCCGGACGCAACCAGGTGCGCATTGCCTACGTGCTGAAGAAGGAAGACTTGCAGCGTGCCCTCTTCGTGTTGCAGAAAGCACTCGAAGCCTATCCCGGACACGAATGAGAAATCGCTGCCGCTACACAATAAATTTCAGAAAACTACGATAAATGTATAAGGGTGATTCTATAGATTACAGACGAACTAATTTATAGAACCACCCTTCAAACATCAACAATATACTGTGCTCTCACTCTTTTTAGCCAAACGTTTCATGCATCCGCGCCTTTCCAAAGAAGAGGCAAAGGCCCACAGCGGAGCATCGGTGCCCGCCGTACGCATTGCCATAGCCGGCATTGCCGTCGGACTGGCCGTAATGATAGTCACTCTTTGCGTGGTGAAAGGATTCCAGCGCGAGGTGAGCAACAAAATCATCGGTTTTGCTTCCCACATCGAACTCCTCGACCAACGCGCTTTCGGTTCGCCCGAGTCGTACCCCATCGTCACGGACGAAAGCGTGGTCAACACCGCGAAGCGCACCGAAGGCGTGACGCATGTGCAGCGCTTTTCAGAGAAAATGGGCATCGTGAAAACCGACGAGGACTTCATGGGCGTCTGCCTCAAGGGAGTGGCGGCGAGCGACTACGACCTGACGTTTCTCAAGCAGTGTGTGGTGGAAGGCAAGTTGCCCGAATGGAGCGACACGGCCTCGTCCAACCAAATAGCCATCTCGCGCGTGCAAGCCGAGAAACTTCACCTGAAACTGGGCGACAAGGTCAACAGCTACTTCTTCTCCAACAGCATCAAGCAGCGCGTGTTTCGCGTGGCAGCCATCTACGACACGCAGATGCACCAGTTCGACAACACCTTCATCATTACGGACCTCTACACCGTGAACCGCCTCAACAACTGGGCCACGAACCAAAGCAGCGGTCTGGAAATACGTGTGAAGGACATGGACAGCGTGACCCCCACACACATTCGTCTTAAGCGCGCCTTCACGAACCGGACAGACTCCTACGGCGGGCAGTACGATTTGCTCAACATCTACGAGAATCCCCGTACGGGAAGCGTGCTCTCATGGCTTAAGCTGCTCGACTTCAACATACTCGTCATTCTCGTCATCATGCTCTGCGTGGCAGGAATAGGCATGATTAGCGGCTTGCTCATTCTCATACTTGAGCGCACATCCACCATCGGCCTTCTCAAGGCCCTCGGCGCCACCAACCGCCGCATCCGCCGCACGTTTCTCTGGTACGCTTTCTTCATTGTGGGAAAAGGGCTTGTGTGGGGCAACGTCATAGGCTTTGCCGTGGTAGGCCTGCAGGCCAAGTTCCACGTGTTCCACCTCAACCCCGCATCCTATTATGTGGACACCGTGCCGGTTGAAGTAAACCCCTTGTGGCTCGTGGGCATCAATCTCCTCACGCTTGCCCTCACCATGCTTGCCCTCATCGTTCCCAGCTTCCTCGTATCAAAAGTGCAACCCGCCAAGGCCATCCAGTTCGACTGATGCACGCCTTGTCACCATCATGCCTCCGTTCATGACCAAAACCGACACACGTTTCTTCACGTTACGTTCCCTTCTCCTCCTGTTCCTTACGTTACTCCCTGCCTTGGGCATGGGGCAACGCCTTTGCCGCCTGTTCGGCACCATACGCGACGACCAGGGCAACCCCATAGAAATGGCTTCCGTCCGCGTCACGGGGCAGAGCGCCTTTTGCTTGAGCAACCTCAAGGGAGAATATAGCCTCTGGTGCACGAGCACCGACTCTGTGCGGGTGGTCTACTCCATGATTGGTTACGAAACGCGCAAACGCCTGCTGCGTTCGCCCGTCGACTCCATACGCCTCGATGTGGTGCTCCCCGTCTATGAAAAAGGAACGCTCGGCGAAGCCGTCGTCACGGGCCATGGCGTGCAGACGGGAAGCATGCAGCGCATCACCAAACCCGACACGAAACTCACACCCTCCACTACGGGCAATGCCGTGGAGGAAATCATTGCCACCCAAGCCGGCGTGTCCACCCACAGCGAACTCTCCTCGCAGTACAACGTGCGCGGCGGTTCGTTCGACGAGAACTGCGTCTATCTCAACGGTGTGGAACTCTACCGCCCCATGCTCGTGCGTTCAGGCCAGCAGGAAGGGCTTTCCGTCATCAACCCCGACATGGTGGAAAACATAGCCTTCTCGAGCGGCGGATTCGAAGCGCGCTACGGCGACAAAATGTCGTCGGTGCTCGACATCACCTACAAACGCCCCGAAGCCTTCGAAGCCACCGTGCAAGGTTCGCTTCTCGGAGGCGGAGCCTATGTGGGGTGGGGCAACAAGAAGGTGAGCCTCATGACATCCGTCCGCTACAAGACCACGCGCCACCTCTTGGGCACGATGGACACGGGTGGCGAGTACCAGCCCCACTTCCTCGACTACCAGACCTTCTTCTCCTGGCATCCCTCGCAGCGGTGGAGCTTCGACGTGCTTGCCAACATCTCCGACAACCACTACCAGTTCCGTCCCGCCGACCGCGAAACGAAGTTCGGCACCATGGACGACCCGCGCACCTTCAAAGTATACTTCGACGGACAGGAGAAGGACTACTTCCGCACGCTCTTCGGTTCCGCCACGCTCACGCGCCACTTCACGCCAAACACCTACCTGGCTCTCCAGTTCTCCACCTTCTCCACGAAGGAACGCGAGACCTACGACATACAAGGCGAATACTGGCTCAACGAAGCCACCTCGCAGGAAGAGCTTGGAGTGGGCACCTACATGGAACATGCCCGCAACCGCCTGAAGGCAAACGTCTACAACGTGGGACTCTCGTTCCGCAGTAAAATAACGGCCCACACGCTTCAGGCTGGATTCAACTTCCAGCGCGAGAAGATAGACGAGAACTCCCGCGA
Organism: Bacteroidaceae bacterium; assembly: GCA_963649665.1. Classification (GTDB taxonomy): domain Bacteria; phylum Bacteroidota; class Bacteroidia; order Bacteroidales; family Bacteroidaceae; genus Alloprevotella. The sequence continues at coordinate 1,389 of CAVJJO010000115.1, read as the reverse complement.
ATGGGAAATGCGCGACTCCATGGGCTACTCCCTGCCCTACAACCCCGAACTGCTGCAACTCATCTATAGCCAGCGCTCCATTGCCGAACTTGCCACAACGCGCCTCAGCTTCTATGCCCAGGACCAGTGGCGCATAAAGTCGGGCGTCGGTCTGTTCAACGTGACCTACGGCGTGCGTCTGAGCCATTGGAGCTGGAACGGCGAAACCATCCTCTCGCCGCGTGCCTCCGTAGGTCTGCTCCCCTCGTTCTCCGACCATTGGACCTTCCGCTTTGCCACGGGCTTCTACTACCAGGCACCGTTCTACAAGGAATTAAAGGACACCACCATAGTGAACGGACTCTCCACGGTGACGCTCAACAAGAACATCAAGTCGCAGCGTTCCATCCATTTTGTGCTCGGCGCCGACTATTCGTTCCGCATGGCCGACCGCCCGTTCCGCTTCACCGCCGAGGCATACTACAAAGCCCTTTCGCGCCTCATCCCCTACACGGTCGACAATGTGCGCGTGGTCTATTACGGACAAAATGCGGCTTCGGGCTATGCCGCAGGTATCGACTTCAAGCTCTTCGGCGAATTCGTTCCCGGAACCGACTCGTGGCTCACCTTCTCGCTCATGAGTACGAAAGAAAAGATAGGCGGAGTATGGATGCCGCGCCCCACGGACCAGCTCTACAACGTGTCGCTTTACTTCACCGACTACTTCCCCGGCACCACGCGATGGATGTTCACGCTCAAAGCCGCATTTGCCGACGGACTTCCCTTCCGTGCTCCGCGCAGCTCGCTCACGAGCCAGACCTACCGTGCCCCGGCCTACAAGCGCGTAGATGTGGGCATGAGCTACCGCCTCGTCAAAAATGCCGACCGCCACATTACGCGCGGCATAGGCCGCTTCATTAAGAATGCCTGGCTCGGTGTGGACTGCTTTAACCTCCTCGGCATCAGCAACGTCAATTCCTATTACTGGATTACCGACATCACGAACACGCAGTATGCCGTGCCCAACTACCTCACCGGCCGCCAACTCAATGCGCGCATAAGCCTTGAGTTTTAATTTTTGCCCGAACAAACCCCGCTTGCGCAACTACACATGGAAGAATGCAGTTGCGCAAGTGGTGTTTATAGGCTGTTAGAACCACACACTACAATTAAACGCAACCATGGAACCCATATCCCATTTTCATACACTTGAAGAACTTATCCGTGCACTTGACCGCGAACGGAAACTGCTCGGCGGCCTATTTCAGGACCGCAAGCGGCTGTCGTTCCGCTACGACGTGGCTCGGGAGCTGGCTTCGAGGAAGGACGAGAGCCTGGAGTTTCTGCGACGCTTCGGGGTGATAAGGATGGGCGGCGACTTCGTGGAGCTGGAGGATGCCTACCTGAAGT
>CAVJJO010000114.1:0-7849 GCA_963649665.1 Bacteroidaceae bacterium | reverse complement strand
CGTGCTTCGCTTAATATGTTCTTCGCGCTTATCAGTCAAGACTGGAGTCTTGACCCCCATGCGCTGGCGCCCCATGCGCTTTGCCCCATGAGCGGCGCGTGCTTCGCTTAATATGTTCTTCGCGCTTATCAGTCAAGACTGGAGTCTTGACCTCCATGCGCTGTCGCCCCCATGCGCTTGCGCCCCATGCGCTTTGCCCCATGAGCGGCGCGTGCTTCGCTTAATATGTTCTTCGCGCTTATCAGTCAAGACTGGAGTCTTGACCTCCATGCGCTGTCGCCCCCATGCGCTTGCGCCCCATGCGCTTTGCCCCATGAGCGGCGCGTGCTTCGCTTAATATGTTCTTCGCGCTCATCAGTCAAGACTGGAGTCTTGACCCCATGCGCTGGCGCCTCCATGCACTTTGCCCCATGAGCGTGCACTTGCGCCCCGCCTAAATCCCCATTCGTTAAAGAAACATACGCGTTCGTAAAAAACTTACGTATGGCATTCCGAAAAAATCCGTAACTTTGAGCGCTTCCCGCTGCAATCCAATGCCATGCAGCCCGGCACCCCAAACCGAACAAACAAACAACACATACAACCGCACATGAAGAACTCTTTACTTCTGCTGCTCCTCGGTCTGCTCTCCACACTCGGCGCGCAGGCCACACCGGCCTTCAAGACAGGCGAGAAATACCGCCTCGTCTGCAAATACTACGGCACGGGAGCCACCATGCTCGGCAGCGCCCACGGGTCAAAAGCCTACATCTACTACAACACCACAAGCGACGAAGACGACGACGCCTGGTGGTACGTGGAAGCCGAAGGCAACGGCTACACCCTTCGCAACGCCACCAACAACTACTACATCACCTACAGTTCCGAACGCATAGAGAACGTGGCGAAAGGTCTCGTCCTCTCCACCGCCTCGCAAGGCACCACCAGCCAGTGGACCTTCAACGACGCCGGCGACGGCTACTACACCATAGCCAACGTGGACGACAACACCCAGTGGTTCAACGTGCGCACCGACGGCACCTACCTCGTGGGCACCTACACAGGAAACACCGGCTCCAAAAACGAACTCTTCGCCATCTACGACTCCAACGGCAACCAACTCACCGAAGACGGCGACGACTCCACAGACGGCGACGTGCGTTCCGACTTCAACGCCAAGAAAGGCATCACCCCCGAAGGCGAATACTGGGAACTGCAGGGTCTCTCGCAGCCCGTGGTCTACACCACCGACACCACCAACCCCGTGCTCTACTCCATAGCCAACCTGCGTTCGTCGCAATACGTCTACACCGACGGCAGTTCCCTTCTCCAGACCGCCGACCCCGACAGCCGCACGCATTTCTACTTCGTGGAGCAGAGCGACGGTTCGGCACAGATATTCACCGAAGGCGGCCTCTACGTATCCACCGTTTACGACCACAGCACCAACCAGTACGTGAGCGTGGAGAGCGGAACGCCCAGCGGTAACCTTTGGAAAGCCGCATGGACCTCCAGCTACTCACCCAACGGCTACGGCATCACAAAAACCGACAACAAGACCTCTACCGGCGGCAACCAAGGCGGTTGGGGCGGTCCCGGCGGCGGTGGTCCCGGCGGATGGGGCAACATAGACTACGCCTACTGGAACGACTACAGCAACACCTTCATAGGTCTCTACTCGCTCGACGAGGGCGGCACCTTCGTGTTCACCTCCTCCGATAAGCGCCACGTAAGCATGCTCAACGCAGCCGGCATCACCTTCAAAACCGGTTCGCAGACCAACACCACCAACCTCCACGCGGCAGTCGACTCCATACGCATCGGCGGCAAGGACCTCATCTACGACACCTCCTCCAAACTCTACTACGCACCCCTTCCCTCCCGTCTGCTCGACGGCGGCGACTACACGGCAGCCGTGGAATATCTCCCCAAAGCAGGCTACGACACCCTCTCGCTCCGCATAGACAGCCTCGCCCTCAGCGCCGACAGCACCATCACCCTCAAGGACGTGACCTGCAGCCGCACCTATCCCGTATGTCTCGTCGACGCCGCAGGAGAAGTGAAAGCCTCGGCACAGCTGCAGTTTACCTTCATGCCCATCATAGAGGCGCGCGTGGCGTCGTGCAACAAGACCTCTTACACCACCGGTACCTTCCGTCTCACCGATGCCGACGAGGAAGGCTACGACACCACCATGATAGCCGCCTTCCGTTACCGCGGCGCCACGGCAAGCGGATTTGAGAAGAAAGCCTACAACGTGAAGTTCTACGACGCCGAAGGCAACTCCGAAGACCATCAGTTCTTCGGTCTGCGCGAGGACAACAACTGGATTCTCGACGCCATGGCAGTAGACCCCGCCTGCATGCGCAACCGCGTGGCAACCGACATCTGGAACGACTACGCCACCAAGCCCTACTACGCCGACCGCGAGAAGAAAGCACTCACCGGTACACGCGGACACTTCGTGGAGATGTTCCTCAACGGACGCTACAACGGCATCTACTGCATGACCGAGAAGATGGACCGCAAGCAGCTCAAACTAAAGAAATTCAAGAGCGCTGCCGACTCCAAGAGCGGCGAAGCCGAAGTGCACGGTTTGCTCTACAAAGCCGACCAGTGGTGCTACGAAGTGTTCTTCGGCCACGAAAGCGGTTCGTCGTACTACCCCGGCACCGCCCCCCGCAGCTACTCCAACACCCTCGGACAGGAAACGTGGGCAAGCTTCGAATTCAAATACCCCGACTACGAAGACGAAGCCGTGGACTGGGAACCCCTCTGGAAGGGCATCAACTTCGTGACCACGAGTTCGCAGACCACCTTTGAGAACGGAGTGGCAAGCTACTTCGACCTCCCCGTAGTGAACGACTACTACCTCTTCCTCGACCTCCTCCTCGCCACGGACAACCACGGCAAGAACATGCTCTACTACGTCTACGACCGCCAGGGCACCGAAGGCGACCGCCTCTCCCTCGCCCCCTGGGACCTCGACGGCACGCTCGGCGCACGCTGGGACGGTTCGACATCCTACACGAAGGACTACACGCAGGACTTCGAGAACTTCCTCAACAGCTACGAGCACGGCGAGTACGGACTCTTCTACAAACTCCGCAAGTCCACCACGCTCAACTGGAAAGAGCAACTCGCCAAACGCTACGCCGAACTGCGTCGCGGCAACTGGCAACCCGAAACGCTCGCCGAACGTTTCACCGCCTACGGCAACCTCTTCAGTAAAAGCAACGCCGACAAGCGCGAAACCAACCGCTGGGGCACGAAGACGAAACACACCAACATCCCCTCCGCCGTGACCTACTGCGAGAACTGGATTAAAGGTCGCCTTGAAGCCCTCGACTCTAAATATGGCTACGACCCGACCATCGATGCCGTGAACGATGCCGTGGCCGACGAATACCTCGCCATCGACGGCGGTTACCGCCAGCTCGTGATCCACAGCGGAAAGGCACAGCGCCTCAACGTATACTCCCTCTCCGGTACCCTCGTGCGCATCGTCGACGCCGCAGCCGGCGAAACCACCGTCGATGCCCTCACCCCCGGCGTCTACGTAGTGGGCGGCAAGAAAGTCGTCGTGCAGTAACGGGCCGTAGAACTGCCCCCATCCTAAAGATCCAATAAGCGCCTAGCCCAGGGCAACGCCCTGAGCTAGGCGCTTTTAATGCGTTTAAGTTCCGCGGATAATATTTATCATCGGAATGCAGACGGAACTTAGACGGAACTTGTCCGTTTGATTTCTGTGGATAACCTCCATAAGGCCGCCCTCTTCAGTCAAGAAAGGAGTTTTGCCCCACCCATGCGCTTCGCACCAACGTTTATACCCACCAGTGTAGTTACGTTTTTGTTTAAAAAACTTTGCACACACAATGCAAGTTATTGAAAGTATACCTATCTTTGCCACATAGATTTTGTCAACACACAAAAGCATACCTTTGTTGAAGGCAACATTCAAAAGACATTATATAAACATTTTAGGACTACAAGCTATGTATCAAGTTGCAATAAATAAAAATGTTTACGAAGGAGCGAATGTGTATGCCAAATTGCACAACACAACCATTGCCGAAACGATAGAGAAGGCTGTCTTGTCTTTTCTGCAAAGCAAGCAATCCAAGCAGAACTTCACAGAAACTACAGAATACAAGCAAGCCTTGGCCTACGTGAAAACACTCAAGGCTAAAGGCGGTCGTCCTGTTCCAGAGGATGAAAACGGACTTGACGCATTGGTTGACAAAAAATATATGCTATGAGAATATTCATAGATACCAATGTGCTGATTGATTTCGTAGCAGACAGGCAGGGATTTGCAGAAGACGCCGAACGCATTTTTGCTCTTGCTGTGGCAGGAAAGATTAAGTTGATGACTTCGGCATTGTCCATAGTAACTGCCATGTATGTAGCACACAAATACGGCTATGAAAACGTCAGAGAATCGCTGAAGGCAATATCCGGTTTTGTAGAAATACTCGACTTGAAGTCGCAAACCGTATGCGACATGCTTTCTTCAGATTGGACGGACTACGAGGACGCCACACAAAACCAAACGGCAATCAATGCCAAGGCAGACTTCATCGTAACGCGCAATAAAAAAGATTTCGTAAAATCCGCATTGCCCGTTTACGCTCCCAACGAAGTGTTGGACGTGTTGTTCACATAATGCCCCTCTCGCCTATGCGAGCGCGAACCGATTTTAAAGGTTTCGCAATTCATTTTATATATTATATACAGAACTAAACTAAACACCAGATTTATATGGAAAGAAAAAATGTGGCCCTCATTACGGGCATCACCGGCCAGGACGGATCGTACCTCGCCGAACTTCTGCTTGAGAAAGGTTACGACGTGCACGGCACCATTCGCCGTTCGTCCGTCGACTACCGCGAACGTATCGCCCACCTCGAGGGCAAACCCAACTTCCACCTCCACTACGCCGACCTCGGCGACTCCATGAGCATCATACAGGTGATGAACAAGGTGAAGCCCACCGAAGTCTACAACCTCGCCGCACAGAGCCACGTGCAGGTAAGTTTCGACTCGCCGGAATTCACCGCCGACGTCGACGCCACCGGTGTGCTCCGCATCCTCGAAGCCATCCGCCAGTGCGGACTGGAGAAAACCTGCCGCATGTACCAGGCTTCCACTTCCGAACTCTACGGCAAGGTGGAGGAAGTGCCGCAGAACGAGAACACGCCATTCCATCCCTACTCTCCCTATGCCGTGGCAAAGCAATACGGCTTCTGGATTGTGAAGGAATACCGCGAGGCCTACAACATGTTCTGCTGCTCGGGCATCCTCTTCAACCACGAAAGCGAACGCCGCGGCGAGACCTTCGTCACGCGCAAGATTACGCTCGCCGCCGCACGCATTAAGCAGGGCAAGCAGGAAAAACTCTATCTCGGCAACCTCGACTCGCTCCGCGACTGGGGCTATGCCAAGGACTACGTGGAGTGTATGTGGCTCATTCTCCAAGCCGAGAAGCCCGAGGATTTCGTCATTGCCACAGGCAAGCAGCACTCCGTGCGCGAATTCGCCCAGTTGGCTTTCCACTATGTAGGCATCGAGCTGAAGTGGGAAGGCAAGGAAGAAAACGAGAAGGGCATCTGCGTGGAAGGTCCTGAGGAACTCATCGGAAAGACGCTCGTGGAAGTCTCGCCCGACTTCTACCGTCCAACCGACGTGGTAAACCTTTGGGGCGACCCCGCCAAAGCCAAAGCAAAACTCAACTGGAATCCCAACACCACCTCCTTCGAAGACCTCGTGCGCATCATGGTAGAAAGCGACATGGCCAAAGTGGCCGCCGAAGACGCCGGCATGAAGGTGCGCACCAATCTCGCAGAGTATCTGGAGAAGGGAATCGTGAAGTAATCAAGAATTAGAGGATCTGTTGAGAATTTTCTATTTTTGTCAAGAATTGGAGACTTGGAGAATTTTTGATTTGTACTAAATCATAAGAAAATGAAAAAGGATTTGCTTTATGAAGAAGAGAGTAATGAATTGATGAGGTTGGCTTTTCAACTTCATAACGAACTTGGATGCGGCTTCAAGGAGAAGGTGTATCAAGATGCTTTTGAAGTGTTGCTTAAAGAGAATAATGTGCCTTATATCAGAGAGGCGCATATATCCTTAATTTATCATGGCACGGTGCTTAATCATGACTTCTACTATGATTTCCTTTGTTATGGTAAAATAGGAGTCGAGCTGAAAGCATTGTCAATCCTTGCGGGTGAACATGAATCCCAAATAATCAATTATCTTCATGTTAGCAATCACAAATTGGGTTTATTGCTGAACTTTGGCGCCACAAGTTTACAATACAAATGGTACCCTAACGTTTGGCACCACAGAAAATCTCTTGAGATTTCCAATTCTAATAATTCTTAGATTAGCCTCCCTCTTCAACCAAGAAAGAATTCTCCAATTCTCTAATTCTTGACATAAATATAAGTCCTCAACCGAGAAAGGATTCTCTAATTCTCAAATTCTTGACAGATATACAAGTAATCACCTATGCTAAGTAAAGATTCTAAGATATACATCGCCGGGCATCACGGCTTGGTCGGCTCCGCCATCTGGAACAATCTTAAGGCTCGCGGCTACAATAATCTCGTTGGCCGTTCCCACAAAGAACTTGACCTCACCGACCAATATCAGGTGGAGAAGTTCTTCGACGAAGAGAAACCCGATGCAGTGGTGCTTGCCGCAGCCTTCGTGGGCGGCATCATGGCAAACTCACTCTACCGCGCCGACTTCATCATGCAAAACATGAAGATGCAGTGCAACGTCATCTCCAACGCCTACTCCCATGGCGTGAAGAAACTCCTCTTCCTCGGTTCCACCTGCATCTACCCCAAGAACGCTCCGCAGCCCATGAGCGAGGACGTGCTTCTGACTTCGCCGCTGGAATACACCAACGAGGAATATGCCATAGCCAAGATAGCCGGACTCAAGATGTGCGAGAGCTACAATCTGCAGTACGGCACGAACTACATTGCCGTGATGCCCACCAATCTCTACGGGCCCAACGACAATTTCCATTTGGAGAACAGCCACGTGATGCCCGCCATGATGCGCAAGATTTATCTTGCCAAACTTATCCACGACGGCGACTGGAAAAGCATTGAGGTGGACATGAACAAGCGTCCCATCAATCCCACTGACGCACTCCGCGCACTCATCGGCGACGGCAATGTGGACGGCACGAACTCCCACGAGCGCATCCTCAAAGCCTTGGAGTTCTACGGCATCTACGACAACAAAGTGGTGCTTTGGGGTACGGGCAAGCCGCTCCGCGAATTCCTCTGGAGCGAGGACATGGCAGACGCTAGCGTGCACGTGCTCTTGAATGTCGACTTCAAGGACATCATAGGCATTGAGAAGTATTCCTCCGTGTTCTACGGCGCGAAGGTCGACGGTGCTGTGGATCGCAACAACTCCGAAGGCCGCGGCGGTGCCATTCCCTCACTCGGCGAAATTCGCAACTGCCACATCAACGTAGGCACAGGAAAAGAACTCACCATACGCGAACTTTCCCAACTCGTGGTGAAAGCCGTAGGTTTCGAAGGCACAGTAGAGTTCGACTCCTCAAAGCCCGACGGTACCATGCGCAAGCTCATCTCCGTAGACAAACTCCACCGCCTCGGATGGACCCACAAAGTGGAAATCGAAGAAGGCGTGCAGAAACTCTTCGACTGGTACCGCCAAAGTCTGAACAGCTAACGCATCCGTGCAATAAAAACACAAATGAGGCGAAGTTCCGATACCGGGACTTCGCCTCATTTTGTGTTTGCAACATCTCGAATTGTATGGATATAAGTAACTAAGCAAAATTAAGCGACATGTTTGGAGAAGTTTATACGCAGCC
>CAVJJO010000113.1:0-7954 GCA_963649665.1 Bacteroidaceae bacterium | reverse complement strand
CCTGGGTAACGATTACCTGCGGCTTTGCGCCCTGAAAGGGCAAAAGCGTGTGATGTTCAGAAATGCTTTTGCCCTTTCAGGGCGCATTCTCGCTACATCTTTCACCCAGGGCGTTGCCCTGGGCTAGGCGCTTTTGGGCTTTCAGCCCGTTCGCATTTAAATCCGAAACTTCAGTAAGGATGGTTTGGGGCGTCAGCGCATCAAAAATGCGCAAGTTATTTCTTACACGTTACTTAACCAATCGTTGATTACTGGAAATACACTCGCTTCACGCGGTTGCTTATCGTGGTGAGCACTTCGTAGGGGATGGTGTCGAGCAAGTCGGAGAGCACGGTGACGGGAAGGTTGTCGCCGAATATCTCCACGCTGTCGCCCTCCTGGCAAGGAATGTCGGTCACGTCTATCATGCACACGTCCATGCAGATGTTGCCCAGGTAGGGCGCCTTCTGTCCGTTCACGAGGCAGTAGCCCTTGCGGTTGCCGAGATGGCGGTTGAGTCCGTCGGCATAACCGATGGGTATGGCTGCCACGCGTGAGTCGCGGTCTACCGTCGTGCGGCGCGAATAGCCTATGCTGTCGCCTGCGGGCACATCGCGTATCTCGAGTATGGTGGTGCGCAGGGAGGTAACGTTGGTCAGGCGGCGGTTGTCGATGGGGTCGATGCCGTAGAGCCCCAAACCGAGGCGCACCATATCGAGGTGGCGTTCGGGGAAACGTTCTATGCCGGCGCTGTTGCAGATGTGGCGGATTATCTTGTGGGAGAATGCTGCCTGAAGGGTTTTCGAAGCCTCATCGAAGAGTTTGAACTGCTTGGCGGAGAAGGCGTCGAAGTCGGGCGAGTCGGAACCTACGAAGTGGGAGAACACGGAACGCGGAATGACGGAGGTCTGGTGTTTCAGCCGGTCGATGAGCACGGGCATGTCGGTGAGCGGATTGAAACCGAGGCGATGCATGCCGGTGTCGAGTTTCACATGGACGGGAAAACCTTGTATACCTTGTTTCTCTGCTGCGCGGATGAGGGCTTCAAGGAGTTTGAAACTGTACACTTCGGGTTCGAGGTCGTATTCGAAGAGGGTGTTGAACGCCGTCATCTCGGGATTCATCACGATGATGCCCGACGTGATGCCGGCGCGTCGCAGGTCGGCTCCTTCGTCGGCTACCGCCACGGCGAGGTAGTCCACGCCGCGGTCCTGCAGCGTCTTTGCCACTTCCACGGAGCCTGCGCCATAGGCAGAAGCTTTCACCATGCAGGTGATTTTCGTTTCGGGCTTCATGAAAGAGCGGTAGTAGTTGAGGTTCTCGGCTATGGCTTCGAGGTTCACGTCGAGCATGGTTTCGTGTACCTTGAGAGACAGCGCAGCGGTGATTTGCTCAAAGCCAAACGTGCGCGAACCTTTCACGAGTACCATTTCGTGGCTGAGTGTGTCGAGCAGTCCGCTTTCGAGCAAGGCCTGACTCGTGGGGAAGAAGGTCTTCTTCACCTTGAAGAGGCTATGGGCGGCGGAGATGTTCGGCCCCACGCCGATGAGACGGTCTATGCCGCGGTGTTCCACCATTTCCGCCACCTTCGCGTAGAGTTCCTCTTCGGGAATGCCGCTTTGGAGTATGTCGGAAAGGATGAGCGTGCGGGGTTTGCCGGCTTCTTCGGGACGGCGGTTCACAAAGTCGAGGGCAATGTCGAGCGAAGCCACGTCGGAGTTGTAGGTGTCGTTCACCAAACTGCATCCTCTCACGCCCTGTATCACTTCCAGGCGCATGGCCACCGGTTCAAGGCGAATCATGCGGCGCGCTATCTCGTCGGCAGGGATGTGGAGATAGAGGCAGACGGCGAGGCAATGTATGGTGTTGGCTGCCGAAGCATTGTCGGTAAAGGGTATGCGCATTTCGCCGTCGGTACCCAGATAGGAATAGCGGACAAGGGTGGAGTCGTCGCACTTCTCTATGCTCTTGATAAACAAGGGATAGGTGCTGTCGGCTTCTGACCACGCCAGCAGGTCGCCCTTGAACATGGCATTTGCCACGCATTCGCGTATGATGGGGTCGTCGGCGCAGTAGATGAGCACGTCGGCATCGTGGAACAGACTGAGTTTTTCCTGGCACTTCTCTTCCATGGTGGAGAAGTTTTCCTGATGGGCGGGACCGATGTTAGTCATCACGCCGATGGTGGGCTGGACGATGGCGCGCAAGGCCTGCATCTCGTCGGGTTGCGATATGCCGGCTTCGAACACACCGATTTGGGTGTATTCGTCGAGCAGACATACGGAGAGGGGCACGCCCACCTGCGAGTTGTAGGAACGCGGCGAACGGGTCACGTGGAACGACGGACTGAGCAACTGGTAGAGCCATTCCTTTACCACGGTCTTGCCGTTGGAACCCGTCACACCGATTACGGGCACTTCAAACTCTTCGCGATGGCGTTCGGCAAGGCGCTGGAGTGCCTTGAGCGGACTTACCACAAGGAGGAAATTGGCATCGGGGTAGGCCGTTTCGCGACCTTCGGGCACCTTGCCCACCACGAAGTTGCGCACACCGCGGCGGTAGAGGTCGGCAATGTAGCGGTGTCCGTCGCCGAGTTTGGTGCGGAGTGCAAAGAAAAGGGTTGTTTCGGGGAAAGCCAACGAACGGCTGTCGGTGAGTAGCCAGTCGATTTCGGTCGCGTTCGAACCGAATCGGCGTGCGCCGATGAGGGCGGTTATGTTTTCTATTGTGTAATGCATAAGAAATGCGGTTTGGGCGGTGTTGTCAATCACCCTAGTTTGAAGTTTGGTACTTTCTTGATGTCAAGAATTAGAGCCTTGCGCAAATTGGGGCAACGCGCATGGAGGTCAAGACTCCTGTCTTGACTGCTCTACACGGTTGTTGAGGCGAAGCCACGCAAAAGCCTCCGTAAGGCCGTGTAGAGCGTGACGTTTTGAAAACGTCACCCCCATGGGCAGCTGCAGTTGGCTGATGAGGTATAGCCTCGTTGGCTGATGAGGTATAACCTCGTTAGCTGATGAGGTATAGCCTCGTTGGCTGATGAGGTATAACCTCGTTGGCTGATGAGGTAACTACTCTGAATTGATGAGATTTCCAAGATTCTTCGGCTTGACATGTCAAGCCTTCCCGTAATTCTATCTTTTCAAGATATTGGGGAAATTCTTTAATTCTCCAATTCTTGACCTATCATATCTGAGGTATAGCCTCGTTGGCTGATGAGGTAACTACTCTGAATTGATGAGATTTCCAAGATTCTTCGGCTTGACATGTCAAGCCTTCCCGTAATTCTATCTTTTCAAGATATTGGGGAAATTCTTTAATTCTCCAATTCTTGACCTATCATATCTTTTATAAAGAATAAGAGAATTGAAGTTCTCACGTATTGCTTACTTGATCGCTTTCAACGTATCCCCAACTGAGCCTCGAGGCAGCGGAAGGCCGCCAGGCGTTCTGCCTTTCGGGCTTCGAACTTTTCGTAATCCGCACCGCTTTGGCGTATGGGCCGATGGGCTTCCATGCGCAAAAGGGCTTCTTTTTCTCGGGCGAAGTTTGACAGACGGGGGGTGAAAGCCCACGCGCGGAAGGTTTGCCACACATAGTCTATGGCTTGTTCCGAAGGGTGGAGCATATCGGGAGCATAGAAACGGTAGTCACGGAGTTCGTCGTTGACTATCTCGTAAGCGGGGAAGTAGGCGGTCCATGTGGGGTGCGCCCTGCAAAGGCGGTCTATAAGGAGCAGCAAACGGGCTTTGATGAGGGCATTGCGGTGCATGCCGCACTTGGCGTAGCGGTAGGGACTGAGGGTGAACACCACCCGCAAGTTGTTGCGCTGCTGCTTGAGCGAGGCGAGCAAACGGTTCCAGCGCGCAAAGGTCTGCTCGGCATCGGCGGTCTGCTCTTCAAAGCACGAGGCGGGTTGTTTGTGGCAGTTGGCCACCACGGGGTGCGTGTCGTAGCCCTGATGCACATACACGCTGTCGGTACTGAAGGTCACCACAAGGAGGTCGGCATCTTGCCAAAGGGCATGGGCATTGTGCCACGCTGCGGAAAGACGGTCGTGGAGCGCATCGCGAGTTTCTGCCGAGAGTTTCGTCGAACACATCCAGTTGCTCCAAATGCCGTCGGCGGTGCAGACGGTGTAGCCATCGAGCGCCGAGGCTTCAAACGTTTCGGCGCTGACGGCTTCCAGCACGTTGGCTATGGAGAGGGGATTGTAGAGCACGCCGAAGGGATTGCTCAACGCGTGTCCTTCGGGCAATGCCGCCTGCAACCGTTCGCCGATGTGGTCGGCAAAGCAGGAGCCGAGGGAGAGCACACGCGTGTGAACGTCGAGCAGCGGCGCTGTTTCTGATATTTTTACGGGGGTTCGAAATTCCATTCTTCGTATTGCTTCAGGCCTTTTTTCGTGCCTACTGCAAAAGTACTATTTTTACTATCGGCAGAAAATAAGTTCTGCAGAAAACATATCGGTTTTACCCTATTGACGTAACTTTGCCTTTGTTTCACACAAGATGCATTTTTCCTTTATTCCCTATGAACATTCTTTTCCTTTCCGACATCCACGGTTCGCTTCCCGCGCTTGATGCGGTGCTTTCGTTCTACGACACCCACCACTACGACTTGCTGGTGCTTCTCGGCGACATTCTCAACTATGGTCCGCGCAACGGACTGAGCAAGGGACTTGACCCGCAGGCCGTGGCGGAACGCCTCAATGCGCGTGCGGAAAACATCGTCTGCGTTCGCGGCAACTGCGACTCTGAGGTGGACCAGATGTTGCTCTCGTTTCCCATCCAAAGCACTTACTCGCTCGTGGTGAACGACGGACTGCGTTTCTTCATCACCCACGGCCATGTCTACAACGAGAAGAACCTGCCGAAGGCTCCCTCGTGCGACGTGTTCGTCTACGGCCACACGCACCTCTTCACGCTCCAGGCTGCGCGTCCCGAAGAGGGCCGTCCCGCCATTCTCAACACGGGTTCGCCCACCTTCCCCAAAGGCGGCAACGTGCCCACGTTTGCTACCTACGACCACGGCACGCTCGCACTCCGCACATTAGAGGGAGAGGTCATTGAGGAACTGAAGTTGGTGTAGAAAATGCGCTTCGCCCCCATGCGCGGATGACTACTCGCTCATGGGGGTGACGTTTTCAAAACGGCCTCACGGAGGCTTCTGCGTGGCTGCGCCTTGGACAGCCGTATAGAGCTGTCAAGACTGGAGTCTTGACCCCCATGCGCTTCGCCCCCATGCGCTTCGCCTCCATGCGCTTCGCCCCCATGCGCTGCGCCCCACACTCTTTCCACCATTAATTCCCCAACCCAATGGACTCGCACACCTCTCTTGAACAACTCTACGTGGAAGGCCGCTTGAGCCAACGCGCACTGAAGTGTTGCCGGCAGGCACGCTTGCTGACGGTGCGCGACGTGGCGCTTTACCACCGCGACGACCCTCGCTACCTCACCCTCGCCGGTTGTGGAAAACTTACGCGGCGCGAACTCAACGCGCTCATCAAAGAGGCTTACGGCCGATTGGCACTGACGAAGGCGCAACTGGAGGAATGCGCACCTGCTCCTGCCGCAGAGGGTTCGTGGCAACAGCGCTGGGAAGCGGCTGGCGCACCAACGCAAGCCGCCGATTGGGCGAATGCAGACATTCCACAAGACAGCGCGGCTGCGGAATGGCAAGAAGAGGGTACGCTGACGAAAGGCGACGTGGCATTTCTGAAAAAGTGCGAGGCTTATGCCGAACTCATCCTTTCGCAAAAGGGTGTCCCCCACTCTACCGCCGATGTGGCGCTTCACCAATGGTTCCTCAAGCAATGGAACGCACAGACGTCCCTGCCTCCTCACCGCAAAACGCTCTTTGAGGAATTGCTGCAAAAGCTATAACGAACAAAAACCGCCCGCTTAAAGAGATTTCTCTAAGCGGGCGGTTTTTCCTAAATCGGGAAGGCCGACATCTCATCGCACCATCACCTTCTGGGCGCGCTGGGGCGTTCCGTCCACGGTGAGCTGCACGAGGTAGATGCCGGGAGCGAGGGGAAGACCGGTGTTTACTCGCTGGCCGCCCACGGTGTAGGCTTCCATGCGGTCCACACGGGAAGAGGTGTGCAAACGGCGGTCGGCAGTGCTGTAGGCAAGCACCATGGCGTCGGGACGGCTTACCGTGGAGGCTTGCTGTATGCCGGTAACGTAGGCGTTTGTGCGGTTGCCGCCGGCATTGAGCACGGAGTTGTTGCGGAGGTTCGAGGCGTCGTAGTAGTGTACGAAGGCAATGACCTGCATGTTCTCCGTTTTCCACGTGTCGGCAATGTCCACTTCGGGATAGGTCACGCTGAAGGTGGCGTCGTCGGCAAAGGTGAGGCGGTCGCCAAGGTTGGCGGTGCTGAGCTGCTTGCGCACCACGCCATTGTGGCGGAAACGCTCCACGAGGTCGGCGGGGGCGTCGTCGGCATCGAGTCCGTCCTGGATATATTCTGCCGTGGTGATGCTGTCCTGCACGAAATAGGTGGTGAGGTAGACGGGCGTGCCGTTTGCCACAATCTGACGGTTCACCGCACCCTTTACCGTGCAGCGGAGTTTTCCGCCTGTCATGTCGGCATCGACGAGCACCTTTGCCATGGCGGGCTGGTTGGCAGCTTCCACAATGTCGTTGAGGTAGTTGGTGTAGGTGGGTTCGCCATGGGCTGCCATCACGGGATAGTTCTGTCCCGTAAGGTAGGAACGGTTGTAGGTGATGGCGGGGTTGAACGTATTTTGGTCGCCGAAGAGGTAAAGGAGATCCTTGTCGGCCTGGGTGGTGAAGGCGTCCTTGTTGTTGAAACCGGCGTGGTGTGCCACGTAAAGGTTGGGTTTGCCGTAGACCTCACGCGCCTGGTCGAGATAGTAGGCGAGGTAGGGACAGTTGGGACACTTCTGCTCCGTGAACTCTTCCATAAGGGGAATGCGCACAAAGGCATCGCGCGTCACGTAGTGGGTGCTCGTGCCGGGGAGTCCGGCTTGGGCGGCCACGCCGTTGAGTTGCGACACGGTGAGGGAGAGCGTCTGCGCAGGGCCTTCGGCAGCGCCGGGTATCACGCTGAGGGCCACCACACGGCCGTCGTAGGCTGCGAGCGGAGAAGCGAGCGCCACTTCCACGGGATGGGCTTCGACGTCGCCGTCGCCTTTGGCTTCTACCACGAGGCTACGGACGGTTTCGGCGCTTTGGTTGTGGACATACACTTGCATCGTCACAGGCACGGAGGGCTGAATGGTGAGCGGGGCGCTGGCCACATAGGCATAGGCGGTGTGCGCCACGTCGGCAGCGGCATCGTCCTCAAGGATGGCTTGGATGAGGGGCGTGCCGCGGTCGGTATATTCGGTCCATGTGCCGTCGCTGCCGAGTTTCATCCAGCACGAACCGGGCACACTGACGGAGTTGTAGGCCACCACGGGATAGGCACTGCCGCGGAGTTCGTTCACGCCGTAGCCCACATAGAGTTTCTCGGAACCGATGGTCACGGGGCTGTCGAAGTACACGTCGTTCCAGCCTTCGGCGAAGTCGACATATTTGCGCACGGGTTTGGCGGTAGTGAGGTCGCCTTGGATGACCTGCACGTAGCTCCACTCGTCGAATTCCTGTTCGTAGGCGGTGCGGAGGTAGCAGCGCACGCCGACTATCTTTTTGCCCTTAAGGCGCTGCACCACGGGGTCGGCAGCGGGGTCGAGACAGAATGCGGTGCTTAAGAAACCGTTCTTGCCCGAACCGAGACCGGAGATTTCCGTTCCGTCGGGCGTTGTGGCTGGGGAATAGCCGTAATATACCTTTCCCGTCTGCGCCACACCGCACAGGGCGCTGAAGGCGAAAAGAAGGGTCAGGAAGGTTTGTTTGATGTTCATTGGGGATGGTAAAAGGGATTGTATGAATTGATTGAAATGGGGCGGGGCGCATGGGGGCGACAGCGCATGGAGGTCAAGACTCCAGTCTTGACAGATAAGCG
>CAVJJO010000112.1:0-8208 GCA_963649665.1 Bacteroidaceae bacterium | reverse complement strand
AGCCTCCGTGAGGCCGTGTAGAGCGTGACGTTTTGAAAACGTCACCCCCATAGGCCGTTGAAAACTTCACCACAGCTAGTGGAAACAACGCTCCCTACACTTTACCCCATGTGTTTTAACCCCGCACACACCCCTCCATGCGTTTCCCAAAACATACCCTAACCATATTCCGAAGATTTTTGTACTTTTGCACCGTTGCTCAAAACGGCGCATTTTGCGCAAGAACGACGCATACATCCGCAAACAAACACATTCTATTACATAAATAGCAATATGACAAAACGTAAGATTCAATTCAGCCTTGTCTATCGCGACATGTTCCAGAGCAGCGGCAAGTTCCAGCCGCGCAAGGATCAGCTTGAGCGCATAGCCCCCGTTATTATAAAGATGGGTTGCTTTGCCCGCGTAGAAACCAACGGCGGTGCCTTCGAACAGGTAAACCTGCTCTACGGCGAGAACCCCAACAAGGCTGTACGTGCCTTCACCAAGCCCTTCAACGAAGTGGGCATCAAGACCCACATGCTCGACCGCGGCCTCAACGCGCTCCGCATGTTCCCCGTGCCCGCCGACGTGCGCAAACTCATGTACAAGGTGAAGCACGCTCAGGGCGTCGACATCACCCGCATTTTCTGCGGTCTGAACGACGTGCGCAACATCATCCCTTCCATCCACTACGCGCTGGAAGCCGGCATGACTCCGCAAGCCACGCTCTGCATTACCAACTCACCCATCCACACTGCAGAATACTACGCCAACATAGCCGACCAGCTCATTGAAGCCGGCGCTCCCGAAATCTGCCTGAAAGACATGGCAGGCATCGGCCAGCCCGCCATGCTGGGTAAGCTCACGAAGATGATCAAGGACAAGCATCCCGAAGTGATCATCGAATACCACGGCCACTCCGGTCCCGGCCTTTCCATGGCAAGCATTCTCGAAGTGTGCCGCAACGGCGCCGACGTGATCGACACCGCCATCGAGCCGCTTTCTTGGGGTAAGGTTCACCCCGACGTGATTTCGGTGCAGAGCATGCTCAAGCACGCCGGCTTCGACGTGCCCGAGATCAACATGGACGCTTACATGGAAGCCCGCAAGCTCACTCAGGAGTTCATCGACGACTTCCTCGGCTACTTCATGAACCCCGCCAACAAGCTCATGAGCTCGCTGCTTCTCGGATGCGGCCTTCCCGGCGGCATGATGGGTTCGATGATGGCAGACCTCACGGGTGTGATGGGCGCTATCAACAACAACCGCAAGGCCAAGGGCGAAAACGAACTGAGCGAGGACGAACTCCTCGTGAAGCTCTTCAACGAAGTGGCTTACGTGTGGCCGCGCGTAGGTTATCCTCCCCTCGTCACACCGTTCTCGCAGTATGTGAAGAACATTGCGCTGATGAACCTCCTCACGGAGTCGATGGACAAGCCCCGCTACTCCATGATGGACAACTCCATTTGGGGCATGATTCTCGGCAAGAGCGGACGCCTCCCCGGCGAAGTGGCTCCCGAGATTGTGGAACTCGCCAAAGAGAAAGGCTTTGAGTTTACCGACGCCGACCCGCAGAGCTACTACCCCGACGACCTCGCCCGCTTCGAGAAGGAGATGGAAGAGAACGGATGGGAGCGCGGCGAAGACGACGAAGAGCTCTTCGAGTTTGCCATGCACGAAACGCAGTATCGCGACTACAAGAGCGGTGCCGCCAAGAAGCGTTTCCTCGCCGACCTCCAGGCTGCAAAGGACAAGGCCAACGCCAGCCACATGAGCCTCGAGGAAGCTACCGCCTACAAGCATGCCAAGGCCGACGCCATCGTAGCTCCCGAAACGGGTACGCTGCTTTGGGAAATCGGCGGCGACGGCGAGTGCGTGAAGAGCATTGAGCCGTATCTCGGTAAGGTTTATGCCGAAGGCGAACGCTTCTGCTACATTGAGAATACCCACGGACAGATCATTGAAATTCCCGCTGCCCTCGGCGGTAAACTCGTGGAAGTGGCCGCCAAGCAAGGTGCCCACGTGAGCAAGGGCGACGTCATCGCCTACGTGGACCGCGCCGAGTAATTCGCGCTGAACCACGCCTATTATATAAGGTACTAATCCGGACGCTGATTCAGGGTCCGGATTTTTTTGTTGCGTGTCGCGTTGTGGCGAAGCGTTTGTATGAGCCACGCCGCCGGCTAAACTCCGACAAACGCGAAGAACATGCGAGAACGGAGCGTTTCTGAAAAAACTGCGTAACTTTGCATTCTCAACTCCATATACTCCATACATATAATGTCCGACCCCAAACATATTCATATCTCCGACTACAACTATCCCCTACCCGACGAACGCATTGCGAAATACCCGAAGAGCGAGCGCGACGAGTCGAAACTCTTGCTTTACCGAAAAGGGGAAATCACGGAGGACGTGTTCCACAACATTCCCAACTACCTTGACGCCGGCGAACTGATGGTTTTCAACAACACGAAAGTCATTCAGGCACGCCTGCATTTCCATAAGTCTACGGGCGCACTCATTGAAGTGTTCTGCCTCGAACCGCACACGCCCCACGACTATCAGGTAAACTTTGCCACCACACGCCGCGTGACATGGACTTGCCTTATCGGCAACCTGAAGAAATGGAAGGAAGGACGCCTGGAACGCACCATCGAAGTAGGTGAAAAGACCATCGTGCTCACCGCCGAACGCGTAGGCATCAGCGGCACGGGTCACGAAGTGGTCTTCGACTGGGGCGACGACACCATAGCGTTCTCCGAAGTGCTCGAAGCCATAGGCGAACTTCCCATTCCTCCCTATCTCAACCGCCAGACGGAGGCTTCCGACCTCAAGACGTACCAAACCGTCTACAGCAAGGTGAAAGGTTCCGTGGCTGCGCCTACAGCCGGACTCCACTTCACGGAGCGCGTGCTGAAGGCGCTCGACGAGAAAGGCATAGAGCGCAACGAGATTACGCTCCACGTGGGCGCCGGCACGTTCAAGCCCGTAAAGAGCGAAGAGATTGGCGGCCACGCCATGCACTCAGAATGGATAGCCGTGAAGCGCGAAAGCATTGAGCGCCTCATTGCCCACGGCGGAAAGTGCATTGCCGTGGGCACCACATCGGTGCGCACGCTGGAAAGCCTCTACTACATAGGCGTGCTGCTACACCGCAACCCCTCGGCCACACAGGACGACCTCCACGTGAACCAATGGCTGCCCTACGACTACGCAGCTTCGCCCGAGACGAAACTCACCACACTCGAAGCCCTGCAGGAAGTGCTCAACTACCTCGACCGCAACGCGCTTCCGGTGCTGCACACGTCGACGCAGATTATCATTGCCCCGGGCTACGAGTACCACATCGTGAAGAACATAGTGACGAATTTCCACCAGCCGCAGAGCACACTGCTGCTCCTCGTGTCGGCATTCGTGGGCGACAACTGGCACCGCATCTACGACTACGCCCTCTCACACGACTTCCGCTTCCTGAGCTACGGCGACAGCTCACTTCTGCAACCGTAAGTTTTTGAGTATGAAAGACAATGCTAACGAAAAGCTGCCGCTGGTCAACGAAAGCGGCGAGGTGATTGGCAGCGCCACCCGCGGCGAATGCCACGGCGGCAGCATGCTGCTCCACCCCGTGGTGCACCTTCACGTGTTCAACCCGCAAGGCGAACTGTTTCTGCAGCACCGACCCGACTGGAAGGACATTCAGCCGGGAAAGTGGGACACGGCAGTGGGCGGCCACGTGGACTGGGGCGAAACCGTAGAGGAAGCGCTCCACCGCGAAGTGCGCGAAGAGGTGGGACTTACGGAGTTCACGCCGAAGTTTCTCCTTCGCTACGTTCACCGCTCCGACCGCGAGGCGGAACTCGTGAATGCCTTCATGGCAGTCACCGAAGAAATGCCGCACCCCTCGGAAGAACTCGACGGCGGACGTTTCTTCTCCAAAGAAGAAATACGCAGCCTCATCGGCAAGGACTTCTTCACGCCCAACTTCGAGAGCGAGTGGCAGAAGTTGTTCGGAGAAGAGAAATAAAAACGTTTGCGCCGCGCATAGAACAAAGCGTTCTATGCGCGGCGCAAAACGTTTAAGGGGTGAAATCGCCCCCTTAGAAATGGTAGGGATTGCGTTCGCGGTACATGGCCTCCATGCGGTTTGCCAGGTTGGTATACTCGCCGTCGACTTCCTTGGCAGATTCGGGTGCGAGTTCCACGGACTTCTTGAAGTCTTCCAAAGCTCCGGCTTCATCCTTGAGATGGTAGCGAACGGCGCCGCGTGCCTTGTAGGCTTCGGCAAAGTTGGGTTGCATGTCGATGGCCTCGTCGTAGAGCGCAAGGGCCTTGTCCCAACGCGAAGTCTGGCTGTAGAGTTTACCCAAAAGGAGCACGGCTTCGCGGTTGAAGGGGTTGTTCTCTATCACACGGCAATAGTCGGCAATGGCCTTGTCGTTCTCCGAGAGCACAGCGAAGGCTTTGGCACGAAGCAGCAGGTAGTCCTCGTTTTCAGCATCGGCAGCCACGAGCGTCTCAATGTCGTCGAGCGCACTCGTCCATTGCCCCATGCCGCCCAATATCTCCGCACGGAGTTTCAGCGCACGGTGGTATTCCGGTTCGAGCACAAGGCATTGCGTAAGCCGGGCAATGGCGGTGAACTGGTCGCCCAAACCATTGCAGGCTTCGGCATCGAGATAGTGGGCGCGTGCCTCATCGGCATGCGCGGCAATGATTTCCCCACACGTCTTGCGTTCCTCGTCGTAGCGCTGGAGCTCGCCCAGCGTCTGCGCCAGAAGGAGCGCCACTTCCACATTGTCCGGCTCTTTCTCGTGAAGTTCCTGAAGAAGCGGACAGGCCTTTTCGCTATTGCGCATACGCAGATAGGTTTCAGCAAGGAAGCCCACCGTTTTCAAGTCGTGCTCAATATCGAGGGCAGCAAGGAAACATTTTTCGGCATAGGGCAACTCGCCCATCTGCATGGCGCGGACACCGTCGTCGCGAAGGGTTTTGAATTTTTCGGCTTCGGTCTGCTCGCCGCCGCCAAAGAGTGAAGAGAGGAATCCCATTGGTTTGATGTCTTTCTTGTTAGATACGCTCCTTATATATAAGGAGTGCTAAATGTGTGCTTTAAGTTTCGGCAAAAGTACGTCAATATGCCGAACGCACAAACGGAAGAGGCCGACATTTCTGCTTGCGAAGCAAAAATGCCGGCCTCTTGTATGGCTGTTTTTCCGTGATTGTTATCCGTAGATAACCTTTCCGTTCTCGTCCTCATAAGCAGAGAGATCCTTCGAGAACTGGTTCATGGCACGAAGGCTCATACCCATAGAGGAGAAGCCGCCGTCGTGGAAGAGATTCTGCATGGTCACCTTGCGGGTGAAGTCGCTGAACATCATCACGCAGTAGTCGGCGCAGTCGTCGGCAGTAGCGTTGCCGAGGGGCGACATCTTGTCGGCGAAGCTCATCATGTGTTCCATCTCCTTGATGCCCTTGCCTGCCGTAGTGGCGGTGGGACTCTGCGAAATGGTGTTTACGCGCACGTGCTTCTCACGGCCGTAAATGTAACCGAAGGAACGGGCAATGCTCTCGAGCATGCTCTTGGCATCGGCCATGTCGTTGTAGCCAAAGAACGTACGCTGCGAAGCCACGTAAGTGAGGGCTACTACGGAACCATACTCTGCAATGGCGTCGAGCTTCTTGGCCACCTGAAGCATCTTGTGGAAAGAGATGGCGGAAATGTCGAGCGTCTTCTGGAGGAAGCCGTAGTCGAGGTCGTCGTAAGTGCGGTGCTTGCGCACGTTGGGGCTCATTCCGATGGAGTGGAGCACGAAGTCTATTTTGCCGCCAAGCACGTTGACAGATTCTTCAAACACCTTCTGCAAATCCTCCACGCTGGTGGCGTCGGCGGGGATAATGGTAGCGCCAATCTGCTCAGCAAGTTTGTCGAGCGTACCCATGCGGAGTGCCATGGGAGTGTTGCTCAATGTAATCTGCGCGCCTTCTTCGGCAGCCTTCACGGCTACTTTCCAGGCAATGGACTCTTCGTTAAGCGCACCAAAGATAATGCCGCGCTTTCCTTTCAGTAAATTGTGGGTCATAAATAAAAGTGGTTTCGTGGGTCGCGCATTCATTCTCCGTGTGGCAGAAAGAACTCGCGCCGAAATTTGTGCGCAAAAGTACTGCTTTTGTGCAAATCAACCAAGCAACGCTTGCAAAAACATGCTTTTGAGCATAGTGCGGGACCTAACGGGGAGTTTTGCGTGCGGCTTAAGGTTCGTGGCGCAAGCGTCATGCTCCATTCATCGTTTGCACCTGTGGAAAAGAACGTTTACCACGGCCACGGCAAAGGCGAAAGCGAAACCCACGAGGCATACGGCATTCCAACTGCCGTAGTTCCAGGCAAGGCCTGCGCAGAGCGTGCCGAGACTTCCGCCGGCAAAAAGATGGCTCATGAAGATGGTGTTGCTGCGGTTCGTAGCTCCAGGCACGAGCGAAAGGCAACCGCTCTGGTTGCTTAGCTGATAACATTGTGCGCCCACGTCCACCAACATAATGGCCACTATCAGACCCGCATAACTGTCGGAAAAGAAGTAGGCAATGAACCATGCAGCAAACTGAAGAACGTTTCCCACTTGGCAGAACCTTTCGATGCCGAAGCGTGGAATGTATTTGCCTATGCCGCTCGCCGCCGTTGCGCCGGCAAGTCCGCATAGGCCAAGCATGCCCACAGCATCGCTTCCTGCATGGAAGGGTTCGCCTGCTAAATGGAACGCCATGCACGACCATATCGCCATCATGCTTCCAAAGCTCAGCCCGCCGCGCAAGGCATAGATGCGGATGGTGGGATAGTCGCGATAGATGCGCCCTATCGACTTCATGAGTTTGGCGTAACTTCCCTCAAAACTGTTCGGCATGGCGGGCAACACTTTCAGCATGCAAACCAGGCACGCCGCCATGATGACTGCGCCAATGGCAAACATACTGCGCCAGCCTGCCAGTTCGCCAACGTATCCGCTCACCACTCGTGCGCCAAGCACGCCGCTCAAAAGACCCGTGAGCACGATGCCCATGTTGCGCGACTTGTTTTCGGGTTTGGAAAAGTTGCTTGCCACGGGTATGAACATTTGCGACACCACGCTGTTGCAGCCAAGCACAAGCGAGGCAAGCCATATCAACCAAAGGTTTGACGTGCAGGCGATGGCAAGGCAGCAAAGCACAGCCACGCTCATATTTACACTAATGATTTTGCGTCGCGACACCTTGTCGGCCAATGGCACCACAAGGATAAGTCCCGCAGCATAGCCCAACTGGGTGATAAACGTAATGAGATTCGCCTGAAGTTCCGTGGCTCCGAGCGACTGGCGCATGGCTTCAAGCAAGGGCTGGTTGTAATACAAATTGGCAACAGTCAGTCCGCCAATTACAGCCATGGCGAAAAGTATGTGGCGCGGAATTCCACCGTTTGGTACCAATTCTTTCATGTTATTCCCCCTTTAAATATCCTACCTTGTCCTTTTCCGTAATCTTGCGAAGCACGCGGCAAGGATTGCCTGCCGCAATGACGCCCGAGGGAATGTCGTGCGTCACCACGCTTCCCGCGCCAATGATGGTGTCGTCGCCAATGCTTACTCCAGGCACGATGCTTACATTTCCGCAAAGCCACACCCTATTGCCAATGGTGATGGGCTTGGGGATAAGTCCACCGGCGGCACGCTCTTCCGCATCGGTAGTATGGTTTCCGGAGAAAAGGCCAACGTTTGGTCCTATCAAAGTGTTGTTGCCGATGGTCACTTGCCCGCAGTCGAGGATTACGCAGCCGAAGTTGATGTAGACGTCGTTGCCTATGGTAATGTTCTTTCCGAACTCGCAACGGAAGTCGGGCTCTATCCACACGTTCTCGCCGACGGACTTGAAGAGTTCCGTCATGATTCGGCGACGTTCTTCCACCGCATCGTCAGAAGTCTGATTGTAGGCACGGAAGAGTTTCTTTGCCACAACTCTGCGGTTGAACAAATCATGGTCGAAATCGTTGTAGGTTTCGCCCCGTTGCATCTTTTCCCATTCTGATAAAGTTCTTTTTTCCATAAAGCTATCTCGTTTTAGTTAAGTACAAAGGTAAAGGATAAAAGAAAAAGCCGAAAACAACAGCTGACGAATCAGCGTGAAGTTTTCGGCTTTGTCGGAAAGAGGCGACTCGAACGCCCGACCCCTACGTCCCGAACGTAGTGCGCTACCAACTGC
>CAVJJO010000111.1:0-8366 GCA_963649665.1 Bacteroidaceae bacterium | reverse complement strand
CATGCGCTTTGGCTCCACTTTCTATACAAGCAAAAAAGCCTGCAACGAATGGTTCGTTGCAGGCTTTTTAGATTATGCGCTGTTATGGGGGCTTACTTCACGATGAGCTTGAAGGTGCGTCCTCCGGGAACTTGCTCGGAGGTGAGTGTGATGAGGTAGACGCCGCGGGAGAGGAGGAACTCGTGGACCGTGGCGTTCGGTTCCTTCGTGTAGAGGAAGCGGCCCGTCATGTCGTAGATGTCGATGGACGTCAGGCGGTCGTCGGCAGCGGTGGCAGCTACCACGTGGTTGGGCGTTACGGAGTAGCAGCGGAGCGCTGTGGCGGTTGCGTCGTTCTCCTTCAGATTGGAGGTGAGGAAGTAGCGGCCGGCAGCGTTGGTGCTTATCGTCACGGCGGTGGAGTCTGTGAGGAGCTGGCTCTTTCCCGTCTTCGCGTCGAAGAGATAAAGCGGGGCGGTGAGCGCCGAGAGACCAGTGGGGGTGAAGGTCACTTCGGTGTCTTCCTCCGATTCCACACCGAAGGGCACGTTGCGGAGCGAGGCGCGGCGGTTGATGGCGGCGGCACGCTGACCGCTCACGGTGTAGACCTGCGGGGCGGTGATGAGGTTGGAGTCGAAGATGGATTCCACGTCCTCGCGGTCGTCGTAGTCGTCGGTGGCAGTGGCGCTGAGCACCACTTTGGCGGCAGACTTGCCGTGCTTGCCTTCTACGGCAAACGTGAGCGTGACGTCGGCAGAGGCCGTAGTGGTAGCTGTGGAGAACGACGATACGCACTGGCTCGGCATGAACGTGAGCTTAGAGAGCAGCGTGCCCGTGGAAGCCTTCACGAAGAAAGCCTGAAGGGGAGCTATGGTGCCGAGGTCGGAGGAGGAGTAGGCGGTGAGTTCGCCGTTCTCAACGGTCCAGTACTTCTGCAGGAGCGAGGCGTTGTCGTTGAAGAAACGCTTCATGTCGAGCGATGCCATGTAGGGGTTACCGATGAGGTAGTAGTCCTGCGTGCGCTGCGCTTCGGTGGGCTCCACTTCTATGATGCCGTTGAGCTTGAGCGGGTCGTCGGTAGCGGAGTGTGTGGTGACGAGTTTGCCGTTGAGCGAACGGTCGGCGGGCGTTCCCGTTTTGCCGTCCTTCTTGATGCCGTGGCGGTCGTAGTAGTCGAAGGCGGTGTCGGCCTTGGGCAGACGGAAGAGCGCGGTGGTCTGCTCTTCGTCGGCGGGAACGGGACGCACGGAGTAGCCTTCGGCAGTGCCGTAGAGCTGTTCCACGTCGTTGTAGGCATGGCTCCATTCCGAGAGCACGTAGTCCACACGCGTGGAGTCGGCAGAGTAGGGCACGTTGGCGGTGTAGTCGTTGCCGTCGGCGCTGACCACGCGGGCGTCGACGTCGTACCAGGTGCGCTGGTAAACGGGAAGCTTCACGCGGTTGTAGGCTCCCGTGCCGTCGCCGAAGGAAATGGGCTGGAAAGCCTCGGTGGTCTGCTTGGCGGTGGCATGGGGTGCGTAGAAGTCGCCGGCGTAGACGTGGTGGAGCGGTGAAGAGAATATGCTCCAGCGGTCGGCGGGCAGGGAGAAGTCCACCCAAGCCTTACCGTAGGCAAGGTAGTGCTGGTTGCGGAGTTCACCTTCGGTGCTTTGGGCGCTTTCGGGATTGTTGCGGAAGTAGACGTCCTTGCAGGTGTTTCCGTAGAAGCGTTCCACGTCGTAGTACTGTTTGCCGCCTTCGGAGGTGCCGTCCTCGGCTACCATGAGGTCGTAGTTGATGTTGTCGGTAGCCTTCTCGAGGTTGGGGTTGATGAGGCTTTCCGTGGTGATGATGCCCTCGTGCTGGTCGTAGGCGAACGAGCCGAGCAGGGGAGCGGTCGTACCGGGAAGGATGGTCACCTTGGTGAACTTCATCGGCACGAAGTTTTGCGGTGTGGTGCTGGCATCGTCGCCGGGCATTTGCTGCACGTTGGGCACGTCGGTACCGTAGTCCTGGTAGTTGTCGGAGTTCTGACCCTCGATGTCCTTGTTGAGTTCGGCCTTGGAGGAGCGTCGCCAGTTGCCGTCGTTGTTCCAGTTGGTGTTGTAGGAAACGGCGTCGGTCCAGGTGACGTATTCGGGAATCACCTTGAAGGTGAGATCCGTCTTGCCGTAGCAGACGGCATCGCCGCCACCAATCGCGTCGGTGGCATCGTGGTAAGTGATGCGGAAGGTGTAGTCGTAGCCTTCGTGGTAGGTGATGTTGGCGGTGAAGTCCTCCACGGTGGTTGTGGTGGTGCCGTCGTCGTCAGTGGTGACCACGTTTCGCTTCTCGGTGTTTTTGCTGAAGTCGATGACCACGTACTGGTCCGTAGCTGAAAGTTCGGGCTTGTCGCCGATGGTGTTGACCACTTCGCCCACCTTGGGACCGTCTATGAGGCTATTGCCGACGAGGGCGGCAATGTTCACCGTGGGGTCGTTGGTGGCCACGAGGCGCACGCAGGCAGCGATGGCTTCGTTGTTGCCGTTGTCTTCTTCGAAGGAGAGGTTGTTGCGCGTGGAGGTTTCGTTCTTCTTTCCGTCGCGATAGCCGTGAACGGGGAGGCGGAGGAGTTTGCCGTTCTTGAACTCGCGGAGGTGATGGAGTCCGAGGCGGATGTTCTTGGCCTGTTCGTCCCACTCGTCGGGATAGGTCACTTCGGAGAAACCGAGGTCGAGTTTCGGACTGTTGTGGGAAAGGGTGATGGACGAGGGCAAGGCATCGGTACAGATGTGGTACTTCATGCCGGTGTTCTTGTCCGTATACACGCCCTTGACGGGGATGTAGTAGAGATTGATTCTCACGTCGCCCTCGGCGGGAATTTCAAGAACCTGGTTGAAGGTGGAGGAGTTTGTGCAGAAGAGCAGGCCTTTTCCAGCCGAAATGCTACCCTTGTTGTCAATGCAAAGTGTCTTCAGGAGAATGCATTCCGCAGGAGAGAATTTCCAATCGGTAATGCTGGAGTTGTAGTCACTGACCTTATTGCCATTGGCATCCATTGGCAACGTCGTTCCAGAGAATGTGAGGGTTTCATAATCCAATGTCGCATCAAAGTCGGTGGCGGAGGGATAGGCATCGCGGAAGTGCTCTATGGCGGTGATGTAGCCGTCTTTCTTGAGCTGCTCAAACGTCTCTTTAGAGGCGAAGAGCCAGTCGAACTTCCAGTCAATGGTTTTGCGTCCGCCGTAGACGGCATCGGGAATGGAGAGTTTGGCTTTGAGGTCGAGCTTGATGCTCGTCTCGCCGCACTCTGCGAAGAAAGTACCTGTGGCGGAACCGTTGGTGGAGGTGATGGCGTAGTCCTCGTAGGCAATGCTCACAATGGTGGAGTAGATGGAGCAGGTGGTGCTGGGCGCGCCCCAGGCGTCGGGCGTGTAGGTGTAAGTGCCCGTTTCGGCATCGAACTTCTCCGCGGGGAGCGCCACGCTGATGTAGTAGTTCTTCTGCGGGTCGAGTTCGAAGAACATGTCGGCAAGGATGAGGCGGCGGTAGCCGTAGACGTCGTTGTCGATGTAGGCGGCGTTGTCGGCATCGGCGGAGGAGAGGAAGAACGAGCAGTACTTGTTGCCGTCGGCATCGACGTGAACCTTGTGTCTGTCGTCTTCGGGGTACTGCGTTTCCACGGGCTTTCCGCTTTCGTCGCAGATGCGGAAGTAGATGGGTTTGCCGCGGTCGGTGACGTTCATGAAGGTCTTCACCATGTTGTAGTCCATGCGTAACTTGAGGTAGGCACCGTTGTCCTTCTTCTGGCAGATTTCTTCGGCGGAGGAGTTCTGAAGCACTTCCACCTGGTCGTTAGCCACATAGAAGCGCACGTCGTCGATGGCATAGTCGGCACCTTGGGTGTTCTTGCAGGCGTTCACCACGCTCACGCTGAACTTCTGGTACTCGTCGGCTTCAATGCCGGGCTGCACGAACGTTTTGGCGAAGATCTGGTACCACACGCCTTTTTGGCTTGCGCCGAAACTGCTGAAGTCGCCCGAAGCAAAGGTCTGCACGAGGTTGCGGGAGATGACGTTGCCGTCGGCGTCGGTCTTGAGGCCGTAGAGTTTGAACATCAGCTGCGGGTGTTCGGCTGCCGAGGTCAAGTCCGCCACGTTGGCGGTGAACATCAGCGTGGCACCGGCACAGAGGTTGGCTTCGAAGTCGAGGGAGGCAATGGGGCGCGCTTCGTCGGAAGCGTCGATGTACATGAAGTAGCCGCTGCGCTTGCCGGAGGTGTTGATGTAGGTGCGGTCGTAAAGCGTGGGAGAACTGCCGTACCACCATACATATTTGTCCGTGTAGTTCATGGACACACCATTGACGTTCGCACTCTTCACCAGGATGTACTCACCGTGGAAGGGTGTCAAAAAGCCGGGATCCCAGGTGTGGCCTTTGTCGTAGCCCGAAGTGGCAAGTTCGGGCGAGACGAGTCCGTAGTATGTGTTGTCCCAAGCGAGGTGGCCGTCGTAGGAGTTGCTGCCGGAGTAGCCGTACTGATAGTTTATGGTGGGCGCGTTGAAGGTCATGCCCGTGTAGTCGTCGAAGGAAATACGGCCCACGCGGGTGTAGTTGTCCTCCAAGTGCTGCAGGGTGCGGTGCTCGGCTATGGTGGCGTCGGTCTGGGGCTCGGAAGCCGACACGAAATAAACGTCGAAGCGGGCAATGGGCGAACTTTGGTTGGAGTTGCCATTGGCATAGACCACAATGGTGTAGTCGCGGCCGGTTTCGAGGGTCGACACATTGTACTTCGAAGCGTCGGTTACGCAAGTGTATTCGCCGAGCACTTCGTTTTGTTTGAGGTCGTGGTAGGCATACTTCACGTCGCCTTGATAGTTGTTGTAGTAGTCCGGGGCGATGTCCTTGGCGTAGAGCACGCCGTCGATGCGGGTCATCACCTTCCACGTCACGCTCTGGCATTGAACCATTGTGGAAGAGAAACTGGCGTCGGTGATGGCCGTGGAGAACGGGTCGCTCACCGTGAAGGGATAGAACCAGTAGTTCTTGATGTCGCGCACGTCAAGGCGCAGCGTGGCGTAGGTGCTCGCATCGTAGACGGCATTTCCGTTGGCGTCGGTTCTCGTCTGCTTCACCGGCACGGTAAGCGTACGGTTGTTTTCGTAGAAGGTCCCCTTCTTTATGCCCGCCTTGATGTTATCGGCTATCTCCTCCGCGGGGCGGATGTGGAAGATGTAGCGCATCGACACGGTAGGCTCGCGCCAGATGTAGGGCGTCTCGAGATGGTCGCAGTAGCGGCTGCAGTCCACGGCAATGTCAGCTCCCGTCCAGTCGCTCACGTCGGCGGGAAGCGTGTAGGTGGCGGCGGCGAAGTTTGCGTAGGAAGCTTTTTCCTGCTTGGTGTAGTCGTAGTAGACCAGACCGATGGACTTTCCGTTCTCGTCGGCGCAGAAGTTGCCGTTCAACTTCGAGGAAGTGGAGTAGGCTGAGAGTTGGTCATTGGCGCGGAACGTGTTGTTGTCGTACCATCGCCAATAGATGTCGTATTCAAGGTCGCTATTGTCTTGAATCGGCGACTTGAGCGTCACCTGGTTGCCCGCTTTCTTCTCCACATAGAGCGTATATTCCCACTTGTGGGCACGTTGGCGCTGAAGGCCTTCGGCGTTGGTTTCGAAGTCGCCGGTCTGCGAAGCGATGCCCTTGTAGGGCAAATAGCTCTTCGTGGGCGTGTCGGTGAGGTTGATGGTGTAGAACAGCACGCCGGCGAACGTCGTGGGGTCGGACAGGATGTTCATTGCGGACGACGAGAACGACACGCCGTCATCTTTGGCGGTGTAGGTGGTTCCCTGAATGCCGATTTGGTGGGCGGCATTCTGTTCCTTAATATAGTTGTTGTTGCCCGTTTGGGTGGAGATGTCCAATTTGCGATAGAGCACCGCTACCATCACGTCGGTCCACGCTTTGCCGTCGGGCAAGGTGAGCGTCACGTTCTCGCAGTTTGTTGTATAGCCATGACGCGGGAACTCAATGAGTCCGTAATCGGTTTGTTGGAAAAGATTGGCTTTATTTCCGTCGAAGCTGAAGCACGTCTTGGAAGCTTCGTAGAGCGGCTGGAGCGTTTTGATGTCCACAAGCACAATGCGCATGTAGCAAGGCCCGTAGAAGTCGTTGACGGACGAGAGGGGAATGGTGGCCGTTTTGCCGGAGGCCGTGATATTGGCCTGGACACGGCCTCCAAAGGGATCGGTCTCCGTCACTTTAAAGTCGTCGGCGCTTGCGGCAAGAAATCCTCCCGCGAAGCAGACTATACACAACAAAAGCCTCGCCATGGCGAAGCGCAGCGTGTGGCTTTGAAGAGAATAACGCATTGTCATATGGGTAGTTCTTTTTTTGTTTCTGGTAGATGTGGGGTGAGTCAGGGTATAAAGGCGCCAGCGCATGGGGCGAAGCGCATGGAGCGAAGCGCATGGAGGTCAAGACTCTAGTCTTGACAGATAAGCGCGAATATATAAAGCGAAGCCACGAAGAAGCCTCCGTGAGGCCGTGTAGAGCGTGACGTTTTGAAAACGTCACCCCCATGTAAGGCGCAGCCACGCTAAACAGTCCGTGACTGCGTGTAGAGCAGTCAAGACTGGAGTCTTGACCCCCATGCGCTACGCCTCACATGCGCTTCGCTTGATTTCTTTCTGTTCTATTCTTTTTTGATGATCACCGGCGCCACGTAGCGGCGTGCCACACCGTCCTGGGGCTGGCAGGTGAGGGTGAGGAAGTGGGTGGAGCTGCCGGAAGCGCCTTTGGCGAAAGTGCCGTGAATGTAACCGCCGAGAGAATGCCAGTAGGGGCGCTCTTCGTAGAGATAGGTGTTGTCGGCTGTCGTTTCCCAGGTGGCATTGCTGCCCGTCCAGTTTTCCACCACCGAACCGTCGCTGTAGCGCACGAGCTGCGGCATGAGGTGGAAGTCGCCGTCGGCGTAGAAGGTGCAGACGTAGCGGCCGTCCTGTTCCTTCACCGACGAGGGAAGTACGCCGATGGGGGGATAGTCGCGCGGCACGAGCTGAAGGCGGTAGTCCTGGAAGGTGATGGGGATGATGCGCCAGTCGTTGCGGGCTATGTAGTCCCACTCGCCGTTGGTGTTCGTCACGAGGGCGTAACGCTCCTGCTTCGTGGTGCCGTCGGCAAGGGTGAGATGCACGTTGATGCCGAACTGCTTGAAACTGTTCTGCGGCACGTCGGTCTCGTTGACGTAGATGGTGAACGTGGCCTTCTCGCCGTTGGCAAGCGTTTTGTTCACGTCATAGGAGTGTACGCTCGTGGTGGCGGCATCGGTGAGGTTGGGCGTGACGGTCACGTGCGTACCGGCAATAGGCGTTTCGGGATAGGGGAAGGCTTTAAGGTTGCCGGGAGCGCGGGTGGTCTCCGTGTCGTCGGCGGCGTCGTCGGTGAGGTGGTCTATCTCCAGCTTGTCGATGGTCACGGCAGAACCGAGCGCATTGGTGAAGTTGAACTGAAGCTTCGCCACCATGCGTTCCACGTAGAGGTAACGCGTCTTGCCGTCGTCCTGTTCGCGGAGCACCACGCTGTGGAAGCCCGTCATGGGAATGCCGTTGGTGGTGGAGGGCTTCGTGGTGTTGAACTTGCCGGCCCGCACGGGGAAACCGAGGTTCATGATGATGATGGAGTCGGCGGCGGTGGGCATGTCCTTTCCCACTTCTATCTTGAAGCGCTGGTCGTCTACGCGGTCGGCGATAATCTGGTTAATCTGGTCGATGGTGATGTTGGCAAAGGAGATGAACGTCTTGATACCCGTGGTGGTGTTTACCAGCGAGCTTCCCGTAGAAGTCTGGAGGTCGACGCTGGTGGAATCCTTCTTCTCGCTTGAAGGGTTGGTGTAGAAAATCTGCTCCACGGTGCGGTTGGCGTCGAGCATCACCACGAAGCCCGACTGAATGTTCTCCCCTTCAGCCGCTTCGTTGTCATAGGTCCACGAACGCGAGTTGCGGAGCTGCGCGGGATTGTTGGCAGCGAGAGCAAGGCTTATCTGTATGGGCTTCGGTGTGGAGTCCGTGCCGCGTCCGTCGTCGGCGGTGTCGTCTGCGCAGCTTGCTGCGAAGAGCGAGCCGAGAAGGAGGACGGTGGCGAAGAGGAGGTGTTTCATTATAGGGAAGATTGGTGAGGTTTGAGAATAAATGAGTTGCAGCGCAATATTCAAGTTGCTTATTTAGAGAAAAACGGCCTGAAGGGCCAACCTGCGCCTAGCCCAGGGCAACGCCCTGGGTACCGATTACCTGCGGCATTGCGCCCTGAAAGGGCAAAAGCGTGTGATGTTCAGGAATGCTTTTGCCCTTTCAGGGCGCATTCTCGCTACATCTTTCCCCCAGGGCGTTGCCCTGGGCTAGGCGCTTTTGGGCTTTCAGCCCGTTCTCGTTTAA
>CAVJJO010000110.1:0-8426 GCA_963649665.1 Bacteroidaceae bacterium | reverse complement strand
GCCCTGGGCTAGGCGCAGGTTGGGCTTTCAGCCCGCCGTGGCACATTTCTCGAACCAAAAACTGCCCAAGTTATTTTTTGACATTCACTTACTTGAACATTTGTAATGTTTGATGGCGGTGCGCATGAAGGAAGCCACGCAAAAGACTGCGCTCTTGTGCGGCGCTTGGCTCACTCATGGCGGTGTTTGACTCGCCCACGCGCGGACGTTTCAATCCGCCTATGGGGGTGACGTTTCCAAAACGTCACGCTCTTTCGCGGCCTCTTCGAGCGATGCGCGAGAGAAGTATCGACCTCCACACACAGGCGCTTTCTGTCACTCCCCAAGCAGAAATTTAACACGCTGAAAATCGCGTAGAATTCACCGGCCGCCCAGTCGCCCGCAAATACGCGATTTTCAGCGCTTACGGAATTGCGGTTTATTGAATGCTTTTCCATTTTACAAGAATACGTTTCACGCAATTCCGCGAAATGCTCCACAACGAAGCCTAAAATGCCCCCTTTCTTGCCAAAACTCCAAGGCATCCAGGAAAAACTCCCCTTAGGCCCAACATTTTGGGCTGCCTTGCATTTTTTACGAGCCGCCTTGGAGTGGACAAACGAAGCATTCACAGCTTCAAAAACACCCGTTCTCTTTTCTATTTCGAGCAGCCCCGTTGTCAATAAAAAGTCACAGATTTAACACTCGCAGGAGGAGGACTGAGCTTAGTCCATGTGGCTGTTTGCGGATAGGCACCTTCGAAACACAAGAATCGTTATTTACGAACCGTCCGTAAGTTTTCTGAGCCGTGCAACGTTTTTCTGCACAAAGGGTGTTATGCAACATAACCATTACCGCCAAGTGTTTGTAAAAGAAATTCGTAGCTTTGCGGAGAAATGCATGAACGCTATTTCTTGAACAAAATCTTAATCAAAAACGAATGGAAGCGAGGTTGCTCCGTGTGGCAAGAACCGCTATACCTTATTAATTCAAGTTTCTGATTTAGGAAGATGGTGCGAAGCGCATGGGGGTCAAGACTCCAGTCTTGACTGAAGAGGGCGGCCTTACGAAGATTATCCGCGGAATTTAAACGGATAAGTTCCGTCTGAGTTCCGTCTACATTCCGATGATTATATTATCCGCGGAACTTAAACGGAATTTAAAACGGAAATACTCCGTTTGTGTACCTGCCGCAAGCACCACTTGAATAAATGCGCAAGTTATTTTTTACTTGTCACTAAATCCGAAACTTCAGTTATTAATATATGTCCTCCACCAAGGCCTCCCTTTCATTTCTATGCAAAACATACCTTTATCTTATGCGTAAAACTCTACTTGTCGTTTTAGGCGCAGCTTTGGCTGCCACGAGTGCGTTTGCGCAGGGCGTGCCCTTCCGCAAGCATCGCTACGATGGATTCAAAACGCATTCAGTCAACTCCAAGAGCATCGTGTTCTTCGGAAACAGCATCACCAACATGCACGAATGGTGGGAAGCCTTCGCCGACTCCAATGTGGTGAACCGCGGCGTGAACGGAGCCGAAACTCCCATCATGCTCGAACATTTCGAAACCATCCTGGCCGGACGGCCCGCCAAAGTGTTCCTTATGATGGGAACCAACGACCTGGGCACAAGCGGCATGAACTCGCCGGCGTTCGTGGCCAACAACGTGCGGAAAGCCGTGAAGCGGCTGAGGAAGGAAAGTCCCTCCACGCAGGTTTATGTGCAGAGCATCCTTCCCTGCACCACCAACGGCATCAAGAACGTCAACGACGTGCCCGTGACCAACGATAGCCTGAAAAAGATTTGCAGCGAATTTCCCGGCGTCACCTACATCGACTTCTACGACGACCTCAAGGGGATAGCTTCGCAGACCATCTCTTACGACGGCACGCACCTTACCATGGCGGGCTACCGCACTTGGTGCAAGAAGATAGCGCCCTACGTGGGCACGAACGCCTCTTGCGTCTATCCCGACACGGCAACCGACCAAAACGGAGGCCTTGGAGGCATTGCCGGCATGCGCAACACTTACTTTGCGGGCTACCCCGTTAAGGCCGACGACATTCTCGTGCTTGGCGACGACGGCAACGATTGGCACGAACTGCTCCACTCCTCACACGTAAAGCAGCGCGGCGGCAGCTGGGGCTATCAGGGCATCGACCTCGGCACCATGAAGTCCATGCTGAAGAACATCTTCAAGGGCCGCACCGACAATGAAGAGCCCAAGATGGTGTGCGTCACCTTAGGTTATAAGGAAGCCGCCAGCAAAACGAGCGTGACCGCTTTTACGACTTCCTACAAGGCGGTGGTCGACTCCATCCGTTCGCTCGCCCCCAAGACTACCATCAAGCTCTTTGCCGTTTATCCCTCCAACACGGCCGACATCAACACGTCCTACACCACAAAGTACAATGCCGCCATCAAGGCTTTGGCCGAAGAGATGGACAACGTGGACTACGTGGAGGGTTCCTACACCGCACTGGAGAAGGACGGCGTGATCAACGCCGACTACTTCGCCAACGGCTACATGACGGGGCGTGGCTACGCCAAGCTCTCGCAGACCTTTGCCGAAGCCATCGGCAACGGCACGGTGGCGACAACCGATGCCGACGCAGACGCACGCATCGCCACGTTCGATGCACGCACAGCACTCTATTCCACCATCGGCACTGCCGAGAGTCTGCCCGTGGGCAACGGCGTGGGGCAATACACCCAGGAAAACACTTCCAACTTGCGCACGCTGGTTGAAGAGGGCTACTCGCTCCTGGCGAAGGACAACGCCACCAATGAGGATTTCACCGCAAAAGCCTCAGCCTATCAGACTGCCGTCGACGCCGTGCTGCCCAAAATAAACCTTCCGCTTGCTTCAACGGAAGAAGAGGAGCACTGGTACCAACTCTATACGCCCAACCGCGGCAGCAAATACCTCACCTCGCAAGGCGCTGGCAAGCAGCTGCAAGGCGGAACGAACACGCGCTACGCCGCCACCATGTGGAAATTCGTGAAGCGTAGCGACAACACCTACAACATCGTAAACCGCGCCGACGAATCGTACATCAGCCCGGCGGCGTCGTACGACGCCGCCGTTTCCACCGCCACCGCCGAACCCTCCGCAGGATGGACGCTGAGCTACTCCAACTCCGCCGGCACGTTCATCATTTCGAGCGGAAAGGTGCAGCTCAACCAGACGAACAGCGCCGCCGTCTACAATTGGAGCAGCGGACAGACGGGCACCGACCGTACCGACACGGGATGCCAGTTTGCCATTGTCGATGCGCCCGACGTGGAGGAACTGCCCGATTTCA
The DNA here is from genome assembly GCA_963649665.1 of Bacteroidaceae bacterium. GTDB lineage: Bacteria > Bacteroidota > Bacteroidia > Bacteroidales > Bacteroidaceae > Alloprevotella. The sequence goes on along the minus strand of CAVJJO010000110.1, from coordinate 5,141 downwards.
AGGGCGACGTCACTCTGTCCATGCAGACTGGAGCGTATGCCAATCCCTCAAGCTCGTTCAACAAGTTGTGGACCAGCACGAGGACGAATCCGCAAATCACCCTCTCCTGCCCTGCCAACAACATGACGAAGGACGGCTCCAACATTGTGCTCTACTCCGGCCAGGCCAAATCGAGCGTCTACACCATCAATGCCGGTTCGGGCTACGTGATTACCGGCTACTCCTTCAAATACGCCAACTCTTCCACCACGGGCACGGCCAACGCCAAAACCATCACCGTGGCGGGCACGGCACACAGCACGTCGGCCACAGCGCAGACGCTGACTGTGGAGGACCTGAACGCCCAAACGGCTTCGTTCACCCTAAGCGGAAACAACGAGCCCGTCATCATTTCCGACTTCGTGGTGAGCGTGCAGAGCGCCAACTACTCTCCCACCGATGAGCCCGACGGAATAAAGGTGGCCATCAGCACAGGCACGTTCAACAACCAAGGCGGCAATTTCCATTCGCAGTGGACCAGCACCGCCACCGACCCGCAACTTTCCCTTTCGTGCGCCTACAACAACATGGCGTCAAACGGCGACAACCTGACGCTCTATGTGGGCTCTACGTCCAACTCGTGCACCTATAAGCTCACCGCACCTTCAGGCTATGTGGTGACGGGCTATCAGTTCGACTTTGCCAACGTGGCAAACAACACAAGCACCCTTACGCTCAAGGTGGGCGATGCGTCCTACTCCACTTCGTCCGCCACACAGCACGCTTCCTTAAGCGGCCTCAACAAACGCACGGCAGAGTTCATCCTCTCGGGCGAAAACAAGGGCATAGAGGTGAGCAACTTCTATGTGAAAGTGGAGAAAAGCACGGTGCCCGAAGAACCGCAGACCAACCTCTTCATCTACGACACGTCGAAGAGCGACTACAAGGTGGTCTACCGCATTCCGGCAGTGGCGCAAGCAAAGAACGGCACGCTGGTTGCCGTGGCAGACTACCGCTACTCGGGCGGCGACATCGGTTCCGGCAAACTCGACCTCCGCTATGCCTACTCCACGGACAACGGCGCCACATGGACCGCACCGAAAACGCTTGTGTCGTGCGAGAAGTATACCGACACGAGCGTGTTGATGAACACGGGCTTCGGCGACCCCTGCATCGTGGCCGACAGCGAGAGCGACCGCGTGCTGCTGCTCTCGTGCTCGGGCAACGTCATGTTCCCCAACGGCACCCGCACCAAACATCAGGCCATAGCACGCTTCTACAGCGACGACGGAGGCCAGACCTGGAGCGAACCGACCGACATTTCCGAAAGCATCTATTCGCAGTTCGACACTTGCCGTATCGGCACGGCAAAGAGCATGTTTGTGGGTTCGGGACGCATTTTCCAGAGCCGCACGGTGAAGGTGGGCAGCGCCTATCGCCTCTATTGTTCCGTGCTGCTTAAGGACGTGAACAACGTAAACAAAAACTATGTGCTCTACTCCGACAACTTCGGCGATTCATGGAAGGTGCTCGGCGGCGTGAACGTAGCTCCCGTTCCATCGGGAGCCGACGAGCCCAAGGCTGAAGAACTCCCCGACGGTTCGGTGCTCTGCTCCTCACGCGTGTACGGCGGACGCTATTACAACGTGTTCCACTTCACCAATAGCGAGAAGGCCGAAGGCTCCTGGGGCAACGTGGCATTCTCCGGTGCAAGCAACCAAGGTGTAGTGGCTGCCGGAAACTCATGCAACGGCGAAGTGATGGTACTTCCCGCACAGCGCAAGAAGGACGGCAAGGACGTGTTCCTGCTCCTTCAGTCCGTGCCGATGGGCGACGGACGAAGCAACGTGGGCATCTACTATAAGGAACTCTCCTCGCTCACCGACTTCGTGAATGCCGACTCCATCGCCAAAAACTGGGACGGCCATCACCAGGCAAGCTACATTGGCTCCGCCTATTCCACCATGGCTTGGCAGCGCAACAACACGCTGGCGTTCGTCTACGAAGAAAGCACATTCGGCGGCGACTACACCATCGTGTACAAGAACTACTCTCTCGAAACCATCACCGACAGCGTCTACACCTACAAAGCCGACGTGGACCGTATGTCGCTCACTAAGGAAGGGTCCGAGGTGATAGTGAAAACCGTCCTCGACAACAGCGGAAACCTTGTGGGCAACTACGACAAGAATGCCACCGACGGCGTTTCAAAGGCTTATGAGCAGTTCACCGACGAACCCACCAAGGCAAACTACGAGGCCGTGAACAAAGCCGTAGAAGAAGTGCCGACCGTTCAGTTGAGCAACAAGGTGAAGTATCGCGCTTACAACACGGCACGCGGCGGCAAGAAATATCTTTCGGCATCGGCCGCAGGCTTGAGCGTGAAGGACTACGACGAGCAAGACCAGTCGCTGCTCTTTTCCTTCAAGGACGACGGCGCCACCGGTTGCTGGAACATCTACAACGACAACGCCGGCATTTACGTAGGCAGCACGCCCGCCGTATACAACACGCTTCCCGTGACCGCCTCCGCCCAGTCGGCAGCGCTCTACCGCGTAGTATCGAAGGTAAACGGCGAAAGCGCCTTCGTCTGCTCCACCCCTTCCAATGCTTCCTATCCGGCCATCCATCTCGACGGAAGCCTGAAGCTCGTGCCCTGGACTTCCGACGCCGGTGCATCGCAATGGTACATTGAACCGACGGACATCCAAACGGCCATTGAAAGCATTTCCACCACGCCCTCCACGCAGCCCGACGAAGTGTACGACCTGCAAGGCCGAAAGGTGACAAAGCCCGCCCACGGCGTGTTTATCGTCAACGGGAAAAAGAAACTCGTCCGCTAAACCCGCTTTTTTAGGCAATCATTCAGCAAAGGCAGCATGCTCTCACAAGCATGCTGCCTTTGTTCGTTTACAAGAGTCTCACCCCCGCTGTGCGCTTCGCCCTACACGTTCTTGCCTTCCCCCCTCGGTAAAAAAATGCGCAGCGTCCTTAATCTAAAGTCGATAGTTGTTTTCCTTGACTTGTTTTTGACACGTCAATAAATATTCCGTACATTTGTCAACAAGCAAAACCTTAAACCGTTTTTTATGTACCATCACGATTCTTTCCCTATACGTTTGCGCGAAGCACGCCAAAAGAAGCGATTGAGAGCTATCGTAGCCAATTCCTCGGCTGACACCCAAAACGACAAACAACAACCACTATAAATAACAACTACTATGAAACAAATAAGCGAACTGACTGGATTATATTCCCTAAGCAAAACCTTGAGATTCGAACTAAAGCCCGTGGGCGATACCCTCAAAAACATTCAGAAGAAAGGACTTATAGCCCAAGACGAAACGCGTGCCGAAGAGTACAAAAAGGTGAAGGACATCATAGACTCATACCACAAGGCGTTTATCAGAATGTGCCTTGAAGGTCTGACTCTTAGCATAGAAGACCTTAAGAAGTATGCTGCATTGGCCGGCAATCCCAACCGGGATGAAAACGACTTCGACAAGGTGAAGGCGATTCTGCGCAAGCAGATAGTAGACGCATTCAAAAAGGGCGGCTCGTATGGCGACCTGTTCAAGAAAGAACTCATCCAGAAGCATCTGCCCAATTTCGTTACAGACAAAGATGAAAAGAAGTTTGTAGCCAACTTCAGCAAGTTTACTACCTATTTTACGGGGTTCAACGAGAACCGAAAGAACATGTATTCCGACGAGGCAAAGTCCACTGCCATCGCCTACAGACTCATCCATGAGAATCTTCCGACGTTTTTGGACAACATGAAGTCTTTCGCCAGAATTGCAGACAGTGATGTACATCAGCATTTTGCAGAAATAGAGCAGTCCTTCTCCGAGTATCTCAATGTAGTACAGTTGGCCGACATGTTCCAGCTTGACTATTTTACCAAGACTTTGACCCAAGAGCAGATAGCGGTTTACAACTACATTATAGGCGGAAGAACTTTGGAAGACGGCACAAAGCTTCAGGGCATCAACGAGTTCGTAAACCTGTACAACCAGCAGCACCGTGATGCCCGTTTGCCATTGCTGAAGCCGTTGTACAAGATGATATTGAGCGACAGAGTCGCCCTGTCTTGGCTACCGGACGAGTTTGCCAGTGACGAGGAGATGGTGAAAGCAATAAAAGATGCATGTGAATCTCTGAAAAAGGTATTAAGCGGCGATGAAGGAGATTCTCTCAAAAACCTTCTTCTCAATATTGACATGTACGATACGGAACATATCTACATAAGCAATGACCTTGGGCTCACCAACATCTCCCAACAGATGTTCGGGCAATATGACGTATATACATCTGCCATCAAGCAAGAGCTGCGCCGCAATGCCACTCCCACAGCCAAGGAACGCCGTGAGCCGGAACTGTATAACGAGCGTATAAACAAGCTGTTCAAAACAGCCAAGAGTTTCTCCGTAGCCTATCTTAATTCCCTTGTCGATGAAGAACATACAATTCAGAATTACTACCAGCAACTGGGTGCTTACGACCGTGACGGCGAACAACGAATAAATCTGTTTACCCAGATTGAGATGGCATACGTTGCAGCTAATGATATCCTTTCCGGCAAACACGGAAACATCAGCCAGTCTGACGAAGAGACAGCCATTATAAAGAATCTCCTTGATGCCTACAAGGCTCTGCAGCATTTCATCAAACCGTTGAGGAAGTGGAGAAGAGGCAGACAAGGACAACGAGTTTGATGCCAAGCTACGTGAAGCGTGGCTCGCATTGGATATAGTGACCCCACTATATAATAAAGTACGCAACTGGCTCACCCGCAAGCCTTACAGTACGGAGAAGATAAAGCTCAATTTTGAGAATAATGGTGCGTTATTGTCGGGTTGGGTGGATAGTAAGACGGAAAACTCTGACAATGGAACGCAATACGGAGGCTATATCTTCAGAAAGAAGAATGAAATAGGTGAGTACGATTATTATCTTGGCATTTCTGCTGATACAAAACTATTCAGGCCAGTCGAGAACCTAAAGTATGAAGATGGAATGTATGAAAGACTCGACTACTATCAACTGAAATCTCAAACGATATATGGCAGTAGCTATAAACCTTAAATTAGCAGAATCAAGTGCGTTGTTAAAATGCAAGTCGTTGGATAACAATAAGTTGACCAACGCTTGCACGTGTCGAA
>CAVJJO010000109.1:0-8479 GCA_963649665.1 Bacteroidaceae bacterium | reverse complement strand
GCCCGTCGTTGATGAATGCGTTACATGATTCTCGAATCAAAAACTGCTCAAGTTTTTTTACACATGTCGGCTCAATGGAGGGCGGTGAACGGAAAAGAATCTGACATTTTGCTCAAAAAGTCATGTTCTTCGGCACATTCCTCGTTTTTCGCGCTGAAGAGCTTGGCGAAGTAAGGCATTATTGCTTACATTTGTGCAGAACAACAAACTAACCGAATATATCTCGAACCTTATCATTCTACCTATTCACATGAAAACAGATCTCATCCTTCAGCATCTTGAAGCCAAGCATCCGGGCGAATCCGAATACCTGCAGGCCGTGCGCGAAGTGCTCCTTTCCATTGAGGACATCTACAACGAGCATCCCGAGTTCGAACGCGTGAAACTCGTGGAACGTCTCGTTGAGCCCGACCGCATCATCACCTTCCGCGTGCCTTGGACCGACGATGACGGCGAAGTGCACGTCAACCTCGGCCACCGCGTGCAGTTCAACAACGCCATAGGCCCGTATAAAGGCGGCGTGCGCTTCCATCCTTCCGTAAACCTCAGTATCCTCAAGTTTCTCGGTTTCGAACAGACTTTCAAGAATGCCCTCACCACACTTCCCATGGGCGGTGCGAAAGGCGGCTCGGACTTTGCTCCGCGCGGACGCAGCGAACAGGAAATCATGCGTTTCTGCCAGGCCTACATCCTTGAACTCTGGCGCAACCTCGGTCCCGACCAGGACGTGCCGGCAGGCGATATCGGCGTGGGCGGCCGCGAGGTTGGCTACATGTTCGGCATGTACAAGAAACTCACGCGCGAACACACCGGCACATTCACCGGCAAAGGCCTTGAGTTTGGCGGTTCACTCCTCCGTCCTGAAGCCACCGGCTTTGGCGCCCTCTACTTCGTGAAGCAGATGCTCGCCGACTACGGTATGGACATCGCGGGCAAGACCGTGGCCATCTCCGGCTTCGGCAACGTGGCTTGGGGCGCAGCCAAGAAAGCCACCGAGATGGGCGCCAAAGTGGTCACACTGAGCGGTCCCGACGGCTACGTCTACGATCCCATGGGCGTGAGCGGCGAGAAGATAGACTATATGCTTGAGCTCCGCCTCTCGGGCAACGACATTGTGGCGCCCTATGCCGAGCGTTACCCCGAAGCCACCTTCTTCCCTGGCAAGAAGCCTTGGGAGCAGCAGGTGGACATAGCCCTTCCTTGTGCCACGCAGAACGAACTCGACGCGCACGATGCCGAAGCCCTCGTGGCAAATGGCGTGAAGCTTGTGGCAGAGGTGAGCAACATGGGCTGCACCGCTGAGGCCGTGGACTACTTCATTGCCCACCGCACACCCTTTGCTCCCGGCAAGGCTGTCAACTCCGGCGGCGTAGCAACGTCCGGCTTGGAAATGACGCAGAACGCCATGCACATTTCTTGGACCGAACAGGAAGTAGACGAACGCCTGCACCACATCATGTCGTCCGTTCACGACCAGTGCGTGCGCTACGGACAGGAAGACGGCTACATCAACTTCGTGCGAGGCGCCAACGTGGCAGGCTTCATGAAGGTGGCTCACGCCATGATGGCGCAAGGCGTGCTATAGTGCGTGCAACCGTTTTATAAACCCGTGTAGAGCGTCAAGACTGGAGTCTTGACCCCCATGCGCTATCGCCCCCCCCCCATGCGCAGTGCTCTTATAACGTCAACAAGATAACACAAAGCAAAGCAGGAGACAAACACCCGACGTGCGGGGTTCGTCTCCTGCTTCTTCTATATATGGAATCTAATGCGTACGAGTGTGCGTGTCTTTTACTTGAGTTCGAACACGTGGCTCGTGCCTTCGTCGGGTGTGAGCATGTTGAGACCCACTTTCATGAGGTAGTCGCCGCTGAACTGCTTGCCGTTGAAGTCAAACGCCGACTGCGTGCCCGGCATGAGGTTAATCTCTTCCACCGTGTACTGACGCGAGGGGTCGAGACCCTGCATGCGTACGTTGAGCGAAGGCTCCTTGTAGCGCGGATGGAGATTGTAGGTGAATACCACGCCGTGGCTCTTGTCCGTTGACACGTAGTTCACCGCGCAGTGGCTGCCCTCGTAGGGCGAAACGAGGCGGTACTGCTCGCCGTCGAGGATTACGGGCTTAAGGCGTAGCCAGTTCTTCACGGCGCCTTGCACGAACTCGTAGTCGGGAGTGCCCTTGAGCGGCTTGAGGTCGATGTCGAAACCGAGTTTACACATGCTGCTCACGTCGGTGCGGAACTTCACGCTCGTGTTTTTGTTCCAGTTCGTCACGTGCGCACCCATCGTCTTCGCGGGGAAGAACTTCGAGAGGCTCCACTGGATGTAGAGACGTTCGTAGGGGTCGGTGTCGTCGGAGCACCAGAACTCGGTGAAATACTTCAGCGCTTCGTAGTCCATACGTCCGCCGCCGCCCGAGCAGAGCATCATGGGCAGATTGGGATATTTGGCTTTTACGCGTTGCATCACGGCATACACGCCGCGCACGTGGTCAATGTAGAAATTGCCCTGGTTGGCCTTGTGGTAGGGCGAGTAGATGTTGGTGATGGGGCTGTTGCAGTCCCACTTGAAGTAAGCCACCTCGGGGTTCTCCGTCATGATGCGGTCAATCACGCCGAACACGTAGTCCTGCACCTTGGGGTTGGAAATGTCGAGCACGAGTTGGTTGCGGTAGTAGTAAGTCTCGCGGTTGGGCTGCTGGATTACCCAGTCGGGGTGCTTCTCAAAGAGTTCGCTCTTGGGGTTCACCATTTCGGGTTCCACCCAGATGCCGAACTTCACGCCGGCTGCCTTTGCGTCGCGCACGAGGCCGGGAATGCCGTCGGGGAGCTTGGAGTGCGTCACGTCCCAGTCGCCGAGTCCGGCATGGTCGTCCTTACGCGGATATTTGTTGGCAAACCAGCCGTCGTCGAGGAGGAACATGTCCACGCCGAGGTCCTTGGCGTCCTTCATGAGTTCGGCAAGGCTCTTCTGGTTGAAGTCGAAGCCCGTGTTCTCCCAGTTGTTGAGCAGCGTGAGGCGGTCGCCCGTGCCCATGTTTACCTGGTAGCGTCGTGCCCAGTCGTGGAGGTTGCGGCTTGCTTGGCCTGTGCCGGTGGTGCTGGTGGTGAAGATGAATTCGGGTGTGGTGAACGTTTCGCCGGCTTTCAGCTTATAGTCGGAGGCGTAGGGGTTGATGGCGGGAATCACGCGGAGTCCGCCCACGTTGTCCACCTCGAAGGTGAAGCGGAAGTTGCCCGTCCAGCCTATGGTGCCGAGCACCACGTTGCCTTCGTTTTCACGAGCCGGAGCGTCGAGGCCGAGTTCGAAGAACGGTTCGGTGTGCATGGCGGCGCGGGTGCCGAGCTTCGTGTCGATCACCATCTTTCCGGCAGTGAGCTGCTTCGTTTCGGGCTGTCCCTCGCGTGCCCAGTCGCTGTGGTAGGAAGTGAGGTAGTACTTCGGTGCGTTGAAGTAGAGCATCGTGCTGCTGTAGCGCCAAAGCGTGATGGGCTGCTTCTCCTTGTGCTCAATCTCGGTCCATGCCTTGATGACGTTCTCTTTGGTGTAGGCGGCGTAGTGGAGCTTTACGGTGACGGGGTACTGTGCGTCCTGAAGCGTGACGATGGTTTCCGTGCCTCCGTCGATGGCCTTCGTTTCGGACGACTTGTAGTTGAGGTACGTCGTCATGTTGCCGTCGGCGTGGGTGATGGCGATGGCGGGCTCGAAGTAGTCCTCGTTGCCCGAGCCGGCATAGACCTCATGGCCGCGGGTCGACACGGAGCCGTCGGAAGCGGCGTAGGTGTTCCAGGTGATGTGGTCGTAGTCGGCGGCGTTTTTGAGTTTGTCGCCGAAGTAGGTCTGGTAGAGGCGGCCTTTGGGCGATACTTTCATCACGAGGTCCGTCTTGTCGGTGCTTACGCGGATGGTCTGCGCATTGGCAGTGAGTGCGATGAGGCTTCCCAGTGCGATGAGCTTGGGTGCCTTGCTGTGGAGTTGGCTGAAGATGTTCATGGTTGGGGTTATTCTGTTGAAGTGTGGTGTTTTCTTTCAAGTGCGCCTATCGGTGCGAGTGGGTTAGAATTTGAAGCTTGCGCTGAACTCTACGGTGAACGGACGCAGGTAGCTGCCGCTCATGTACTTTCCGGCATACTGTCCGGCATTGTCCTTCGTGATGAGTTCCGAACCGCTGATGGTGCCCTTTGCGCCCGTCTGGTTGAGGAAGTTAATCACGCTGGCGCCTACGCTCAGGCGTTTGTTGACGTTCCAGTTGATGCCGCCGAAGGTTTCCCAGTGGCCGTTGAAGTAGAGCGCTTCCTGGAGGTTGGCGTAGGTCTTGCCGAAGTAGCGGAAACTGAGCCAGATGTTGAGGTCCTTCGTGATGTTGTACTTCGGGTCGAGTTCCACGAGAATCTGCGGAATCTCCTTCACAATCATGTTGTTGGCGTTGACCGACATCTGCTGTCCGTCGCTGAACGTCACGCTGGCATTGTAGTTCTTGTAGACCGGCTTCTGGTAGGTGAAGAGGGCGTGGAGCGAGAAGTTTTTGAAGGGCTTCACTTCAGCCGTGGTGGTCCAGCCAATGGTCTGTATGTTGTAGATGAGGAGCACCGTCTTACCCTCGCTTGTGCCGGGCTTGGTGAGGTTTTGCTGGTCGATGTTGTTCGACTTGGCAATGTAGGTGACCATGGAAGAGAGGTCGAGCCATTTGTTCTTGTAGTAGATGCCTCCGCGCACGAGGGGGATGGTCACGCGCTTGTACTGCTCTTCCGTGGGGCCGGTGCCGGCATAGTCGCTGATGCGCGGGTAGCGTGTGGCAACGGTACCGTCGGCCATGATGCCGAAGCCCTTCGCCACGTCGTAGGTGAGCTGTGCCGTGGCGGCGTAGTTGAGCTTGTTTTTCGTCACGTTGGCGGGATGTATGCTGTGGGCGGTGGCCACGATGCTGCCGTTCTCGTCGCGTGAGTAGGTGTTGAAGTCGCCGATGTGGAAGCCCTGGAAGCGCGAAGCCGAAATCTGGTCGGCCGACATGCGGTAGTATTCAAGGCGTGCGCCGTAGTAGAGCTTCAGTTTGTCGTTGACCTTCCAGTTGTCCGTGAGGTAAACGGCGAGTTTGTTTTCGCTGCCCTTGGTGTATTCGGGTGAGAGTTCGTTGAAACCGTAGGTCTGCGTGCGCTTCGGCGTGAGCGTGGGGTCGGTGGGGTCAACGGCGGTGGTGTAGAGCACGTTGGGGTAGGCGCCTACCGTGCCTGTCCACTGAAGGGAGGAAGAGTGGTAGTTGAGGTGGTAGTACCACTCGTTGAGTCCGAGTCGCACGCCGTGGTTGCCCAGTTGCTTGTTGAGTTCCGTGGTGAACATGCCGCTCGTCACCTTGCCGAAGTGGAGCCAGGTGCGTCGGCCTTCGATGAGTCCTTCATAGGCCTCGCCGTTCTCCATGGTGTAGCCGTCGGCAGCCGTCACCTCGCTGATGGTGCTTCCGCCGAAGTCCACGTAGTTGGCCACGGGGGCGTAGAGGAGTTTGGCGTTGAACTTCCACTGCAGTCCGTTGTCGAACGTGTAGTTGGAGAGCAGTGCCACTTCGTGTGAGCGGTTCTCGCTGCCTTTGTTGAAGTTCCACGTCTTCTTCTCGCCCGTCATGATGTCGGTGTAGGTAAACGCGCCGTTGTAGGGCACGTAAGAGTCGTTGCCCGGGCGGAAGCCGTTCACTTTCTTTATGGAGCCGTCGCCCACGTACTGGAAGGGAGCGGCGTTGGCGAAGTTGCCGGGGTTTTTGCTGTTGGCGTGTTTATACTGAAGTGAGATGTAGCCCTTGCCGCCGCCCAGGATGCGGGTGAGACCGGCGTGGTAAATCTGTGTGCGGTCGGCATAGTCGGTAAACTGCAGTTTGAAGCTTCCCGGGTCGAAGTTCTGGTAAGTGCCGGCATTGTAGAGCCAGTTGTTGCCGATGCCGCCGCTGAAGGCGAGGTCGAGGTTCTGCATGCCGAAGTGGTTCACGTGGTAGTTCACCTTGCCGTGGAAGTCCTTTTGGCCGAGGTCGCTGAAGGCGGTCACGGCATAGGCAATGTTGCCCGTGGTGATGGCGGACTCCGAGGGAGAGAGCAGTCCCGTGGAACCGAGGCTGGCGTCGTTGCGCCAATGGGCGGAGAGTTTGTGCACGGAAGTGGAGTAGACGGCAGGCAGACCGTTCTCGTAGACGTTCACGTCCTCGCTGGGCAGACCAATCTGTATTTCGCGGGGCTTGTTGGCATCGGCGGCGTTGAGCATCACGTTGCGCTCTTCGCCTTTCGCGCTTTCTGTGGCAGTGCTCTGTGCGTGGGCCTGTAGCGCGGAGGCCATAATCACGCAGGAGGTGAGCGCTTTAAAGGTGACTGTTTTCATGTGGATAAGTTATGAGGTAAAGTTTGTTAGATGATTTCGTTTCGGGGAGTGCTGTGGCGGAACGCCTATGCTGTTTAAATGTGCATTGTCTAGCGTTCGGTCTGCAAGGGCGAGTTTGCAAAATGGCGTGTTAACGTTCACGGCGGCAAAATTAGGAGCGAGTCTGTTGAAAAACAACGAAGCGTAGACGGTAGGTAAACTTTTGTAGAAAACGGAAGTTTATAAAGCCTTTTCTTACAGATTGTTAACCTATGCAGTAAAAAAGGCCGAAGTAGATAGGCGGTATTTCAAAGTATCTCCTTATTTTTGCTACCGAAACAGAAAATCTCCCCTTTTCCCCATGAAAATATACCGTATTGCCTCCGTTCTCGTTTTCCTTCTCTTCGCTTGCGCAGCTTCTGCCACCGAAGACGAACTCCGCGAGCTCGACAGCTATGTGGAGCGCCGTGCCGAATTTATGGACGCCAAGCAGAAACGCATCGACGCCGTCAAGCAAAAGCTCCACAGCGCCGGCACCCGCGAGGAATGCCTCTCGCTCTACGACGACATCTTCAAGGAATACTACACCTTCCGCTTCGACTCCTCCATGGTGTACGTGATGCGCGGACTCGAACTGGCGCGGCAGGCACAAAACGCTTACTATACCGACAACTTCCTCATCCACCGCGGACTCCTCCTCGCCACCAGCGGCTACTACAGCCAGGCAGAGGCCGTGCTCCAAAGCATCGATGTGGAGCAGATGCATCCGTCACTGAGGTTTGAGTATTACTATAGCCTTTCGTGGCTATACAACTTCTGGAGCGCCTACTGCAACGACAGCGAGTTTGCTCCGCACTATAGGCAGCTGCGCATTCAGTACCTTGGTGAAGCCCTGCGCTATACGCCGGCAGGCGGAGCCATGCACAACTACCTCATGGGCGAAAAACTCTACTACGAGGACCACCGCCGCGAGAGCATGGCTTACTACGCAAAGGTGCTCAAGCAAGTGCCCGTGAGCGACCGCCTCTATGCCTCCGCAGCCTATGCGCTTGCGCGTGACTATAAACTGCAGAACGACCTGCCGCACTACGAAAGCTACCTCATACGCGCCGGCATATCCGACCAGGTGTGTCCGCTCAAGGAAAACCTCGCCCTTCAAGAACTCTCCCTCTATCTCTACGAGAAAGACGAGGACAACTCCGACCGTGCCGTGCGCTACATCTACTGCAGCATGGAGGACGCACAGTTCTACAACAACCGCTTGCGCATGCTGGAAATATCGCACATCCTTCCCCGCATTGTGTCGGCCTACCAAACGCAGATCAACAAGCGTACCGCCGCCACCAACTGGGCCCTCGCCGGCGTGAGTCTGCTCACCCTTGTGCTGCTTTGCATGACTGTGTTCGTCTATAAGCAAAACAAGAAGCTCAACCAGCGCCGCCTCAAGCTCCGCGAGCAAAACGCCCTTCTCGAACGCCTCAACCGGCAGCTGAGCAGCACCAATCAACACCGCGAGACCTATCTGCGCCTCTTCCTCGACATGAGCGCGCTCTACATAGGCAGGCTCGACGGATTCCGCAAGACCGTGCTGCGCAACATTAAAGCCGGAAAGACCGCCGAACTTCTTCAGAAGATAGACCGCGTAAGGGTGGGGGAGGACGAAGCCCGCGACTTCTACGACCGCTTCGACCGTGCCTTCCTCATACTCTACCCCGACTTCGTGGACAACCTCAACCGCCTCCTCCGCGACGATGCGCAGGTGACCCCCGAAACGCCCCATTCGCTCACCACCGAACTCCGCATTTATGCCCTCATGCGCCTGGGCGTGACGGCAAGTTCCGAAATAGCCACCCTCCTTTTCTACAGCACGCAGACCATCTACAACTACAAGTCGGCCATGAAGTCGCGCGCAAAGAACCGCGACACCTTCGACCGCGACGTCAACGCCCTTTGCCACGTGATGCCCGGTACGGACGCTGCGCCCCAAGAGGGTGAGACGGTGTAATATTCAAAATCATATGGTGCTTCGCCTTGAATTTTTAATTCTCCCACAGAATTCACAGAGACAACTCGCTTGTTGTTTAGGGAACACGAATTATCGTGAATTAACCGCGAAACAACGTTCGGCGGCCGAAGGGAAAGC
>CAVJJO010000108.1:0-8653 GCA_963649665.1 Bacteroidaceae bacterium | reverse complement strand
CGCAGATTCGACAGGAAACCATATGATATTAACGCTTTTGCCCTTTCAGGGCGCATTGATACTCACGATGTTACCCAGGGCGTTGCCCTGGGCTAGGCGCAGGTTGGGCTTTCAGCCCGCCGTTGGCACATTTATCTAATCAAAAACTGCTCAAGTTATTTTTTGTATATTACTTAATAAGGTACGCGCGCGAAGACCCGTGCGTTTATGCTGCGAAACCCGCAGCTGTTTCTGCGCAGCCTCGGGCTTCAACCGCGTCACTGCTTGACGATGACGTCGATGACCATCTTGGGGTTGAGCGGGTCGTTGGTGATGAGGAGAATGCGGCGGCGACCCTTAAAATAGGTGTTGTTGGCATTGACGGTAATCTTCAGTTTCTCGCTCTCGCCGGGCATGATGCGGCGTTTACTGAGGCTCACGCTGATGCCGGGGTTGTAAACCTGAAGGGCACTGATGACGAGCGGAGTCTTGCCCGTGTTGGCCAAGACGAGTTCGCCCTTAGCTTTCTTGTTCTTGCCGAGCGGACCGATGGTGATGGAGGTGCTGTCGATCTTCGCCACGGGAGCGAGAGCAAGCTGGGAGGGGGTGTCGATGAAGTCGGGAAGAAGGGTTACGGACACGTTGATTTCCGTTTCCTTGCCCACGCGGTCGCCCATGAAGCGGCTCAGGTAGATGTTGCTCTGCGTGAGGCCCATGGCGGGAACGGCATTGCTGTTGAGCGTAACGAGCATGCGGCCCACTCTGCCCGGACGGATTACCTCGGGGTCGGCCTTGGCGGTGAGATACTTGGGCAGATGCATCAGTTCGGGGTGGAAGGACTTCTTGCTGCCGTTGAAGATGCTCAGCACGTAAGTGGGCTTGTCGCCGCGGTTCACGTCGTCGAACTCAATGTTGTCGGTACTCAGATAGTAGTCGCCCACCTTGAACATATACTCCTCCGTGGGCTGCGTCTGCGTCATGGCCACCTGGCCAATTACGTTGAGCATGTAAGGCACAGAGTCGGCATCGGTGTAGACGGCTATGCCCTTGTTGAAATGTCCGAGGAGTTCGGCATCGTACGTCACCGTGATCTTGCCCGTGGCACCGGGTTCGACGGCCGCCTTTGGCCATTCGGCTTTCGTGCAGCCGCAGTCGGTGCGCACGTTCTTGATGCGTATGGCAGCAGTGCTCTTGTTGGTAAACGGAAAACTTACGGTGCGGGGCGTTTGCCAAAGGAGGGTGCCGAGTTCCAGCGTCTGTTGCTCAAACTGCATACGGGGCTGGGCATGAAGCTGCATGCCTACCATGCCGAGAACCCATGCGGCAAGTACGGCTATCGTATTTTTGATTGTAATCATAAGGATTGGGGAAAGGGATAAAGGGAGGCGAAATGCGGCGAAAGGAGCGCCCATCGCCTTGCGGTAATGTCAGCGGAATAGCAAACCCGCCATTATAGGGAGCAAAGTTAAGAAAAAAAAGACATATCGTCTGCATTCCATTTTTAGTTGCTATATTTGCTTGCTTAATAATCGTAAAACAAATGAAATTCATCTCTTGGAACGTCAACGGACTGCGTGCCTGCGACGGAAAAGGTTTTCGTGAGGCTTTTGCCGAACTCAATGCGGACTTCTTCTGCCTTCAGGAAACGAAAATGCAGGCCGGACAACTCGACATGGCGTTTGAGGGCTACGACTCGTACTGGAACTATGCCGAAAAGAAAGGCTATTCGGGCACGGCCATCTTCACCCGCCACAAGCCGCTCAGCGTGAGCTACGGGCTTGGCATTGAAGAGCACGACCACGAAGGTCGCGTGGTGACGCTGGAGATGGACACGTTTTTCCTCGTCACCGTTTACACGCCCAACTCGCAGGACGGCTTGCGCCGACTGGATTACCGCATGGGATGGGACGACGCGTTCCGCGCTTACCTTTTGGAACTCGACAAGAAGAAGCCCGTGGTGGTCTGCGGCGACATGAACGTGGCGCATGAGGAGATTGACCTCAAGAACCCGAAGACCAACCGGCGCAACGCAGGGTTCACCGACGAGGAGCGCGAGAAGTTTTCCACACTTCTCAAAGCCGGATTCACCGACACATTCCGCCATTTCTTCCCCACACAGGAAGGGGCGTACTCGTGGTGGTCGTACCGCTTCCATGCCCGCGAGAAGAACGCAGGGTGGCGCATTGACTATTTCCTCGTTTCCGACCGCCTCAAAGAAAAACTCACCGCGGCAAGCATCCACAACGAGGTGTTCGGCTCGGACCACTGCCCGGTGGAAGTGGACATCGATTTATAAACTGGTCTGTCCGTGCTCAGGAAGGCAACGTATCTCTCCGTGCCATTCACACGGCATACCGATTAAACATACAAGCAAATGAAACAGTTTTTCAAATTCACCCTTGCCACCGTCCTCGGCATCGTTTGCGTTTCCGTATTCTTCGGCATCGTCAGCTTTGCCATGCTGGCTTCCATGGCCGCATCGTCCGACTCCAAGCCTTCCGTAAAGGACGGCACGGTGCTGCGTATCAACCTTGCCGGCACGCTTTCCGAGCGCGCGAAGGACAATCCGTTCGCCAAAATCTTCAAGTCGCAGATTGCTGAGCAGCAGGGTCTCGACGACATGATTAAGGCCATCCGCGTGGCTAAGGACAACGACAAAATTAAGGGCATCTACATTGAAGGCGGTGCACTCGCCGCAGACTTCGCTTCGCTCGAAGAACTGCGCAAAGCGCTCGTGGACTTCAAGGCAAGCAAGAAATTCATCGTGTCGTATGCCGACACCTACACCCAAGGTTCCTATTATATAGCGTCCACGGCCGACAAGGTGCTTCTCAACCCCAACGGTATGCTCGACTGGCACGGCATTGCCTCACAGCCCATCTTCTACACCGACCTGCTCAAGAAAGTCGGCGTGAAGATGCAGGTGTTCAAAGTGGGCACGTACAAGAGTGCCGTTGAACCTTTCATCCTCACCGAAATGAGCGACGCAAACCGCCAGCAGGTGCAGTCGTTCGTCAACGACATTTGGTCAAGCGTCTGCAACGACGTGGCTGCTTCGCGCAAACTTTCAGTAGACAGCCTCAACAGCTATGCCGACCGCTACGCCGTGCTCGCAGAATCGAAGGAATACGTGAAGATGAACCTCGTGGACTCGCTCTCCTACATTGACGGCGTACGCGACGTGCTCCGCAAACTCACGGAGAAAGAGAAAGTGAACTTCATCAGCACCGAAGAACTCGCCAAACTCGACGAGCAGAAGAGCAGCGACGACCAGGTTGCCGTATACTACGCGGAAGGCGACATCGTGGACCAAGTGGCATCGACGCCCGGAGAAGGTTCACAAATCGTCGGCTCAAAGGTTGTGGAAGACCTCGACCGCCTCGCCTCCGACGACAACGTGAAGGCCGTGGTGCTCCGTATCAACTCGGGCGGCGGCAGCGCCTATGCTTCCGAACAGATGTGGCGCGCCATCCAATTGCTTAAGAAAAAGAAGCCCGTGGTGGTTTCCATGAGCGGCATGGCAGCTTCCGGAGGTTACTACATGTCGTGCGGTGCGGACTACATCATTGCCGAGCCCACTACGCTTACTGGCTCCATCGGCATTTTCGGCATGATTCCCGACGCTTCCGGTCTCCTCACCGAAAAACTCGGTCTGCACTTCGACATGGTGAAGACGAACGCGGCTTCCGACTTCGGCGCCATGGGCCGCGGCTTCAACGCGCAGGAAGCTGCCGCCATGCAGGCTTACGTAAACAACGGTTACCGTCAGTTCCTCTCACGCGTTGCCGCAGGCAGAAAGATGAAGGCTGAAGATGTCGACAAAATTGCCCAAGGCCGCGTATGGACCGGTCGCCAGGCGCTCGGCATCAAGCTCGTGGACCGTCTGGGTACGCTCGACGACGCCATCGCCGAAGCGGCCAAGCGCGCCAAAGTGAAGGACTACGCCGTGGCTTCCTTCCCCGAAAAGGAGTCATGGATGAACCAGTTCCTCGCCGAAACCACGCAGAAGGACTATCTCGAAGAAAAACTCAAGACTACACTCGGCGTATACTACGCTCCCATGCATTTCGTAAGCACACTCAACGGACAGGCAAAACTGCAGGCCCGCATGTTCTATGTGCCCAACCTGCAGTAAGCGCAAACCATGGACTTATGAGCGTTGTAGCCTTTTGTGCATGAAGCAAAGCGCTACGAGCTATGCGCAAACGCATGAAGCGAAGCGCACGGGGAGCAAGACTCCCGTCTTGACTGCCCAACACGTGTTTCCAAGCCGCTGCCCTACGCTTCGTTAGTTTCATCTGTCGCCCTCTACTATATAATGGCATCCCACTCCTTGACCCGCACCATCCTTCGCTCCGCCCAAAACCTATTGCTGCCACTGCCTGCCGCCCTCTTTGGCATGGTAGCCACGCTGCGCGGTAAACTCTTCGACTGGGGCATTCTCCCTTCAAAGGAATACGACCTGCCGGTCATCTGCGTGGGTAACCTTTCCGTTGGAGGCACGGGCAAAACGCCACACGTGGAACTCATCCTTCGTCTGCTCCACGAAAACGGATACCACACCGCCATGCTCTCGCGCGGCTACGGCAGACGCACAAAAGGCTTCGTGGCAGCAACCGGCGACTCTACCGCAAGCGAGATAGGCGACGAGCCTTTGCAGATTCTCCGCAACTGTCCGTTCACTCACGTGGCAGTCTGCGAGAAACGTGTGGTAGGCATGGAACGTTTGCTCAGTTTATGGCCCGACACGCAGGTGGTAGTGCTCGACGACGCCTACCAGCACCGCTATGTGAAAGCGGGCTACAACGTGTTGCTCACCGATGCCAACCGACTCTACACACACGACCATTTCCTCCCCTGGGGACGGCTTCGCGAAGGCGCGAAAGCAGCGCGGCGCGCACAGGCCATCGTGGTCACAAAGTGCAAAAAAGGCGAACGTCCGTCACTGTGCATCAACGACGGACAGCAACTGTTTTTCAGCCACATCGAATACGCACCGCTTCGCGCCTTCGACAATACGTTGGGCAAGGCGCTCCCCATCACCTACGAGGGCAAGAGCGTGGCGCTCATCACCGGCATTGCCAATCCGCGCCCGCTCCGCGAACACATCATGGCAAGCGGGGCAAAGAACATCGTGGCGCTACAGTTTCCCGACCACCACGACTTCACGCCGGCCGACATAGCGCGCATAAACCACACCTTGGAGCAGCACAGCGACCTTCTCCCCGTCACCACCCAAAAGGACGCGCAACGGTTGCGGCTCATTGCCGACAAACTCTCCCCTACCCTTCGCCAGCGGCTTGCGGTGCAACCCATCAGCGTAGAGGTCAAAGCGACGTGGCCCGAACAAGAATCATTCAACCAAAACCTATTGAAATATGTTAGCGAAAATACAAGAAACCGCCGCATGGATTAAGGAACACACCGCCATGCGTCCCCTTACCGCCATCGTGCTCGGCACAGGACTCGGCCGCTTGGCAGAAGAAATAGAAGTGGTAGAGGAATTCCCCTACAAGGACATCCCCAACTTCCCCGTAAGCACCGTGGAAGGCCACAGCGGCAAACTCATCTTCGGCCGCCTCGGCGGAAAGGACGTGCTCGCCATGCAAGGACGTTTCCACTTCTACGAAGGCTACTCCATGAAGGAAGTAACCTTCCCCGTACGCGTAATGTACGAACTCGGCATCAAGAACCTCTTCGTCAGCAACGCTGCCGGCGGCATGAATCCCGATTTCGAAATAGGCGACCTCATGCTCATCACCGACCACATCAACTTCATGCCCGAGCATCCCCTTCACGGTCCCAACTTCCCCACCGGCCCCCGTTTCCCGGACATGCACGAAGCCTACGACCATGAGTTCCTCGACATGGCACGCGCCATAGCCAAAGAAAAAGGCATCCGCACCGTAGAAGGCGTATACCTCGCCACACAAGGTCCCACGTTCGAAACTCCCGCCGAATACAAGATGTACCACATCTTCGGTGCCGACGCCGTGGGCATGTCCACCGTACCCGAAGTAATCGTAGCCCACCACTGCGGCATCCGCACCTTCGGCATCAGCATCATCACCGACCTCGGCGTAGAAGGCAAAATCGTAGAAGTAAGCCACGAGGAAGTACAAAAAGCAGCCGACGAAGTGCAGCCCCTCATGGCAGACATCTTCCGCGAAATGGTTAAGCGCATCGGCTAATCCACAATAAGAGAAAACACTTAAAGCGCTCCCCGCAATGGCAAACAAGCCACAGCAGGGAGCGCTTTTCCATTATCATAAGGTCTGCCCCATTACGCAAGGCATCACTCGCTCTTGACAGCCTTTCATATACTTTCGTAAAACAATAAACTAAAATCACGGCGGTTTATCGCATGAATTCACTATATTAGCCCCGAAAAAGGATTACCGCCACAACAACGAATTCAAGCGACTGATGGGAGACGATGTTTAGCAACGAAAGAAACATCATTGCCCTAAACAACTAGCGAAAGCATAGAACCCTACGTCAGTGCCTGGCGCGAGAAAATGGTGGAGATATGGGGAGACCGGCTCGACCTCCTCGGTATGTACAACACTGGCGCACTCCGCCGTTCCCTCGCCAAGGGAGCGTTCACCGTGGGCGACGCCCGCGCCGACATGGCGTTCCAGTTCCTTGAGTACGGCATCTACGTAGACCTCGGCGTAGGCAACGGCTACCGCCACGGCAACGGAGGCGACCTCGAATTTCTCGGCCGTGCTTACCGCCACGAGCACCACCTCGGAAAAGCACGCGAGCGCAAGCCGTGGTTCAACAAATCCTGGTACATCTCTGTAGAAATTCTTAAAAACCACCTCGCTTCCATTCTTGGCGACCAATTCTCCGGAGCGTTTGACACGCTCACAGAAAGGGAGCGGGGATAAACATACCGCCTATGGAAATCTTTGACTGCATCATCCTCAAGGTATGGCTGGGAGCCTTCGCCTTATACTTTCTTTACGCTATGATAAGAATGGTGTACGACGAGGACTACCGCAAGCGCACCTACGAAAAGGCGCGCCAATCGAAGCAAAGGCGCCGAAAGCCAAGCCTTCACGATCCTCTGGCAAAGGACATGTACGGGAACCCCTTGTACCCCGCCGAGTACAAGAGGGCAAAACGCAAGGAATACAAGCGGGTGATGGGAAACTAAGCCGAGCAGCCTTGGCCGCTGTCAATCATTTTTTTTCTGCGAAATCCTATAATACCAACAGCAAGCCCCGCACTATCGGATAGCGCGGGGCTTGCTGTTACATTATACCCATTATATATTATAGACCGCCCTCGAAGCGCTTAGTCTCTTCGTAAACCGTCAGCGAGTCGCCCTTGAGATATTTATTGGTAGTAGACACGTCCGAGTGACGCGCCTGGTCGAGCGCCACCACAATGCCCTCCGCGTTTGCCAGGTCGCGTATCCCCGTATCCTTCAAACTGTAGAACTGGTACTCGTCGCCCCACCTGAGCGCCTTTCGCACCTTCGCCCATTCATTGCGAAACGCATGCGCATCCAAGTGACGCATCCCCGGCGCAAAATCCTTCGTCCCGAACAGATATTCCTCGCCGCTGTGTGCAAACACCTTCAGTTCCACCATCAGTTTCAGCACAGATTTATTAAGACCGATGGCGCCGTCTCTGCGGTTCTTCGTGTGTTCGCCGTGCACAACAATCTTCTGCTCCTTGAGCTTGATGTCACGCACGCGCACAAACGTCAGTTCCGCCGGACGAATAAAACAATAATATTCCAGCATACACGCCAGAAGGTAGTTCCTGTTCCCCCTCTCTAAATGTGCGCGGAGCTCTCGGAGCATAGGAGCCGTGAGCGGTTCGCGCTTCTTCGCTTCCTCCCGCAGCTTCTTAATCTGTGCGCAGGGGTTGGACGTTATATAGTTCCGGTCTACCATCCACTGACAAAACGTAGACAGCCACACAAGATAATTGTTGCGCGTACATGCCGAAACGTCCAAGTCAAGAAACATATAGTCGAGAAAGCCTCCCGCAAGTTCCGGCTTAAACTGGTACACATATACCACAGGTTCGGATCTCACGTTCTCTAGCCAAGCGTTGAAAACGTTATAATAAGAGAGCATCCTTTTGTACGTGCTATCCTTGATTACGCCAGACGCCGCAACCTTCTCCAGATAACGAATGTAAAACGATTTGATGTTGGCGTAAAGCGTATACTGCCTTACACCTTCAGCCTGGTCGGCCCAAACATTCCAACCATGCTGCAGCTTGTCGGAGAGTTTGGCGATGAGTTCCGCCGCGCGGTCCCTCCGAGCCTTATTCCCCTTGATACCGTCGAGGTGGTACTTCTTCCTCCGCATAGACCTTGTTTCGGGATTGTAACACTTGAAATCGATGTACCACTTTTTGCCCGTGTGAAGTCTGGGCCACGAGAACTCCGTAACACTATATACGCGAGCTCCATTTTTCTTGTTTGTAGGCATTTTTTTCTTCGCTTGTCGGTCCCTGCCAACAAACGAACGAAATGAATTAGTCTATTCTGCGTCTACGCTCTAAACGCATTTCGGAGATAAACCGCTGCAAATCAGCCGTTTATCTCCGAAAAAGCGGAAAGGATAGGATTCGAACCTACGAAACCCTTTAGGGGTTTACACGCTTTCCAGGCGTGCCTCTTCAACCACTCGAGCACCTTTCCTTGTGG
>CAVJJO010000107.1:0-8884 GCA_963649665.1 Bacteroidaceae bacterium | reverse complement strand
GAAGTGTCATCAAGACGGGCTACGACGACGGATGGCAAGAAGGTAAAGCTGAAGGTAGGGAAGAAGGACGAGCAGAAGGACGAGCAGAAGGACGAGCTGAAGGACGAGCAGAAGGACGAGCTGAAGGACGAGCAGAAGGACGAGCTGAAGGTGAAAAAGAAGCCAGGAAAAAGATGGCGCTAAGTCTTTTGTCTTTGGGTGTTCCTGTAGAAACTATCGTTCAAGCCTCTGGACTAACAAAAGAAGAAATAGAAGAATTGTAGTACCTATTCAACCTTATAGGGTGGTAAATTACAGAACAGCAGCCCTTCACTTCACAACAACTTCTGCAAAAGGCCGCAAAGCATGAAGACTGAGCGGTCTTTTGCAGAAGTTGTTTTTTGATTTTTGTCATTGCACGCAGAAGTATTTGTGAAGACAGGCAAGCCTTATGCGTGCCGTTTCTGTTTTCCGTTTGGCTTAATCCTTCGGCATAGCCCCCATAACGAAACGGAGCTCACCGCCGCGCATGATATCGGCATGGCTGATGGAAGAGCGTTTGCAAGTGCGCCCGTTGAGGACGATGCGCTGCACGTATTTGTTTTCCTTACTGAGCCCTTCTGCCACAATGGTGAATGTGCGTCCGTTTTGCAGATGCAGCGTGATTCGGGGAAGTTGAGGTGCTCCGAACACGTATTCTGCCGATACGGGATTGACGGGATAGAAGCCCATGGCCGAGAGCATGTACCAGGCAGACATCTGTCCGCAGTCGTCGTTGCCGCAGAGGCCGTCGGGAGCGGGAGCATACTGCGTGTCGAAGATTTCGCGCACGAGTTCCTGAGTTCGCGAGGGCCGTCCGGCAAGCGCATAAAGGTAGGCGACGTGGTGGGAAGGTTCGTTGCCGTGGGCATACTGTCCGATGAGGCCTGTGACGTCCGCAAGCGATTGTCCTTCAAGTTTTACGGTAAAGAGCGAGTCGAGTTTGGCAAGGAAAGGTTTCGCGCCACCCATGAGTTTGATGAGTCCGTCCACGTCGTGCTGCACGTGCCAGGTGTACTGCCAGGCGTTGCCTTCGGTGTAGTCGCCTCCGTTGCTTTCGGCGTGGGCTAGGTCGGAGGGGTTGAATGGTGTTTTCCACTCGCCGTTGCTCAGGCGCGGGCGCATGAAATGGGTTGTGGGGTCAAAGAGGTTGCGATAGAATGTAGCACGGCGGGCAAAGTAGCGGTAGTCGTCTTTCTTATCCATGAGCCTTGCCATGTCGGCTGCGGCATAGTCGTCATAGACGCTCTCAAGCGTATTGCTCACGCTTTCGTTTGCCACGAGGTCGGTGGGATAATAGCCATATTTCATGTACGTTTCCCAGTCCGACTTCATTTTGTGGCTGACCGTCTGCGTTTGCTTCACGGCAGCGAAGGCCCGCTCGGCATCGAATCCGCGGAATCCCTTGTGGTAAGCCTCAGCCACGATGCTTACGGAGTGGTTGGCTATCATGCAGTAGTTTTCTTTTCCCCAAAGTGTCCAAATGGGGAGGTGGCCTTGTACTTCGGCCTGCGACACGAGTGAGCGCACGAAGGGATCAACCATGTCGGGCACCACGATGGTGTAGAACGGATGGGCAGCGCGGTAGGTATCCCAAGTGCTGAAGGTGGAATAGAAGGCGCCCCCTTCGGCTTGGGCGAGTTCGCCGCGGGCATTACGGTAGGTGCCGTCTACGTCGGCTATGTTGTTGGGCTGTACGAGAGCGTGATAGAAGGCGGTGTAGAAATTGGTGAGTTCGTCCTTCGTGCCCTCTACGTCGATGCGCTTGAGAAGTTTGTTCCAAGTGTTGTAGGCAGCTTGCTGCGTTGCGTTGAAGTCCCATCCGGGAAGTTCGGCGGCCAGGTTTCTCCGTGCGCCTTCGATGGAGGCCGAGGAGAGTGCCACTTTAGCGCAAACCTGTTCTCCGGATTTGATGTCGAAACTCATGAGCATGCGGTTGCCG
The DNA here is from genome assembly GCA_963649665.1 of Bacteroidaceae bacterium. GTDB lineage: Bacteria > Bacteroidota > Bacteroidia > Bacteroidales > Bacteroidaceae > Alloprevotella. The sequence continues at coordinate 6,924 of CAVJJO010000107.1, read as the reverse complement.
CGCTCGGTATCGGCAAGAGGAAGGTTCACTAAGGATTTTATGGGGCGGTCGAAAGTAACCACGAAATAGACGTCGCGGTTTACCCACACGCTGGTACGCACGTGACCGGAAATGGTGTGGTCGTTGTCCCAGTTCACTTCGCAAGCCTCCACGTGCGAGCGATATTGCTTTTCGCTCCATGTGGCTCCGTGCTGAAGGTCAATGAGTATGGCTGCGGAGTCGGCGCGTTGGAAGGTATAGCGGTGAAACGCTACGTGGGGAGTGGCGGTGAGTTCGGCACGTGCTCCGGTTTCGGTGAGCGTCACGGAGTAGTATCCGGGACGTGCCGTTTCGGTGGCTTTATCGAATGCGCTGCGGTAGTCCTTTCTGTCGGCTCTTGCCGTGGAAGGCATGAGCAAGACGTCGCCGAGGTCTACGCATCCTGTGCCGTTGAGGTGGGTCTGGGAGAATCCCCAAATGCGGGTGTCGGTGTTGAGATATTCTGCGCAGTACTGCCATCCTGTAGCTCCAGTCACGGGGCTGGCTTGAATGAGTCCGAACGGCACGCAGGCGCCGGGGAAGGTATGTCCGTTGGCAGCTCCGCCAATGAATGGATTGACGTAGTCGGCAGGCTCGCTTTGTGCGTTTGCGCCAAGGGCTACGGCGAGGGCAAATAGAAGGGAAATGGCTTTCATGGAAGATATTATTAGTAAATATGGGGAATATGCCTAAGATTTAGAGCGGATCTACGTCGAACACGATGGTGAGACTTTTCATGCCCGGCTGCACAAGTGTGGCATCGCGGGCGGCCAGGAGTGTGCGGCGCACGCCTTGCGGGGGTAGGTCGGGGTTCACTTTCAGCACTATCTTACGGATGAAGAGCGACTGTATGCGTCCCACTTCGGGGCGGTCGGGACCGAGCACGCAACCTTCGAAATGGGGGCGGATAAGATTAGCGTAGGTTTCCGCTGCATGGCCGGCGGTCTGGTCGTAGCGGTGTTTGAAGAATATGTAGACGAGGCGATAAAACGGCGGATAGTGAAAAGCTTCGCGCTCTTCCATCTGTTCGCGGTACATCGAGTCGTAGTCGCTTCGCACCACGTGGCCCACTACGGGAAGTTCGGGTTGGCGTGTCTGCAGCACCACGAGTCCCTGCTTGCCACGTCGTCCGGCGCGCCCTGCCACCTGCGACATCATCTGGAATGCCCTTTCGTGGGCACGGAAGTCGGGGAGGTTGAGCATTTGGTCGGCATTGAGGATGCCCACCACGCGAACGCGTTCGAAGTCGAGCCCCTTGGTCACCATCTGTGTGCCAATGAGCACGTCGGTGCGGGCTTGCTGAAAGTCGTTGATTATTTGTTCGTAGGCAGTGCGGCTACGGGTGGTGTCGAGGTCCATGCGTGCGAGACGCGCTTCGGGAAACACGCTCTGCGCCGCAGCTTCAATCTTTTCCGTGCCGTAGCCCATATCGCGCAAGTCGGTGCCTTCGCAGCACGGGCAGCGTTGGGGAACGTCGTAAGTTGCTCCGCAGTAGTGACACACGAGGCGCCCCATCTTTTGGTGAAACGTGAGCGTCACGTCGCAATGGGTGCATTTGGGCGTCCATCCGCAGGCGCGGCATTCCATCACGGGTGAGTAGCCGCGGCGGTTTTGGAAGAGTATAGCCTGCTCGCTGTGGGAGAGCGCTTCCGCGACTTCTTGGGTGAGACGGGGCGAGAAGGGCGTTTTCATCTGCTTCGTGCGCCGCAGTTCTTTCACGTCCTCCACCACGATTTCCGGCATCTGCACGTTGCCGAAACGGTGGAGCATGCGCACCAGGCCATATTTTCCGCCCATGGCATGGGAGTAACTCTCGAGCGAAGGAGTGGCGGTGCCGAGGAGCACTTTCGCTCCATTCTGTGCGGCGAGCACGATGGCGGCGTCGCGGGCGTTGTAGCGCGGTGCGGGGTCCTGCTGCTTGTAACTCGTTTCGTGTTCTTCGTCTACAATGATGAGGCCGAGGTGCTGGAAGGGGAGGAATACCGACGAACGCACGCCGAGTATGAGGGGAAAGGCTTGCGACGTGAGTTGGCGTTGCCAGAGTTCCACACGTTCGGCATCGGGAAACTTGGAGTGGTACACGCCCATCTTATCGCCGAACACGCGTCCGAGACGGGTGGTTATCTGCGTGGTGAGCGCTATTTCGGGCACGAGGTAGAGCACTTGCTCGCCGCGCGCCATGGCTTCGCGGATGAGGTGGATGTATACTTCGGTCTTTCCGCTTGAGGTGACGCCGTGGAGCAAGCACACCCTATGGCGACTGAAACTCTCGCGAATGGCATCGGCAGCGCGTTGCTGCTCTTCGTTAAGCGGACGTTGGTCTACTCCCTCCACGGGTTTTACGGTGCGCAGCCGGCCCACCTCGTAGGCGTAGGCTTCCATCACGCCTTTCTTGCGCAGGGCATTGAAGGCCGCCTCGCCGCCTCCTTCGAGGGTTTGGAGAAGTTCGCGTTTGCTCACTTCCTTGAGGAGCGAGGAGTTGTGGAGAGCAATGGCGGTGGCGGCACGTGACGCGTCGAGATATTGCAGCAGAAGTGCCTCCTGTGCCGGAGCACGCTTGAGCGAGGCGAAAAGTGCGTTGAGTTTCTCTTGCGAGGCATAGGCTTCGCAAAGGCGCACGTGGGTTTCTGTGCGGGGCTTGAAAGCTTGCGAAAGGGTTTCGCGCACACTCACGGCTCCCAGCGCCATAAGTCGGCGTGCGGTGGCGAGCATACTTCCCGCATGGAGTTCGCGCTCCACGGCTTCGAGGCTTCGCGCCTTCTGCGGAGCCAGGGCGTCGTAGAGCTGACGTTCACGCACAGAGAGCGGATGCCCTTCGTCTTCGCAGAAGTCGGCATTGCGCACGAGAAGCGTTTCGCTCTCCAGCTTGAGCCCGGAAGGGAGTGCGGCTTTCATCACTTCTCCGGCGGTACACATGTAGTAGTCGGCCATCCATTTCCAGAGATGGAGCTGCGCGATGGTCACTACGGGCGTTTCGTCGACCACTTCGCACACTTCCTTCAGTTTTACGCCGGGCTCAGTGCATTCGGCGGAGAGTCCTACCACGATGGCCGTGTAGAACCGTCTCTTTCCCAAGGGCACGACCACACGTACGCCCACTTTGACTTTCGCTGCTAAAGGCTGCGGAAGTGCATAGGTGAGCGCTTTGGGGAGTGCCAGAGGGAGCAGCACCGTGGCGTATTGGGGAAGTGTGGACATGGGAAAGAGTTGTGCAGTGCGCTTATATTATTAATGGGTTACTCTACGCCGAGGAATTCCAGCAGACGTTTCACGCTTTCTTCGAGCGGAAGGCGCGAAGTGTCGAGTGTGAGAGCGGGATGGACGGGGGCTTCGAAGGGTGCGGAAATGCCAGTGAAGTTTTTTACCTCGCCGCGTCGGGCGCGGGCATAGAGTCCCTTCACGTCGCGGCGTTCGCACTCTTCCAGGGGAGTGGAAATGTAGATTTCCTTAAAGTCGTCCTTGCCGATAATCTCTTGTGCCATCTCGCGGATTTCTTCGGAGGGGGAGATGAAGGCAGCTATGGTGATGATGCCCGTGTCGACGAAGAGTTTTCCCACTTCGGCAATGCGGCGTATGTTCTCGCGGCGGTCTTCGGCGGAGAAACTGAGGTTGGAGTTGATTCCCGAGCGTATGTTGTCGCCGTCGAGAATGCGGCAGAGCAGTCCGCGCTGCTGGAGTTCGCGTTCAAGGGCGATGGCCACGGTGCTTTTTCCCGAGCCGCTCAGGCCGGTGAACCAGAGCATCACGCCTTTTTGGTGAAGAAGGGCTTCCTTGTCGGCGCGCTGAAGCATGCGGTCGAACACGGGGTAGATATTGTTTGCGTTTCCGTTTGTCATGGAGTGTGTATACTGTGTTGTTTATACGAGCAAAGTTAACGTATTATTCCGAATTCGGTTTTTTCCTTCTGGTGGTCTGCTTGCTTACATGCCGACATGGCGGAGCAAACGTTCCACGCGAAGGCGGTATTCACGAGGGTAGAACTTATAGCTTCGGGCATGCGGAGCGCCCGGCACAATCCACTCGTCGAAGCGCGTGGGGCAGGCTGCGGAGAGTTTGCATCCCATGGCGGTAGGCACGAAATGGTCGGCATCGCCGTGGATGAAAAGTATAGGGCGAGAAGCCTTTTTCACCTGCTCAAGCGCAGAGGCTTCGGTGAAATTCCATCCGTAGCGCGCCTGGCACAGTGCCGATGCTGCGGGAATAAGCGGCCAGCGCGGCAAACCGAAACGTTCCTTTAGTTCTTTGGTAAACTGTGCGTCGACCGAGGTGTAGCCGCAGTCGTCCACGTAAGCTTTCACATAAGCCGGCACGTCGCTGTCGCCGCTCATCATCATGGTAGTGGCGGCACCCATCGACACGCCGTGGACCACAGTCTGCACCGAGTCGCCCAGGAGGCGCGGCAGCTGGCGCACCCATTTCTCCACATCGAGGCGGTCCAGCCAGCCCATGCGCACGTGGTCGCCGCCCGAAAGTCCTGCGCTGTGGAGGTCGGGAACCAACACGTTGGCCGAAAGCGAGTCGGCATACATGCGCGCCAGCTGCATCATGCGCACGTGGCAGTCGGTGTAGCCGTGAACGAGCACGGCGGTGCGGCGTGTGGGGTGCGGGGCGCGGATGAGCATGGCATGGAGCGGTGTGCCGTCGGTTCCTTTCATGCGGAGGTGGGTCCAATTGCGGGTTGCCTGGAGCGAGTCGCGCCAGGAAACGAGTCCGGGATAGAGCGAGTCCATTTCCGTCCATGCTTGAGTGAGGTTTCTGCTGCGCGGCTGCGCATCGAGGGCATAGCCAAGAAGATAGTTGGCGCCGCCCGCCGTGGCGAGCAAGAAAAGGAGTACTACGATTCCTATCGCCCAGCTCATGCCGCGCAGAAGGCGGCAGCGTGAGGTTGATGTTCTGTTCATTCTTATGTGGAAATGATGGGAGGGGAAAAGCTTGCGTCAGTGCAAAACGGGCATAACCGTTTGGCTGTCTGCGCCATAAAGACTAACTTCGCCTAAAACTTTGCTTACTTATGTACAGACTTTCTCTTATTCTTGCATTCGTGCTTGCCGGCATGTGCCAAAAGCTTTCAGCCCAAACGGCCGACACGTCGCTCGTCCGTGTGGTCATCGAAACTACAAAGGGCAACATCGTGGCAGAACTTTTCAACGACACGCCCCTTCATCGCGACAACTTTCTGGACAAGGCAGATCGCCATCTCTACGACGGTGTGCTCTTCCACCGCGTCATTCCCGCCTTTATGATTCAAGCGGGCGACAGTGCAAGCCGCAGTGCCAAACCCGGCGAACTTCTAGGCGAAACGAAGGAGAGCAAGAGCTTGCCCGCCGAGTTCCGTTTTCCTACGCATTACCACCAAAGCGGTGCGCTCTGCATGGCACGCGAGGGCGACGAGGAAAACCCACAACGCGAATCGTCGTCGTGGCAGTTCTACATCGTCACGGGCAACACCTTCACCGAAGCCTCGCTCGACAAGATGCAGCAGCGGCTCGACCGCGAAACGAGCGGCACCGTAAAGTTCACGCCCGAAATTCGCCAGACGTACCTTACCCGCGGCGGCGCACCACATCTCGACGGCACCTACACCGTGTTCGGGCAAGTGGTGAGTGGCTACGACGTGATGGACGAAATACAGTTTGCCGAGCGCGACGCTAACAACCGTCCGCTCGAGGATATCCGCATTCTCAGCGTGCACCGGCTTGAGTGACGCGCAAGGAGAGCGTAGTCAATATATATATATATGCAAACGCACGTACGTGCGATGTGCTATGCACGTACGTGCGTTGGGCAACTCACCTATATGTATACGCAGGTCATGCGCCTTTACTTACCGCACGGCGGAAAGCATCTGCGCCAGTCCGTCGGCAGCTTGCTGAAGGGGCTTTGCTACCATGCCCTTCATGAAGAAGTTCACTTCGGCACCCACCATCACGCGCATGCGGCACTCCTCTTCGCCGTGGGGTAAGAGCTGTATCCACAAATAGAGCTGCACGGGTGCGCCCTCAGAGGCGAACTTGATGCACTTCGGCTCCTCGCGCTCCACCACACGCAGCGTAATCTCGCCCAGCGGCGAACTGATGTGGATGGAGTCGGCATCGAACGACAGGTTCTCGGCGTAGTGCTGAAGTTCCGCCATTTTGTCGGCAGGCACCTGCTCGGAAAGGCGTCGCTGAACCTCGGGGTCGGCAAGGCGTTCCTTAAAGGAAGAAAGATTGTTGAGATTGGAAAAACGGTTGTAGACCACAGTCTGAGGCTGCGGTATCTGCTTTATTTCGCTTTCAAATTTAGAGAGTGACATAAGCGTTTCTTGATTGCTGTTTTCTTTGATTCTTAAAAAAGCAGAGCACCGGCTGCTCCGCTTGCGGCTGCGAAGTTACGCTTTGTCGCACAAAGTGCAAAACTTCCCGGTATCTATTGGTTCACGTAAGCGTCTTTCGTATCTGCTCAGGTGGGGGCAAGCGTAATTACACGTTCACTTTGCAACTTGACATTTCGAAAAATTCAATACAAAAATTGTGCTATTGTGGTGCGAAGCGCATGGAGGTCAAGACTCCCGTCTTGACTGAAGAGGGCGGCTTTATGGAGGGTATCCACGGAAAAATTCCCCTGCGCCAAAACAACTTCTGCAAAAGACCGCTCAGTCTTCATGCTTTGCGGCCTTTTGCAGAAGTTGTTGTGAAGTGAAGGGCTGCTGTTCTGTAATTTACCACCCTATAAGGTTGAATAGGTACTACAATTCTTCTATTTCTTCTTTTGTTAGTCCAGAGGCTTGAACGATAGTTTCTACAGGAACACCCAAAGACAAAAGACTTAGCGCCATCTTTTTCCTGGCTTCTTTTTCACCTTCAGCTCGTCCTTCAGCTTTACCTTCTTGCCATCCGTCGTCGTAGCCCGTCTTGATGACACTTC
>CAVJJO010000106.1:0-8967 GCA_963649665.1 Bacteroidaceae bacterium | reverse complement strand
ATGAGGTATACCCTCGTTGGCTGATGAGGTAACTACTCAGGTGGGTATAAACGTGGGTGCGAAGCGCATGGAGGTCAAGACTCCTGTCTTGACTGCTCTTTCGCGGCCACTGCTTCGCCCATGGGGGTGACGTTTTCAAAACGTCACGCTCTACACCTAACAACGCAAAGAAGCATGTTCGCCATTGCAGCGAACATGCTTCTTTGCGTTGTTAGATGGTGCTCCGAAAGTCTTTACTTGATGACCTTCTTGCCGTTGATGATGTATACGCCCTTGGTGGCTTTGTTCACACGGATGCCGCTGAGGGTGTAGATGGCGTCGGAAGCAGCGGGGTTAACTGTGGTGGAGTGGATGCCGGTAACGTTGCCATCCTGACCTACCGTCACTTCAATGGTCTGACCTATCGAATCCTGCATGTCGATTTCGATGGTCACGAAGAGGTGGCTGTCGTTGAGCTTGCCGCTGAGTTTCACGGGGATTTCACCAAGGAACGGACCGAACCACGCTGCATCTTCAGGCTCGGTGCCTTCCTCAATGGTAATCTTCTGGTCGGTGGTGATGGTCTCGTAGCCTTCAGCCTGACCTACCGTCACACCGTTAAGGGTCACATTACCCACGTACATGGGTTCGGCGTCAGGATCGCTTTCATCGGCGGGAAGGTAGAAATTCTTGAGGGAGAAGTTGATGGTGCCGTCGCTCATGTGGTCAACCGCGATGCTGGCGGGGATGGGTTCGGTGCTTTCGCCGTTAACGGTGATTACAAGCGTTTCCTGGTAGGTTTTGCTGCTTACCACTTCAGCTTCGGCTGCAGCCTTCTTGAACTGAACGGTGTAGGTGGTCACGCTGGTGTTGTCGGCTGCGTAGTTGTCGCCCTTCACCGTAATGGTGAGCACTGCGCTTTCCTCATCGTAAGAAGTGAGCACTACTCCGCCCTTGCCCTTACGGGTGTAGCCAAGCTTCAAGGCATCGTAGGTCTGGTCGCTGAGGTCGTAGGCGTAGGTGTCGTCCTTGAGGAGTTCAGCGCCGTCGTAAGTAAGCGAAGAAAGCGTGTGGTAATAAACGAGCTGCACGTCGTCCACGATCAGTGCGTCGCCTTCCACGTGGTTGCTGCGGTCGGCGAAGTAGTCGCAGGCAGCAAAAATCACGTTGATGTTTTCAGGCACTTCGTCGGAAGCGTAGTTGAACTCTGCCGTATAGTTGGTCCATTCGGAGGCATCGCCCTTGATGGAACCTTCCAACTTAGCTATGCACTGTGCACCTTCCGAAGCGGAAGTGGCGCCGCCCTGGCAGCCAGTCATGTCCTTGCCGAGAACCTGACGGTCGCGGTTTTCCATCGTCACTTTGGTGGGCTCGGAGCCGACGGCATTGTTGGCGGGAACTTCGGCCTGAGTGTAGGTACCTTTCCAAAGATAGGCTACTACGCTAGCGTTCTGTTCAGATTTGCTGCCGTGGCTGCGCTTGTAGTAGAAGCTAATGGCATCGGGACGGTAGGCGAATGCCTTGCCACCCCACGTACCGCCGTCGGCATCTTCGGGATCTTTGAACACGTTCTTCGTATTAGACGTAGCCCAAGGGGTGCCGAGTGTGAGGTAAGCGGGCACAATCTGGTTCTTCTTAAAAGGATTGGCCGTATTGGTGAGCTTCACGGCATAGCCCGTGCGGCCTTCGGTCTGTGCACCCACCAGAGTGGCGCCCAGGCCTTTCATGCCGCTCACATTGGAGATTTGCCATCCGGCAGGCTCCACGTATGTGGCGTCCAGATCCTTATAACCTTCAAGGTTCTGGCTATCCCAAGGGGTTGAGTGTTTCCAGGCATCGTCGAACGTTCCGTCAATCTGCTGCGCATTGACAGCTGCGGAAGCGAGAAGGCCTAAGGAGAATAAGAAGTAAATCTTTTTCATTCTACTTTTTTTATGGTTGATATTATTACCCGTAAAGGGGACCCATATGGGACCCCTCTGAGTATTCTTGTATGATGTGGCTTGTCAGTCTTCGTCGTCGGCATCGCTCCAGTTGGAGCTGTCCCACTGATGGGTGCCGCTGTCGAACTCGTCAGGATATGGAGTTTTGTCAAATCCTATATCTGTTTCGCTTGCGCAGATGATACCTTCTGCAGCAAGGGCTATAGTTTTCAGAGCAGGTGCAGTATATGTTTTCTTAAGCATGAGTCTATGTGTTCGTTTAGTTGATTGTGTTGGGTGCGGTGCTTCTGCCCTGGGAGCATTAGCGGACGAGCATCTTCTTGCCGTCCACAATGTAAAGGCCTGCGGGAAGACCTTGGGTGGAGCCGTTGCTGACCTTCACGCCTTGAAGGGTGTAGACACCGCGCGAGGCTGAGGTGAGTTTGCCGTCGTTGACAATGTAATGGCCGTCGATGCCTGTCACATCATTGCCTTCGAACACTACGCTGAATGCTTTCGTGCCGGAATTGCTGGCGCCGACGGTAAAGTAGGCGGCGGTGGCGGGAACGGTAGCACCCGAACCGGCGGGGCGGATGGTGCTCTTGCCGTTGGCGTTCACGAGGCCGTAGCCAAGCGAAGTGCCGTCGTCGTAGAGCGAACGGGCTGCGGTGTAGTTACCCACGAAGGTAAGGGCAGAGCCGTCGGGCGTTACGCTCTTCACGTCGCTCGTGGCGGAAAGGCGAACGAGCTTATTGATTTTGGCTTCAGCAGCGGCTTCGAAGTAAACCACATAGGGCACGTTGGCTGCCACTGCGCCGTCGTCGCTCACCGTGAAGTAAGCCGTGTTGTCGGTGCCAGAAGAAAGGGTTGCCACTTTCTCTGCGCCGAGTTCTTCTGCCGTGGTGGCGAAGGGAAGAACAAGGGTATTCCAGCCTTGCTTGAAGGAACGATGGAAGTTCACCCAAGCCTTTTGGGCCTCGCAGTTGACCGTTGAAGCCGTACCTATCTCAACGGGATTGGTGAAGTCGGCACCTACAGCCACGTTGATAATCTGCTCAATCGATTCCTGCATATCAATGTCTATGTTCACATAGAGTTTATCGTCGGTGAGCTTACCGCTGAGCTTCACGGGGATTTCACCAAGGTACGGACCGAACCAATTTGCATCTTCAGGCTCGGTGCCTTCCTCAATGGTAATCTTCTGGTCGGTGGCGATGGTTTCGTAGCCGTCGGCTTGCGCTACCGTCACGCCCGTGAGGGTGATGTTGCCCACATACATGGGGGCAGACTCTTCTTCGCTTCCTTCGTCGTCGCTCTCGCTGGGAATGTAGAAGTTCTTGAGAGAGAAGTTGATGGTGCCGTTGCTCATGTGGACTACCTGTATTTTGGCAGGAATGTCGTCGGTGCTTTCTCCGTTAACGCTGATTACAAGATTCTCGTCGTAGGTCTTTGACTTCTTCTTGAACTTCAGCGTGTAAATAGTCACGCTCGTATTGTCTGCCTCGTAGTTGTCGCCCTTTACGGTGAGGGTGACCACATCGTAGTCGGTACCTTCTACGAACGACTGCTCCACCGTTCCGCCCTGCGCTTTCTTGGCATAACTGAGCTTCGACTCGTCAAAAGTCTGGTCGGTAAGGTCGTATTCGGTCTTTCCGTCTTCAAGGATGTCCGTTCCGCCGTAGGAAAGCGCCTTGAGCGTGTGGTAGTAGACGTACTCGAGGTCGTCTATGAGCAGGTAGTCATTACCCGTTCCCGTACCAGGCTTTGCATTGGTGGAGAACGAAACGAGAGCGTAAGCAGGACGCGTGCCGTCGGTCTTAGAATAGACGAAGGGAATGGTGAGTTCCGTCCACGTGTCGTTGGGCTGGATATTCTCGTCTGTAGCCGTGGCTACGGCTTCTACTATGTCGTTTTGGTTGCAGTAGGGGTCCTGATAGTAGCCGTTGAGATGGAGAATGGTCGAAGCCTTGGCGCGGTAGCTACTATTAGAGGAGTAGTACTTCACCCATACGCTCATGGCATCGGGAAGGCCGGTAAACTTCTGGTTGAAGTTGTCGTCGGAAGTATCGGTGAAGTTGTAGTTGCCGCTGGCATCGGACGCAGTCACACTCCCCATGTTAATGCATCCCGTAGTGAGGTTGCCGTTGGCGTAAGCAGTGATAACACCGTAAGAAACTTTATAGTCAATAATCTTTGCAGAATATTTACCATTAGCACCGCTGCGCACATCCTCAGACTTTGAGAGTTGCGACTTCTTTACAGCCACTCCTTTGAATTTTCCCGTTCCAGTCAAGAACGAGTTCCAGTATTTGGGTTCTTCTCCGTTTATTTTCGTCGTATAGCTCACACTCTCCCACTCCTCGAAACCAGCGTTTTTAAGCTGGTAGGTGCCCTGAGCCGCAATAGGGGGGGGGGCGAAGAGGAGCGAGGAAGTGAGCAGTAAAAGAGAAGAGAGAGTTTTTCTCATACTTGAAATATTTAGTTTTAGTCGTAAGTCTTGTAAGTGTGTCGGCAGGCAATGCGCCCGTGTGGCTTAGAAGAGATAGTTGAATCCCAAGCTGCCGTAGATGGGGTAGAGCGCGAAAGTCACGGCGTGGAAGTCGGAGGGGAAGATGCTATTGAGTCCCCAGGCGAGGTTGGCTGAGACGCTGAGGTGCTTGTAGGCCTTAAACTCGCCGCCGACCTGTATGCCCCATTGGAAATGGCGCATGTCGTCGGAGAAATCGTAGGAAGCCGAGGTGACATCCGTCTTGTTGCCCGTAGGGTCGAGGTCGCGGATGTAGCTGTCGCCCTCTTCGCACTTGTTGCCGTGGGGGTCGTAGGCCTTTCCTGTGAATGAACCGTTGAGAAGGTAGGAGAAATAGGGACCTGCCTTCACCATCCAGCGGTCGTTGAAGGTGTAGGTGGCAAGCACGGGGAAGGTGAGGTAACGGTTGTTGACCTCCGTCTTCACGCGACCCGTATAGGCGCCTACCACGGTGCCGGTGCCGTCGTCGTTGACAGCTTCCATGTGGTAGTTCTTCACGCGGGCATCCGTCTTCATGCCTTTGTTTTCAAAGCGCACGCCGATCATTGTGCCCCAATGGGAAGTAAACTGGCGCTGCACGGCGCCCTCAATGTGGAAGCAGAGCGTAGGGTTGTAGCTCTCTATGCTGCGTATTTCGGCAGGAAGGGGGATGGGCGATGTGCCGCCCATTGAAAGTCCTGCGCCCACGCGCACATGCCAACCGCGCAGTGCGGCTTTGATGAGGTTGTCCTTCGTTTCCTGTGCGGGCGTTACATCGCGCTGGGCATAGACGCCGAATGTGGAAAGGAGAAGGAGTATGAGGAGTGTGATTCGTTTCATTGATAAATAAAGAGTAAAAAAGAACCTGTGCTACGCGCTCAGGAGTTCGCTTATTCGCCTGCCCAAACTACTTTCAATTCATCGACCCATAGTGTAGAACCGATGGAACCTTCGAAGTAGCCGCCCTGACGGCTTGAAGTGGCAACGACGGTGATGGCATAGCCGTTCTTGAGGAGACGGTCTTCGTCCCATTCCTTACCGGGCATGAGCTTGAAGGGTTCAGAGAACTGCGTCCATTCGGCAGGGTAACCGGGATTGTCGATGCGTGCCATGTAGACGATACGGTCGGAAGAGAGCACGTTGTCGCCGTTGAGAGCATCCAAACGCGCCACGATTTGCGTTTCGCCGTTGTCGTTTGTGATGGTATCGTAGGGAAGTTCGTAGACTACGGCATAGATGTCAGCCGTGTCGTGACGCTCGGGGCAGACCTTCTTGTTTTTGTCGGTGAAGGTTTCGCCCTCGGTGTATTTGTAGTAACCTTCCAAACGGTTGGGGCGGTCGCTGACGAGCTGAAGACCGAAATGGGTGGCTTCGCGCGGACGCTTCATGGCAATGCCCGTGTCGAACGTACCGAGGAAGATGGAGCCTGCCGCAATGGGCATACCCACGGACTGGCCGAAAGAGCCGGTGGCGCAGGTAGTGAGCTTCACGCAGTTGCCTACCACGCCCAGAGGATCGCTGCACGTGGGGTAACGGCCGGGGTCCTTACCGCCCATACCCGTAAAGGCAAAGCCGGGATTACCGGTAGACCAATAATCGCGACGGGGATTGGTGGCGTCGTTCTCGTCCACCTCGTACCACACATGGTAGCGCTTGGTGGTGGGGTCTATCTCGTAGTGCTCAAAGCTGAGGGTAGATATGTCGGAGGGATAATTGAACGATACGCGGTACTCCTTGAACCAGTTGCGGTTCTGTGAGTGCGCCACATAGGTTTGGGGCGAAGAGAAATTGCGCACCATACCGTTGGCATCGCTCACTTCGTTGCCGTTGTCGTCGGTGGCGGTGAGCCAAGCGCCTTCGGTGAGCACGAATTTAGGATCGAGGGTTGTACGGTCTGTACCTCTTTGGAGAAGCACGTTGACGGTGACGTTGTCCACCGTGGGATTGCCGTTTAAAATGCCTCTATGGCTTTCCACCCAAGACGGGTCTACATTAAGAATGTCGCACTCGGCATTGAGCGGTTCTTCCTGAATGCAAGAGCTAAAAGAGAAGAGCGCGGTGAAAAGTGGAATGAGATATGGGGAAAGTTTCATTTTCGGGGAAAAGGGAAATGAGGGAAAAGGATATCAAGGCATTACACCTTGGTTTTCAGGCTGCAAAGTTAAGCATTTTTTCACGTCCATTGAATTTCCTGTTGGCGAGGAAGACAAAAAGACCAACGATTTTGGTAATACTTTTCGGTATATACCGAAAAATAGCGGCGCCGAACGCCGCAGTCACGGACTGTGTTTCATGGCTTTGCCTTATAAGCAAGCGCTCTTGCCTTAAAGACGTGAGTCGCGCCCCATGCGCTATCGCCTCATGCGCTTCGCTGCTGATTCACGCTCTTTGCATGCGGCGACTTATTGCTCTTTCAGATAGCAGACCACGGGGAAGTGGTCGGAGAAGGGTACGTTGTGGAGCACCTGGCAGCCGTAGGGCTTCCAGTGGGAGGAGCAGAACACGTTGTCGATGCGCACGTAGATGCCATCGCGGTTGAAGGAGCGGCCTATGCCGTTGGCGGTGGCGCGGTAGGCATCGGTGAGGCGCTGGCAGACTACATGGTGGGTGTAGGAAATGGGCGTGTCGTTGAAGTCGCCCATGAGAATGATGCGCTGACCGGCATGCTGGTCAATCCATGCGGCGAGCGTGTCGGCCATAAGGGCACGCTCGCGTGTGGCATCGGCTATCTTCTTCACAATGGTGCGCTTACCCTTTACTTCTTCGAGTTCTTCGGGCTTTCGGATCATTTGGTGGAAATTGCCACGATCCGTGAGCGAGAGGCCCATGCTCTGAAGGTGGGCGCAGACCACGAAGAGGGAATCGCGCGGGGAGGTGCGAAGGGTAAATACGGACACGGCGTTGGAGGCGGTGTGCGTCACGTACTGCGTATTAATAATGGGAAAGCGCGACACGACGGCGAGCGGCGTGTGTCCATTGAAGGAAATTTCGTAGTTGTAACCGGCCTTGCGAAAGAAGCGTTCCACGTCGGCCTTCATCTCATCGTTGCTGCAACCGGCTTCTTGCAGGCAAGCAATGTCGGGCTTTGAAGTGACTATGAAGCGCGGCACCACGTAGTCGGAGCCGTCTTTCTTTCCGCTTCCGAACATCATGGTGTTGTACGTAAGTAATTTCAAGCAGTTCTTGGGCACGGGCGAGGTGAGATTGACGGGACAATAGTCGCGGATGGAGCCGATGCAGGCCAGAAGCCCTACGATGCAGATCCATGCCGTCCGCTTCCAGAAGACAATGCTCACGCACAGCATGACAATCACGAACGCCACGAAGAAAGGAAAGGCGAGTCCTACCACGCCAAAGTAGCGGCCCCACTCTGAAGGGTCGATATACACCGTGGCGGCGCAGCCCCAAAGGAGCAGCACGGAGAGCCAGCAGAAGAATCGGAGTATTTTGGACATGAAAGGAGTTACGCTTTGTGGAACTTGCAGCTATCGGGCCTTATATGGTCGGCGTTATGAGCAGAATTAGCGGTGGCTGATGCGGAAGAGTTCGTTTTTCTCTTCGGTGGTGAGGCTTCCGTAGCCCGACTTGCGCACTTTGTCGAGAATTTCGTCCATGCGCGCCTCTTCGTTGCGGCGACGCTCGTTGTACTCATAGTCCGTTTCGGGGCGGTGGGGTGCGTGGTGAGCATTGCCTACCGACGAGGGCCGACGCTTGAAGACGCTCTTCACGCGGTCGAAGAAAGAGGGTTTTGCGGTGCGCGCGTTCCATTGCTGCCAAGGGTTGGACTGCACGCAGCGGGCATGGCGGCGCCAGTAGATAAAGAGGAACCAGCAAAAGAGCATGCCGCCGAGGTGGGCGAAGTGCGCCACGTTGTCGTTCGTGCCGAAGGCAGAGAACGCTTCGATGACGATGTAGATGGCCACGAAGTACTTGGCTTTCATGGGTATGGGCGGGAAGAGCATCATGAGGCGCTCGTTGGGGTGGAGCATGCCGAAGGCGAGGAGTATGCCGTAGCATGCGCCGGAAGCGCCGATGGTGGTCCAAAGATCGAGAAAGGAACTCATGGGAATGAGCGAGGAGCCGGTGTTGACCATGTCGTAGGCATACATTCCTTCTATAAAGTATTGTGCCGTCTGCCAAAGTTCCTGACAGATGCCGGCACCTATGCCGCAGACCATATAAAGGAGCACGAAGCGCTTCTGCCCGAGGTTCGACTCCACGATGGAACCGAACATATAGAGCGAGAACATGTTCATGAAGAGGTGCCACACGCCGCCGTGGAGGAACATGTAGGTGACGAGCTGCCAAATGCCGAAGTTGTCGGCGAGCACGAAGTGAAGTCCGAGCCAGTTGGTGAGGTCGATGTGGAATATGGTGCCGAACAGCCATTGCAGCACGTAGCAAACCACGTTGGCAATGAGGAGCGTATAGGTGACGGGAAGTATTCGTTGCATGGGAAGAAAGAAATGTGCGAAAGAGTTTTTGCGCTGATTTTTACGCCCTGATTAAGGGTGGTTCTATAAATTAGCTTTGTCAGATTTCGGTGCTATTTTTCGTCCA
>CAVJJO010000105.1:0-8970 GCA_963649665.1 Bacteroidaceae bacterium | reverse complement strand
GGGGCTCAAGGCCCAATACGTTGGGCCTAGGGATAATTAAAATTCGCTGCCTTGGAATTTTTACGGCGTGCCTTGGAATTTTTACGGCGTGCTTTGGTGTATTTATGAAATGCCTTGGTTGATTAGGCCGTGTAGAGCGTGACGTTTTGAAAACGTCACCCCCATGAGCGGCGATTGCCCGTGTAGAGCTGTCAAGACTGGAGTCTTGACCTCCATGCGCTAGCGCCCCATGCGTTGGCACCCATACTGCCATAAACACAAAAACTTCTGCATGGCACGCCTTTTGAAGGACGGTGCCATGCAGAAGTTTCAGTAAAGTTCGTACTAGGTAGACACTGTTTAGAGCCCGGAATAGTCGTGGCTATAGCGGAGCATCTGAGCGTCGTAGGGTTCGGAGTAGTCGATGGTGACGTCGGTAATGTTGCCCTGTGCGTCGCGAACGGCGTGGTAGACGGGGTTGATGAAGCCCTTGTAGGGAGAAAGGTGGAGCTTTTCGTAGCGGGCAAGTATTTCCTTGTGAAGCACAGGGTCTACTTTCACACCATAGTTTTCGACAAGGTCGCGTGCTGCAGGATAGTCGCCCTCGCTCTTGATGCGCTGAATCTCCGCAAGGAGTTTGCCGAAGAGGTCACGAAGCTTGGCGTAGTCGTTGATGCGTACATAGGTCTTTCCTCCTTTTTTCACGAGTTCCACTACCTTGTCGGCCTTTCCGTGTTCGTAAGCCCAATGGGCAATGAGTGCGCGGTTGCGCATGTGAGCCTCCTCTATGTTGTTGCCCGGTTTGATACGCACGAGCTGCGTCATGAGACCGTTCATCATATAGGTATAGTACTGGCTCTTGTAGGCTTCGAGGTTGGGTGTGAGTCCGAGGTCAACGAGTTTTTGGTCGGCTACATAATAAAGACCGAAGAGGTCGGCGCGCGCTTCTTCTATGGTAGAGCCGTAGGCTTTGAGCGTGTCGGGGTCGGTGCCAGGGAGAAGTTTTCCGCTGCCGTGGCCGAGACACTCGTGGAGGTCGGTGTGGAGGTCGTCGCAGGCATCGCCGTACTGACTGATGAGTTTACGTGTGGCTTCGTCGATGACAAACTCCTTGTCCATGCCAGAGCCGTGAGCCGCCTTGTTGTAAGCGTCGGTGAGGTTACCGATGGTCACGCTCTTCGAACCGTGTTCGCGTCGAACCCAGTCGGAGTTGGGAAGATTGATGCCGATGGCGGTGGAAGGATAGAGGTCGCCGCCGAGAATGGCAGCGGTGATTACTTTTGCGGAGATGCCCTTCACCTCTTCCTTCTTGAACTCGGGAGCTACGGGCGAATGGTCTTCAAACCATTGTGCGTTGGCAGAAAGTTTTTTGGTACGTTCGGTGGCAGCAAGGTCCTTGAAGTTTACAATAGATTCCCACGATGCTTTCATGCCAAGCGGGTCACCGTAGCTTTCGGTGAAATAGTTGGTGAAGTCTACGAGACTTTCGGTGTCCTTGAGCCAATGGATGGAGTACTGGTCGAACTCACGCAAGTCTCCTGTGCGGTAAACGTCGATGAGAAGGTCGAGCACTTTGCGCTGGGCGTCGGTACAAGCATAGGGACGCGCCTTTTCGAGTTTGTCCACAATGCGCGTAATGGCGCCGGAATAGAGTCCGCCAATGCGGTAGACATGTTCGGTAAGCTGTCCGTAGTCGTCGCGTTCAAGTCTGCTGTTCATACCCATCATGATGGGACGCGGGTCTTGTGCGGGCTTGCGCTGAAGGTAGAACTCTTCGGCTTCGGCTTGTGTGATGCCGGGTTCGTAGTAGTTGCAGGCAGAAGTGAGCACGAGGTCGTCGCCGTCCTTCTGATTGACGCGCATAGGCATCACCGCAGGGTCGAAAATAACGGGGAAGAGTTCGTTGCACATCTCATCGACCGACTGGCCTTCGAGAGGAAGGCTTTCGGAGGGGATGGCGTGGAGTGCCTTGCGGAGGTCGTCCTGCGAGAACGCGGGAAGGAATTTCTCACAGCCGTAGTGGTGATGGATGCCGGAGGAGAACCACACGCGCTTGAGGTATACGGAGAGCGCGCTGAAGAATTTGTCGGAGCGGTTGCCCTTGTAATTTTGATATACCGCTTCAAGGAGGGCACGGATGCGAAGGTTGTAGCGTCCGTTTTGGTCGAAAAGGATGTCGCGGCCTTCAAGTGCGGCTTCTTGAAGATAGTAGATAAAAGTTTTTTCCTTGAGTGTAAGTTTCTCGAAACCTTCCACTTTGTAACGGAGCATCTGGATGTCGGCGAACTGCTCGTCGGTATACTTGAAACCGTCGGCTGCGCTCTGCGCCTGTGCCGGAGCGGCTGCGCCGAGAGAGGAGATTGAAGCAATCATGAGTGTGGCGATTTTGTGTTTCATAAGAAAAAGGGATTACGATGCAGGCGGTTGGAGCGCTGCGTGAATAAGTATTCAAATAAGGGGTAAAGAAATGTATTCTTCCCTTTTCAGTTGTGCGAAGTTAAGGAAAAAAGGAGATTCTTCGTTGCATTTTGTTACTTTTGCATCATATAAAGGCCTCATGAAGGCCAAGACTTGCCCCCTATTCTTAGGGCTCATCTGTCAAGACAGGCGCTTGCCCGCATTCGCTGTAGGCTCCACAAACAAGCCAATCTTTACGATTCATATATAATAATATTGTATCCCCAAGAAATCCCATGCAACCTTCCCAGGAAAAGGTGATTCGTCCCTACTGCTCCCGACTGCCTATGGAGCGTGCGAAAGAGATATACACGCAAATCGTTGAATTGCTGAAGGAGGACAACCACTATCGCGACCCCGAATACACCGCCAAAACGGTGGCTCGCGAACTGAAGATCAATTCGCGCTACATATCGGCAGCCGTGATGCTTTCGACGGGCAATAATTTCCGTGCTTTGGTCAATGGGATTCGCCTCAACGAGGCTTGCCGGAAGTTGCGTTCGCCGTTCTACGCTGAAGTCACGGCAGAAGAGATCGGGCTCTCGGTGGGCTACACGCAGCGCCAAAGTTTTTACCTGGCATTCCGGCGCACGATGAACTGCACGCCGCAGGAGTACCGCCAGCAACATTTGACATCGGAAGATTAGAAACACAACATATCACGTGCATCACACATTATTAATATAATACCATGCTCACCAATACCGAAAGAGAACAAATCACGCGCCTCGTACGCCATTGGGTTGTACCCGCCATTGGTTGCACAGAACCCATCTGTGTGGCACTCGCCGTGGCACGCGCCACACAGGAACTGGGCAGCACTCCCCAACACATTGAAGCACGCCTCAGCGCAAACATCCTCAAGAATGCCATGGGTGTAGGCATTCCCGGCACGGGCATGGTGGGACTTCCCATAGCCATCGCACTCGGTGCGCTCATCGGGAAGGCAGAACTAAACCTCGAAGTGCTGCGCGACTGCACACCTGACGATGTGGAACGCGGAAAGCAATACATCGCCGAGGAGCGCATAGCCATCAGTCTAAAAAAAGACGCACCGGAGAAACTCTATGTGGAAATCGTGTGCGCCGACGACAACGGCAACGAAGCCACCACCATCATTGCACGTGAACACACGCGCTACATCTACATAGCCCGCAACGGGAAGCCTTCGCTCGACCTCCGCCACGAAAGCAATCAGAAAGCAGCCGACGGAGCCGACGACAATTGCGCGCCTGAACTGAACCTAAGAAAGGTTTGGGAATATGCCACGACCGCTCCATTAGAAGAAATACAGTTTATCGACGAAGCACGCCGGCTTAACAAAGAAGCCGCACGCCTCTCGCTTGAAGGCAACTACGGACACTGTCTGGGAAAAGCACTGAGTCGTCCACTGGGCCGCGGAATAATGGGCAACAACATCTACGCCCACATCATCTCCTCCACCGCCTGTGCCTGCGACGCACGTATGGCAGGAGCCATGATACCCGTGATGAGCAACTCGGGTTCGGGCAACCAAGGCATCTGCGCCACCAACCCCGTGGTGGTGTTTGCCGAAGAGAACCACAACACGGCTGAGGAAATGACGCGCGCCCTCATGCTCTCGCACCTCACCGCCATCTACATCAAACTGAACTTGGGCACGCTCTCCGCACTCTGCGGGTGTGTGGTAGCCGCCACCGGATCGAGCTGCGGCATCACCTACCTCATGGGAGGTGGCTACGAGCAGGTGACATATGCCGTAAAGAATATGATAGCCAACCTCACGGGCATGATATGCGACGGAGCAAAACCCAGTTGTGCACTCAAACTGACCACGGGGGTAAGCACGGCGGTGCTCTCCGCCATGCTTGCCATGCAAGGCAACTGCGTGACGAGCGTGGAAGGCATCATCGACGACGACGTGGACCGCAGCATACGCAACCTCGTGAGTATCGGCACCGACGCCATGAACGAAACGGACCGCTGCGTGCTGGACATTATGACGCACAAATAAACCTTTTCACCGTTCCATGGTCAAATAGGAACAAGGGCATCAAGATTAGTTAAACACCAATTGCCATGTTCTTAAAAGGTGTGTAAAGGCTTTGAGCAGATATGCTTTTTGCCTAACTTGCGCCGCCAAAGCCACTAAGTATCAGATTATTCACGAAACGACACAAACAACAAAAGAAATGAAAACCCTAAAGCTATTCCTTCCGTTGGCCGTGGCCATGCTCATGACCAGCTGCGTAAGCAAGAAGCAGTTTGCCAGCTTGCAGACCAACTACGACAACCTCAAAACGGAGCACGCCTCCTTGCAGAAAGACTACAACGACGCCCAGGTGCGCATAGCCGAATACACGTCCGACTCCAAGAGCCTCGCCGCCCGTCTTGCCGACGAGCAGGCTCGCAACAAGGAACTCCGCGAAGCCTATGCCAAACTCCAGGGTTCGTATCAGGACAACGTGCAGCAAGGCAACGTGAACATCTCCAAACTCGTTGACGAGATAAACGCTTCCAACAAGTTCATCAAACAGCTCGTTGACGCCAAAACGAAGAGCGACTCCCTCAACCAGGCACTCACCGAGAAACTCACCCGCTCGCTTACCCGCGAAGAGTCGAACGACGTGGATGTGCAGGTGCTTAAGGGTGTGGTCTACATTTCCCTCGCCGACAACATGCTCTACAAGAGCGGAAGCTACGAAATCGGTTCGCGCGCCGGCGAAACGCTCGAGAAGATTGCCAAGATTATCTCCGACTACAAGGACTACGACGTGCTGATTGAAGGCAACACGGACAATGTGCCCATCAGCCAAAAGAACATCCGCAACAATTGGGACCTTTCCGCACTCCGCGCCTCGTCTGTTGTACAGGCGCTGCAGAACCAATATGGCGTTGACCCGAAGCGCCTGACCGCTGCCGGCCGTGGCGAGTACAACCCCGTGGCAACCAACACCACCGAGAAGGGTAAGCAGCGCAACCGCCGCACACAAATCATCATCACCCCGAAACTCGACCAGTTTATGGACCTCATCGATGAGGCACCAAAAGAAGAATAAACAAATGGAGGCATAGCATACACGCTTCCACACCGCATGACGAAGCCTTGCACATTCGCGAAGAACAGTGCAAGGCTTCGTTTTTTTCGGTGAAGCTGAGAGCGATAATCAGAGGCGATAGCGCATGGGAGCAAGGATCCAGTCTTGACAGAAGAGCGCGAAGATTATAAAGCGAAGCCCTGTAGAAGCCACTATGTGGCCGCGAAAGAGCAGTCAAGACGGGAGTCTTGACCTCCATGCGCTCCGCACCTTTTACAGGTAGGTCTATCGGATTTACACCGTGCCTTGGAATTTCTACACCGTGCCTTGGAATTTTTACACCGTGCCTTGGAATTTCTACACCGTGCCTTGGAATTTTTACACCGTGCCTTGGAATTTCTACACCGTGCCTTGGAATTCAAATCCCAAAGGTATGCCGAAACAAATCGATGGTATCCTCAACTAAGTTAGCCGACAAAGTTTCTTAAGACATCTTTCCTTGCCTTTTTACGAGGTACTACCTCGTTGGCCAATGAGGTATAGGTTCATCGGCCAATGAGGTATAGGTTCATTGGGCAACGAAGTAGTACTTCATGGTTTACAGCGGTCATACTCAACCCAACAGATGGATGCAACCGCCCCGACTTCCCGTGTCGAATAACGGAGATTTAGTTCAATCAACTATATAGGTTCTCTCTCAATATATATGATTCCGCAACAATGCGGAATATAAAATTCTGTGTGATGACGTTTGCCAATATTTTCCAATGGGCTAACTTCATCCACAGAATTTCTTTTAATAAGTTTCTCGTTAAAAAAATATGCATTTCTTTATCGCAATGCATTGATTGCCGCATCCAACCATGCCAAGCGAGACTTGTAGTTGTTGTACATCGTTTG
Organism: Bacteroidaceae bacterium; assembly: GCA_963649665.1. GTDB lineage: Bacteria > Bacteroidota > Bacteroidia > Bacteroidales > Bacteroidaceae > Alloprevotella. Next base: position 2,617 of record CAVJJO010000105.1, on the reverse strand, counting down.
TATCGCCTCTGAATAAGACAGGGTCTCATCGCCGTTGACGCGTGAGCTGATTGGCCACAAGCCGATGTTCAACTCGTCGGAATGTTTCAGGTACTCTCCCTGTTGTCTGATGTATTCGGCAGCAGCCTCGAAGACTGTCTTCTCGACCATCCAGCGGTTCTTGACCGTCTCCACGAATGCCGGATCTTGGAAGAGTCTGTTGTAATAAACAGCACCTTTAATCTTCCAGGACGTGGAGCCCTTGTAAGTAGCCCAGTCGAAATCCCATACAGGTCCAGCCACCATCTTTCCGTTCTTGTCCTTGTGCATATAGGTACTCTTGGGCCATCCCGGTTCGCCGTTTTCCGCCAACTCATGGATGATCCACCAATCAACGTATGAGTCGATTTCCATATAGTTCAGATAGTTGCGGCCTGCAAACTTAGTGTCATCATAGAGAGCCTCCTCCATCTCGTTCACATACCCCTGTAGATAAGCGAGTTGTGCATCGTTCACCTCATCGGGATCCTTGAACATATAGGGCATATTATATCGAGCCGACTTGAACTTATATTCCTCGTCATAATTTACACCCAGTTCCATCAGGTAGCCGCCAGTAATGGCTTCTCCCGAGGTGGCATCTTCATCCAGTTCGGTAATGTTCACCCGGTTCTCGCCCACCTTGATGTGTTCACACAAATAATAGTTGCCTATATGTTTTCCATTCAGCACCACCTCGACGAATTCTCCCTTCGGATTCCATCCCATGCTGGTGGTTTGCCGGGCGATGTAATAGGTCATGTCATTGCGCAACAGGGTACGGTCCATCCAGTTGGCGAGCAGGTCAAAACGCTTGTCCTTGGCGAGTCCCAAGACCGTAGACTTGGAATCAAGTTTGATGGCATAGGGTTTCTTGGGATAGCCCCAAGTGGAGTTGCCACGACCTTTCATCTGCATAGTCCCCTCACAGTCCACGGATCCGTCGGTATTGATAATCTTGAAACCTACCTTCTTCACCCAAATCTCCTTGCTTGTTATCTGCACGCCATCAGGGGTATTGATTTCCATCACGGGCAGTCCAGAGTATGCCACCTTCACCTGATAGGAGTTGGTCTCACCGTCCTCCGACACCACCTTATAGACAACACCATTTGTGAAGTCATGGGTACTGACACCGCTTTTCTGAGGTACATTGTCCACATACACCTCGCCCGTACTCTTGAAGTCTGCTACCAGATTGGAGGCATCGGTGATATAAGGCGACTGCACTATAATGCTGTTTCCCTCTATCATTGCCTCCACGTCCTTCAGCACCCCAGGGTTCTTGCTTGCGAGAAAGGAGAAGGAGAGGATGGTATTGCCGGAATATCTCACCCGGAAGGCGGACGAGGAAATCAAGATTGGATTGCCACTGTCATCGGATGCGGAGATGACAAGCGACACCTGGTCGTCATAAGCCGTCCCCTCGCCATTGTCCCTGATCGTAGCCTTGTATTGTCCTTGCTTCAGCACTCCCTGTCCATCATAGCACTGCTCCACCTTTTCCAGTTTGTATCCCTTGGGGATTGTGACATAGCTCGCCGCCCGAGACTCGCCCACCTTGTCGAGTTGTATCTGGCAGTCGTCGGAATCCACGTCATAGTTGAAGAGTGCCGTCTGCGGGTTCACCCTGAACTCGATGGTGGAGGCTGTGCCGCCTGAGAGGTATACGGTCTGGGTGGAAAGGATGGCGATGCTCGTCGGCATGGTATATGACAGGCCGAAGGTAAAGCTCTTTCCGTTCTCCATCGTCAAGGTGACGAGATGAGTCTTCTCGTCCTCGGTAATAGACTGGATGAGCAACGTTGTATCAGCGGTATAAGGGGAAACTATCTCACCCACCATCCCGGAGTTTTCGCCTATAGAATATTCCCGGAACACATAATATCCGTCCTCATTGACGGCGACCTTCACCAACACCTGTTCCGAGGAGATGTCGTTTCCGTCGTTGTCCTTCAATCTGCTGAAGGTATTGGCGTTGTCATACGACACGGTGTAATAGCCATCCTGGTCAATTTTCAGGTAAGGTGTCACATCATCGCCATTGCCTTGCACCAGGACTTTCGTGTCATCCGAGAAGGCGATGAGCCACCCTCCCCTAACGCTCGCCACAGGGGAAATTTCCTTGATGCTTTTCCCTTCATCATAGGCTTTCTGCAAGACAGTCAGCGCAGACTGCAGGTCTGCCACCTCTTTCTCTACCTTGTCCAGCCGACTGTTCACGTCATCGAGGTCGCTGCACGAAGTCCAGGTAAGCAGACAGCCCAAGAAGACCATCAGAAACAAAAATTTCTTTCTCATCTTTCAATCTGTTTAAATTAGCAATATGCCTTAATTCCGCAAGCTAATACGTCAACTTTACTTATAATCACCTAAGCAACATGAAGTTGCTCAGGATTTTGTCTTGTCAAAAAAAATCACTTACCTTAGTGCTGCTAAACAAACAGGCATAAAATTTAGACTAGACATGGCAAAAGTACAAATAAAATTTCAGAAAACTTAAATTAGCAGAGGAAGATTCAACTCCAAAATGCAACTACGCTCGTATAGCTTCATAAAAGCATTGCTTCGGCGTTTTGAATGCTAACTTTTTCCTCGG
>CAVJJO010000104.1:0-9115 GCA_963649665.1 Bacteroidaceae bacterium | reverse complement strand
TAACCATAGCCGTAGCCGTAGCCATAACCGTAGCCGTAACCATAACCGTAGCCATAGCCGCGGCGGTGGGGATCGGAACCGTTGAGGAGGATGGCCATGTGGCGGAGCTTGTGTTCGTCGTAGAGCTGCTGAAGGTCGGGCAACTGACGGCGGTCGAGTACACCGGCACGCACCACGAAGATGGTGAAGTCCACCAGACGGTTGGTGATGGTGGCGTCGGCAATGCCACTCACGGGCACACCGTCGGCAATGATGTAGTCGTAATGTTTGCGAAGCTCGGCAAACATCTCGTCAAGACGGCTGTCCATCAAGAGTTCGGCAGGGTTCGGCGCCTTTGAACCGGCAGGGATGACATCGAGTCCCGGCGTCACTTCCGACTGGCAGATGACGTCGGCAAGCTGCATGTGGGCATCGGCAAGGAAGTTGGTCACACCCATGCGGTGGTGGAGCTTCAGACGGCGCGAGATGGTGGCCTTGCGCACATCGAGGTCCACGAGGAGCACACGCTTCTGCGCGCGAACCAAAGTCTGGAGCAGGTTGTAGGAGATGAACGTCTTACCCGCGCCTTCGTTGAAGGAAGTGAGGGTGATGACCTGCGTGGGCTGGTCGCGGCGCGACATGAAGTTGATGTTCGTGCGGATAATGCGGAACGCTTCGCTCACCATGTCGTCCGCCTCGGGAGCATTGAAAGGCAAGGCACCGCTGAGCTGGCGTGCGGCAATTTTGGAGTCGAGCGGCACTTCGCCGAGGAAAGGCACGCTGACGCCCTTCTCCACTTCCTTGCGGTTGTGCACCTTCGTGTCGAAGAAGAGACGGAGCAAGCAACCCACGAGGGGCAGCGCAAAGCCGATGAGCACACCGAGCAAAAGGATGCGCGACTTGCCCGGAGCGATAGGTGCGCTGGGACCGTCGGCGGCGTCGATGACGCGGGCATTGTTTGCCACCATGGCCTGCGAGAGGGCGTTCTCCTCGCGGCGGTTGAGCAGGTAGAGGTAGAGCGTTTCCTTAATCTTCTGCTGACGCTCTATGCCGAGCATCTGGCGCTGCTTTGCGGGCATGGTGTTCACGCTGGCAGTGGCCTGCACCTGGCGCTGCTGCGCCGTGTTGCGCCGCATGTTGAGATTGGCAATCACGTTGTCCACGGTGCGCACAATGTTCTGGCGCATGGAGTGGAGCGAATTGTTGAGTTCCTCCACCACGGGATTCTTCTCGCTGCTCTCGGAAGAGAGTTTGTCGCAACGGAGTTTGGTGGAGTTGAAGAGGGCTATCTGCGCCTCGAGGTTGGCATCGCCCACGCCGGTGTTGGCGGGAATGAGGTCGTCGGTCTTCGACGCGTCGGTCAGGTACTGACGGATGTACTGCGCAAGGCGTATCTGCGTTTCGAGTTCCACGGCAGAGTTGCCGAAACTGCGTTTGTCGTCGAGATAGTTGGTCACGCTACCGTCGAGGTCGACCACGTCGTTGCTCGTCTTGAAGTGTTCGAGGTCGCTCTCCACCGAACCGAGTTCCTGACCGATGATGGAAAGGCGTTCGTTGATGAAGCGCGCGGTGTTGGCAGCCACGAGGTTCTTGTCCTTTATGGCTTCCTCGTTGTAGACGTCGATGAGCGTGTTGAGCACATCGGCGGCACGCGACGGCGAATTGTCCTTAAGGGCAAGCGTGAGGATGGACGACTCGTCCTCTTCCTGCTGTATGCCGAGCGAGGCAATGTACATGGCGGCGATGTCGCTGACGGAACTTTTCGTCACGCGCACCTCTTCGCCGAACCAGGCGTTGGAGTAGTTCTCCGTGGGGGTGACCATGATGCGGCCGAAACGCGTGTTGACGATGGTGCCGAGACGCACGTCGAGGGATTCAACGTCGGTCCATCCGCCGGGGAAGTCCTTGATGGTGACGGTGTTGCGGTCCTTGGGCACCACAGTGAGGGCAATGTAGGCATCGGGACGGGCATTGACGAAAGCCACCGTGACGGGCGAGGAAGTGTAGAGTTCCTGCATGCGGAAGCCCTGCTTCTGCTTGTAGCTCACGTCGGCATGGATGCGTTCGACGGTGGTGCGCATGAGTTGCTTGGAACGGAACTGAAGGAGTTCGTTTGCCACGTTCACCTTGTTGATGTTTCCCTCATAACGGTCGAGCCCACCGGAGGACTTGTCGTTGGACGGGTCCTTGATGATGACCGTGGCCTGACGGAAGTAGACGAAAGGCGAACGTTCGTAGCGGTACCACGCTATCGCCGTGCATATCGCCACGGAAAGGACAAACCATTTCCATTTCGACAGGAGGAAACTGAGAAGGTCGAGCACATTGAGGCCGTTGGCTTCGGTATTCGTTTTGTTCATATCTGAATATAGTAGTATTCAAGTTTCTGGTTTAGGGAGAGGGGGGGGGAAAAGCGCATGGGGGCGCTCATGGGGGTCAAGTTTTCAACTTGACTGATGAGCGCGGCCTCACGGAGGCTTTTGCGTGGCTTCGCTTTGAATGGTCGTGTAGAGCGTGACGTTTTGAAAACGTCACCCCCATGGGCGATAGTTGATGGCCGTGTAGAGCTGTCAAGACTGGAGTCTTGACCTCCATGCGCTAGCGCCCCATGCGTTGAAATGCCCAGCGGCGTTGCGCCCTATATAGAGCAGTCAAGACTGGAGTCTTGACCTCCATGCGCTAGCGCCCCATGCGCTGAAATGCCCATGCGCGTCGCACGACAATTGCGCAAGGATTTTATGTCACCAACTCCGAAACTTCAGTTGGAATGGAGCGGGCTATTTCTTGAGCAAATAAAGCAGCGTGCACACGGCGGTGACGGCAGAGAGACCGACGGTACCATACTGAATGGCGCGATCCTCCTTCGTCTTGCTGCGGAACTTGGGTTCCACGTAGACCAGGTCGTTCTGCTGCAGATAGTAGCAGGGCGAAGCGAAAAGCGACTTGGAGGTGAGGTCGTGGTAGTACTTCTGCTGCTTGTTGCCTTCCTGACGGATGACGACGACGCGGTCCAAACGGGCGTTGCTTGACACGTTGCCAGCATTGGCAATGGCTTCGAGAAGCGTGACGCGGTCGCTAGTGGAGGTGAACGTGCCGTTGTGGCCCACGGCGCCCATCACGGTGTAGCGGAAATTGAGGAATTCCACGCTGACGAGCGGGTCGCTGATGTAGTTGCCGCTACGTATGCGCTCTGCAATGAGTGCTGTGCACTGGCTGAGGGTGAGTCCGCCGAGGTGGAGTTTTCCCAAGATGGGGAATTCGATGTTTCCGTCGCTGTCCACACGATAGGAATGGGCGGCATCGGACGTTTGTGTGTTTACCTCGCCGCTTTCGCTGATGGCCACGGAACCCGAACGCACGTTGAAGGGAATGGCAAGTTCGGGATTCTTGCAACTCACGCTGATGGTGAGGCGGTCGTCGGGCAACACGGTGGCTTGGTGCTTAAGGTCGAACGGCACCTGCTCCGTTTCGTTCATGTCGGAGAGGTACACGAAGCTCTCGCGCGAGGCGCACGAGCAGAGAAGGAGAGAGGCTATTGCAGCCACGAGAGCAAAAGATTTAATCATATGTATGGGTTGAAGGTGACTTGAGGATACTGTTCGGAATCGGTGAGAAGTGCGCTTCGGCACACGCGGGCGGCTTCGGCATTGGGTTGACACGCCATTTCGCCGACCTTTACGCGCTGTGCCACTTCGGCGAGCGTTTCGTGAAGGGCGTCGGTGAGCACGGCGTCGGTGCGGAGGGCGGAACAACCGGGAAGGAGAAGCATGAAAGCGCTTACGCCTTGCTTCAGGCAGAAGCAGTTGACGGAGGCTTGGCGGAGACGTACGAGTCCGCCTACCCTCTCCGTGGCGGCACGGTAGCAGGCCGTCTTTCCGCTCCAGGGCGTTCCGCTGAGGGTGATGCCATATTCGGTGAGGCGAAGCACAGGGTTGTCGTCGTTGAGCAAACGGAAGTCGGGGTATGCCTTGAGCCACTGTTGGGAATGCGTGCTTTTGCCCGTTCCGCTGGGACCCATAAAGGCATAGGCCGTTCCGTGGGCGTCTTCCACGGCCGAAGCATGAATGGCCACGGCATGGTGGAGGAGTATGGCCTGCGAGAAGGCAAGACGAATGAGGGAGGTGAGGGCGAGGGAAGCGTTGGGGGCTTCCGCTTGAAGCGCAATGCTTACTCGGCTGAAGGAAGCGTTGCAACTCATCGTGTGCACCTCCTCCTGCTCGTCCTTCGCATCGGCGGAAGGAACGAACGTCTGGCGCACGAAGTAGCCGTCGGCAGAAGGCCAGAGCTGGAGATGCCCCATGTCGTTGCTTTCGTCCACCGCGGGAACGTCCTTCGGTGCGCCGTGGAAGCTGTCGTGTGCGACGTGGCATTCCACCTGCAGCACGGGTTCGGCAGCGCGCTCGGCATTCCCTTTATATATAAAAGGAGTGAACGAAGGGAGCAGACGTGCTGCCTGCCACGAAGCGGGCATCAGCACGCCGACCATGAAGCCAGCTATGCAGAAGGTGTGTTCGGCAAGCCCGAGGGGTGCGACGGATATGTTGGAGGAGTTACTCATTTCTATCTTGGCAGTTCTCTATCTTGGCAGTTCTTTTAAGGGCGGTTATAGAGCCACCCATATATGTTGTCCGCGAAGCAAAGCGCAGAAGGTGGCGATGGCTTCACGCGGTGCATAGTGCAAGGCGAAAGGTACATTCTTGGCGAAGCACAAGAGTGTGCTTGCCTTTCTCACGAGCGCATAGCGCGAACGTTCGTTGACTTTTCCCTTGGCATAGTGTCCGAAGTTTCCACCACGCAGCACGATGGCAAGGAGGGCATCGGTGTTGGGCGGCGAAGCGGGCTGCTGAGCGGGCATTTCCTCGTAGGGCACGCCGAGGCGTTCGTGGAGGAAGGCATGGAGCAGGGTGCTCCATTGCGTAAGGTGCATCTCGCTGTAGAGTTTGCGCAACGCTACGAGGTGTTGCGGAGAATGGAAGGCACGGTAGGTGCGTGCGAGGTCGCAGAACTGTCGCAGACCAATGCCGCGGCCGAGCACGTGCTTGAGCACATGGGTGCTGAGCAGTGCGAGGCAGGCTTCCGCCTGGGGCACGTCGATCTCTTCTTCTGCGCCTTCCACCGCAAAGGGTTGCAGTTTTCGCCAAAGCGGATTGGAGAGGGCACGGCGTGCGCAGTAGGCTTTCATGTCGTAGAGCGCGGTGTGGAGTTCCACTGTGAAGCCCTTCCACAGGAAGTGGGTGCTGCACTCGGCATCGTGCTCAAAACTGATGCCGTTGTTGCGCATGATGTGCTCTGCCTCAAGTTGTTCTCCCTCGTGGGAGAAGTAGAGGTCGATGTCGCCGCACTCGCGTATCTCCGGCCGGGCGTAGTTTGCCGCCACACCTTGTCCCTTCAGCAACACGGGATGAAGTCCGTGGTGCTTGAAAAGGCGCGAGAGTGCGGCTATCGCCTCGTTCATGCGGAGGTTGATGTTTTCAATGGCATCGAGTTCGGCCGTCCACCGCAGGAGCAACATACGCGAGGGAAGCTGTGCCTCGTCGAGGCGTAGCACCCCGTCGAGCACGAGGGCCGTGACGGACTGCTCACGCGCTATACGATGTATTTCCGCCCACTCGCTGTCGGAAAGACGCAAGTTGCCCACAAGGGGACTTTCGTCGTCGGCCCACAAGCCGGCGCGGAGCAGGTAGAAGAAGGCATCGAGTAGCCGTGTGTTCATATAGTTCGGTTCAGAAAAGAAGAGGGGAAAAGGCATATTGGGGGGGGCGATTGCTTAACGCGCCACCTTGGTATTACATCAGCCGGCAATCAGCCCGTTGGCTTGCCATTGTGCAACGATTTGCTTCACGTCGGCTTCGGCGCGGGCAGGTTCCACATCGTAACGGGAGCAGAGGGCTTGAGCCAGCGAATCGGCGGTGAAGTCCGCCTTGGCTGCTTCGTTCCAAAGCCAAGCTGCGGTTTCGTTAAGGGTGTAGACGTTGGCAAGGTCTATGGTGTTGCTGTCGTGGCGTACGACCATATACTGCTTGCCTACTTTGCGAAGCTTAAGGTTGGGAAGGAGTTTCATTTCTTGTTCTATACGTAGCTTGCCGGGGCAAACTTGTGACGAAGTTTAAAAATAAAAAAAAATGGACCGTGGCAAATGGTTCTACTTTGAGAGCCATTCTTTCAGCACTGCACGGAACTGGCCTATCTCGCCTTTATGTTAAGCATTAGGTAAAGAACTTGTAAGGAAAGGGGCGATTCTTTACGCTAAATACTTTTAGGTTCTTAGACCACGGGCCATACTTCTCTCTCTTCTCTAATCAATCCGCGTTGACTAAATATTTTATGTTCAGATTTGCCGTAGCGGTATTAATTGTTGTGTTCTCTTGTAAGCCGCAAGTTTGTTTACTGCGGTCTTACTTCTCTCAATGGGCAAATTTAAGAAGTCCGTTTAATCCACATCACTATTCACGCATACTTTTTCGCATATTTGTACGAAGGAGTAGCGCGCCTGTGGATAAAAAAGAAAGGTTTGGCTTTACAAGCTCATTTTTCACCTTTCGTCAGAATTTCTTTCCAAAGATGATGGACATGGCAGTTTGCCAGATGATGCGCAGGTCTACGGCGAAGGTGCGTGTGCGGAGATAGTCGAGGTCGTAGTCGAGACGGCGGAGCATTTTCTCCAGTGTGTCGGTGTAGCCGTTGTGGAGGGTGGCGTAGGAGAAGAGTCCCGGACGTATTTTGTAGAGGTGGACGTAGGCAGGGTTTACTGCCATAATCTTGTCAATGAAATACTGGCGTTCGGGACGCGGACCTACGAAGCTCATGTCGCCGCGCAACACGTTGATGAGCTGGGGGAACTCGTCGAGGTGATGGGCACGGATGAAAGCGCCTACGCGGGTAAGGCGCGACTTCTCGCGTGTGGCGAGTTCGGGGCGGACAATGTCGCCCGGACGGGGTTCTGCCATGGAGCGGAACTTGTAGATGGTGAAGGGGCGGCCGTGGCGTCCGATGCGCTGCTGGCGGAAGAGGACGGTGCCTTGCGGTTCTTCGAACTTGATGCACAGTGCAATGACAAGGCACACGGGTGAAAACACCACGAGCGACACCATTGCGCCGAAAGCGTCAAAGACGCGCTTTACCCGGCGTTGCCAAGGCGCCATGCGGTCCTCATAGGCCGCATTTTCTACGATGCTGGGCACGCGCTGCTCTGCGTAGTAGAGGCTGAAGTCTAATGCTGGTTGTGTTTGAGTTTTCATCTTCTCTCTCTTTTTTGATTGTTATATAACATGTGGAAAAACAACTTGTGCAGTATATTAGGGCGGCCTGAAGGGCCAATTCGCGGCTAGGACGGCCTGAAGGGCCAATTCGCGCCTAGCCCAGGGCAACGCCCTGGGTATCGGTTATCGGCGGCATTGCGCCCTGAAAGGGCAAAAGCGTGTGATGTTCAGTTTTGCGAAGCCGTGTAGAGCAGTCAAGACTGGAGTCTTGACCCCCATGCGCTAGCGCCCCATGCGTTGAACGGACAAGCTCCGTTTATGTTCCGTCTACATTCCGATGATATATATATTATCCGCGGACAAGCGTTGGGGCGAAGCGCATGGGGACGCTCATGGGGGTCAAGTTTTCAACTTGACTGATGAGCGCGGCCTCACGGAGGCTTTTGCGTGGCTTCGCTTTGAATGGCCGTGTAGAACGTGACGTTTTGAAAACGTCACCCCCATGAGCAGCTGCAAACGCCTTGAAAACGTCACCCCCATGAGCAGCTGCAAACGCCTTGAAAACGTCACCCCCATGAGCAGCTGCAAACGCCGCTTGACTATAAGCGCAAGTTATTTTGGTAAAACTATGTAGTTTAAAAGTGCTTACTGTTTAGTTTACGCTGACGCATCGCTGCGCAGCTGCGTTTTCATCTTGCAAAAGTTCTGCGTAGAGATTCCGACAGTCTTCAATCATGCGTTCGCGAGTGAAAAGCTGCTCGTAGCGCTGACGGGCTTGCTGCGAATAGCGCGCATAAGTGGCGGGGTCGGAAAGGATGGTTTGAATGGCTCCGGCAAGTGCGGGGCCGTCGGCGGGCGGCACGTTGAGTCCGGACACGTCGTGAGCGTTTACCCAGCCCGTACCGGAACCTGGAATGGTGGTTGCCACGACGGGCTTGCCGCACGACATGGCTTCGATTTGCACAATGCCGAAGGCTTCGGTCTTCTGCACAGAACTGAGGCAGAAGAGGTCGCAGCCATGGAAATAGAAGGGAAGTTCTTCGTCGGAAATGAAACCGACGAGTTTCACTTTATCGCCAAGCTGCATGGAGTCGATCTGTTGCTGAAGACGGTCGTGGAGCGGTCCTGTGCCTCCGATGAGCACCACCACGTCGTCGGGCAGATAGCGTGCGGCGTCGATGAGGTAGGCGAAACCTTTGTACTCCACGAGGCGTCCGAGGGAGAACACGATGCGGCGGTTGCCGTAAGCTTCACGGAGTTCGCTCACGGGACGCGGACTTTCGCCGACGGGGTCGATGCCGATGGGCAGGCAGCGCGTCTTGTGCTGCACATCGCGAAGGAAGGGCGACTCCTTGAGGTATACGGGACTCGTGCCGAGGATGACATCGGCGCGACGTATGAGCCACGACTGCAAGGGTTCGTAGAGTTTGAGCAAGTGTTGCTGCTTAAGGATGTCGGCGTGCCAATGAAGCACCACGCGGCCTTTGAATCCCGAGAAATAGAGGGCTGTGGACGCCATGGGGTCGGGATGGTGGATGTGGACAATGTCGTAAGCGTCGCACTTGCGGCGCATGAGGTTGACCAGCGAAGGCGCAATGGTTGTGGCCTTCAGTTTGAGCCAGGTACGGCAACAGGCGATGGTCGATTGTGGACTCACATGGACAAGATGGCTGCCGCGCCCTGTGGCTGTGGCGCAGAGCATGTCGCACTTGATGCCCAACTGCGAAAGACCTACGGTGAGGTCATACATCACCCTTTCCACCCCGCCTTTTACGGGATAGAATTTTCCAAGTTGTAGGATTCTCATCTTTTATCTGTTTTAGGGACTGTTCCTTGCCGCTCTTCTCTCTTTTTGTACGACAAGGCCATATTCATATTCATGTTTCAGGGCGCATTCTCGCTACATCTTTCACCCAGGGCGTTGCCCTGGGCTAGGC
>CAVJJO010000103.1:0-9446 GCA_963649665.1 Bacteroidaceae bacterium | reverse complement strand
TGAAAGCCGGGCATACAGGCAAAAAGAAAGTGCAGAGACATGTCAAAGTATAATAACACCTGCTACCCATAAATAGATACGAATAATTTTGAATACCTACTTACCATTTACCCATATAATAAATAAACTATAGGATGGTTGACGATATATCAATCATCCTATAGTTTTATTAATGTTCTTTTAAAGACGTTTGTCCTACAACCTTGTTTATTTTGGCGCAGATTTGGCGCAGCCATAAAAAGAAAATCAGCGTAACTTGTTGGTTTTCAACTCGTTACGCTGAATTTGGCGGAGAGAGAGGGATTCGAACCCCCGGTACCTCTCGGTACGGCAGTTTTCAAGACTGCTGTAATCGACCACTCTACCATCTCTCCTAAACGGCTGACTGAAGCGTGGGCCTCAGTGGTTAGTGGCTCGTTTGCGAGTGCAAAGGTAGTAATTCGTGGGAAACGGGCAAAACGAATGGGCACTTTTTTGATTTTTGACGCAAAAAAAGTTCTTGGAGAAGGCGTAGGGACGAGTTCTGCGCTTATTATAAGGTGTGCGGAGTAAGTTTTTATAAGGTGCGCTGAGTAACTTTGCAGCGGTTTAAGGGTGTCGATATTAAATGGGGCACTTTTGCAGCGGTTTAAGGGTGCTGATATTTAATGGGGCACTTTTGCAGCGGTTTAAGGGTGTCGATATTTAAAGGGGCACTTTTGCAGCGGTTTAAGGGTGCTGATATTTAATGGGGCACTTATCTGGAAATTTGAATTTGGAAATATAATTCGTAGATGACGACGAACGAAATCATAGCGCGTGCCGGTTCGCTGCCGGCATCTTCTATTGCCGACAAACTCAATGCGGTTCTTGCGGATCATCAGGCCGCGGTGGTTACCGCTCCTCCGGGTGCCGGTAAGTCCACGTTGCTTCCGTTGACGCTCCATTTCGGTGCGGAGGGCGGAGGCATGACGGGCAAGACGCTGATGCTTGAACCGCGGCGCCTTGCGGCACGGCAGATTGCGGAACGCATGGCGTCGTTGCTTGGCGAACCCGTGGGGCAGACGGTAGGCTATCGCGTAAGGTTTGAAAAGAAAGTGTCAAAGCATACGCGCATAGAAGTGCTGACGGAAGGCATACTTTCGCGAATGCTCGTTGACGACCCTACGCTTGAGGGCGTGGATCGCGTGGTGTTTGACGAATTTCACGAGCGAAGCATCAACTCAGACCTCGCGCTTGCCCTTACGCGCCAGACGCAGCAGATATTGCGTCCCGACCTCAAGATTGTGGTGATGTCCGCTACTATTGATGCTGGCGGCATTTGCGAAACGCTTGGCGCGCCGCTTGTGGAAAGTGAGGGGCGGATGTTTCCTGTGGAAACGGTTTACGCTCCGTCGGATTTCCGTGCCGATGATATGATTTTAGAAACGGTGCGCACGGTGTGTGAGGCTCATCGCCATCATGAGGGCGACATCTTGGTGTTTCTGCCTGGTCAGGGCGAGATAGAGAAATGTGCCGCCGCGCTTGGCAATTCGCTTTCGCCTACGCGTGTGTATCCGCTCTACGGCAATCTCTCTCCCGAGCGCCAGCGTGAGGCCATAGCGCCATCTGCTGAAGGCGAACGCAAAGTGGTGCTTGCCACGCCTGTGGCAGAAACGTCGTTGACGATAGAAGGCGTACGCGTGGTTGTCGACTCGGGACTGTGCCGCAAACTCGTGTTCGATGCCCGCAACGGACTGAGCCACTTGCAGACGGTGCGCATCAGCCGCGATATGGCCACGCAGCGACGCGGACGTGCAGGGCGTGTGGCGGCAGGAACTTGTTTCCGCATGTGGACGGCGGCCTCCGACCATTTGATGGAGGACCAACGTCAGCCCGAAATACTAGAGGCGGACCTTGCGCCCATGGTGCTGGGTATCGCTGCCTTTGGCGAAAGCGACATTGCGGCTCTTCCCTGGCTCACTCCTCCGCCGTCGGGAAGTGTGGCGAAAGCCGTGAACCTTTTGGTGCGCCTCGGCGCGCTCGATGGAAATGGACGGATCACGCAGCTTGGCAAGCGCATGGCTTCCATGCCCTGCCATCCCCGCATTGCGCGCATGATGCTACGTTGCGTTACGGATGCCGAAAAGGCTTTGGCTTGCGACATTGCTGCGTTGCTGGAGGAAAAAGACCCGATGGCCGACTGCGGAGAGTGCGACATCGCGCACCGTATCGCTGCGCTTCGCCGTTCGCGTCGCGACGGTTCGGCGGGCCGATGGGGTAGGGTGGCGCAAGTGGCGCGGGAATATCGGCGTATGGTAGGGGTAAATGAAGACAACTCCGATGTGGCTCCCGAGGAAGCGGGTGCGCTGATTGCTTCGGCCTATCCCGAGCGAGTGGCTGCGGCGGTGGATGCCGTGGGCACTTATCGCCTTTCGGGCGGAGGAATGGTGCGTTTGGAGCAAACTGATGCATTGACTTCGCACGAATGGATTGCAGTGGCTTCGCTGCATGCCGCGGGGAAGTGCGGACGTGCTTTCCTTGCGGCGCCGCTCTGCGTGGACGACATAGAAACGGACGTGGTAGACCGCGTGGCTTGGAACGGCAAACTCGGCTGCGTGACGATGCAGCGCGAAAGGCGCATCGGCCAACTTGTGGTGAGCAGTAGTCCGCTGCGCATTGCCGACAACGACCGACTCGTGGCACTCATCTGCGAAGCTACTGCGAAAGACGGGTTGAGCATGTTTTCGTGGAACGATGAAGTGCAGCGCCTTCAGCGTCGCATAGCCCAAGTGGTGGAGTGGCATCCGGAGCTTGCCTTGCCCGACGTCAGTACGCCACATCTGTTGGCCACGGCGGCGGAGTGGCTTCCGCTCTTTCTTGTGACGGACGGGCGTGTGGCAACCACGGTAGCCGAACTTCACAAGGTGGATTTGGAGCAGGCCATTTGGTCGCTTGTACCCTACGAACTGCAGGCCGAGGTGAACCGCATTGCGCCTACTCATGTGGAGGTGCCTACGGGTAGCCACATACGCATCGACTATAGGTTGGGGGCTTCGGCGCCCGTGCTGAGCGTGCGGTTGCAGGAATGCTTCGGGCTTGCCGAAACGCCGACGGTTGACGACGGAAAGCGCCCGTTGCTTATGGAACTCCTTTCGCCAGGCTTTAAACCCGTGCAGCTCACGCAGGACTTGGCCAGCTTTTGGAGTGGCACTTATTTTGAAGTGCGCAAGGAACTCAAACGCCGTTACCCGAAGCACTACTGGCCAGAGAATCCTCTCGAGGCTGAGGCTGTGAGAGGGGTGAAGAGAAGAAAATAAAGCCTCTGTGCGACCGTGTAGAGCGTGACGTTTTGAAAACGTCACCCCCATGCGCAGTTGAAATCGCTTCATGCGCAGTTGAAAACGCTTCATGCGCAGTTGATAATGCCCTATGCGCGGTAGAAAACGCTCCATGCGCTACACATAGAATTTGTGCAAGTTGATTCTTACACATTACACAAAACGGCAACAGGCCGGAAGCAAGCAATGAATTGCGGGCTTCCGGCCGGTTGTTTTTGTGGGGTGAAGAGGTATCGGAGGATTACTTCTTCACGGCGCTGATGCGGAGTTTATAGGTCATGGGTTTCTCGGGAACGCGGTATTCGGGGAGCGTGTCTACGTCCTGTCCGCAGGAAGCGTTGCCTATGCCGCGCATCCAGGCATCGAGGTGGAGCACGGTGTAGGGACGTTCGGTGAGTTCCCACGTGTGTGCTGTGTTCATCAAGTCTTCGTCGGTGAACTTAAGGGCGGAGAAGTTGACCTGACCTTCCGTTTCGATGCGCACACCGAAACCGCTCTTGTCCGTAAGTGTGAGTTCGCGCAAGCCTTCGTGGTTGCCGGTGCTCTGCGGCTTCATGTAGCGTTCGGGCATGGCAGCCACCGTGGTGGCGAAGCGTCCGAGGGCGGTGCCGTCCTTGCGGTCGCAGCTGTTCTCCCAGGGTCCGTAGGCGTAGTAGTTCACGTTGGACAGTGAGGAGTCGAGCATGCACACGAGACCTGCACGGCGCAGGTTGGCGGTGTGGGGGGTGAACGTGGCGGTCACGTCCACAATGCCTTGGGGATGGATGGTGTAGTCGATGTGGGTGTCGCAGAGTTTGCCTTTGCGTGAAGTCTTCACCACGAGTTGTCCGTCGACGTTCGTCACTTGGCACGTGCCGTTGGCTTCGAGGCCGTTGTCGGTGTTGCCGAAGCGGTCGTTTTCAATCCAGCGGTGGTTGTCGTAGAGGAAACCTTCGCCGTTGGCAATCACGTCGCGTCCCTGGAAAGCCATGGCGGTGAGTCGGCCTGTGGCGTTGTCGAAGGTCAACTGCACGTTTTCGTTGCCCACCTTCGTTTCGTGGAGCGCACCGCTCTGCATCATCTGCGGCGCTTTGGCGTCGTCGGTAACCTTTGCAAGCGGGCTGCGGCTAACGGCGGTGTACTGCTTGAAGGCCACGATGTGGTTGGCTTTAGCCCAGTCGGTGGCGCCCTTCTGTGCCACGAAAAGCGTGAGGAGCACTTCCTTTCCGCTTTCTGCGGCTTTCTTCAAGTTGGCTTTCGCCATTTTGAGCGTCAGTGTGGCAGACTCTCCGGGAGCAGTGGCGGGAAGTTTTGTGCTCTTTTGTGCCACGATGTGACCGTCTACCGTCACTTCGTAGAGAAGCGCCATCTCGTTGAGGTTCGTGAAGTTGTAGGCGTTCTTGAGCGTGACGGTGGCCGTGTTGGCTTTCGTGTCGAACGATGCGTCGCCGAACTTCACATACTGGTAGACAGCCTTCACCTCCTTGAGCTTTGCGCTCTCGTGACGGGTGGAAGGAAGAATGCCGTTGCAGCAGAAGTTGCCCTGATGAGGACCGGGGAAGTCGTAACCCGTGTGCAGGCGGTAGATGCCTTTCTTCATTTCGTTGGGCTCATAGATGCCCTGGTCCACCCAGTCCCATATGCAGCCGCCGATGGTGGAGTTGGACGACTCGATGACGTTCCAGTACTCCGTGAGGTTGCCTACGGCGTTGCCCATGGCGTGGGCATATTCGCAGAGGAACATGGGCTTGTCGAGGTTGCTGGTGTTTTGCTTCATCCAGGCCATGCCCGGATACATCTTCGAATAGAAATCGGAGAAGCGTCCGCCGCCGTAGGAACCGTTGGAGCGTGTGCCTTCGTAGTGGACGGGACGTGAGTCGAGCTTCTTGGCGGCGTCGTAGCAGTAGCGGAAGTTCTCGCCGTTGCCGGCTTCGTTGCCCAAGCTCCACATCACCACGGAGGGGTGGTTGCGGTCGCGGAGCACCATGCGGTCTATGCGGTCCACGAAAGCCGGAATCCACGACTTCTTGTCGGAAATGCTTTGGTTGGGATGGTCCTCGAGGTCGGCTTCGTCAACCACGTAGAGACCGTAGTGGTCAAACATGGCGTACATGCGGAAGTCGTTGGGGTAGTGGGACGTGCGGATGGTGTTGAGGTTGTTTTGCTTGAAAAGCACCACGTCGCGGAGCATTTCGTCGACCGTTACGGCGCGGCCGTGGATGGGCGACGTGTCGTGGCGGTTGGCACCTTTGAAGAACACGCGCTTGCCGTTGATGTAGACGAGGGAGTTCTTTATTTCAATGGTGCGGAAACCGTATTTCGTGGAGAATGCCATTTCCTCGTTGCCCTGCGCGTCTTTCTGAATGATGCGCACGGTGTAGAGGTTTGGCTTTTCGGCACTCCAAAGAGCGGCGTTGGGCACGTCGAGCGTGATGTGCTTTTCAAGTCCGTCGGCAGTGCTGAACTGCGCAGCGGCTTCTTGGATTTCAATGCCTTGCGGATTGAACACTTTAGCAACGACTGTTTTTGTTTCGTTGAGGTTGTCGCGGTTGTCCATGGTGAGCGCCACGTCGAGTGTGCACATGCCAAGCTCCGTGTTGCGGTCAATGTCGACTGTGGACGTGAGGTAATGGTCGCGTACGGCCATGCGTGGCGTGTTGTAGAGATACACTTCGCGGAAGATGCCCGACATGCGGAACATGTCCTGACACTCGAGGTAGGAACCGTCTGTCCAGCGGAACACCTGCACGGCAAGGCGGTTCTCGCCTTTGCGGAGATACTTCGTGAGGTCGAATTCCGCCACGTTGTTGGAGCCCTGCGTGTAGCCCACGTACTCACCGTTGAGCCAAACGAAGGCACCGGCGTAGATGCCGCCGAAGTGGATGAACGTGCGGCGTCCGTCCCAGTTGTCGGGGAGGTTGAAGGTGCGCACGTAGGAACCTACGGGGTCGATGCCGTAGTTCTTGCCGCCGTCGTTGAATCCGGGGCGTGCTTTGATGTAGGGCGGTGTGTTGGAGTGGGGATATTCCACGTTGCAGTAGATGGGGCGGTCGTAGCCGTACATTTCCCAGTTGGAGGGAACGGGAATGGTGTCCCATGCGCTCACGTCGTAGCCTTCCTTGAAGAAGTCGAGCGGACGCTGCGAAGGTTCAGGCACGAAGTGGAAACGCCAAGTGCCGTTGAGCGAAAGGTAGCGGTCGGTCTTCGGCATGTTCCAGGGACGGGCGTAGAAGTCGGCATCGGCAGTCATTTCCTTCTCGTTGTTGTAGGGGAGATAGGTGGCGGTGCCTTTTTCCTTGTTTTCGGCAAAGATGGTTTCGTCCTCCCAGTAGGGCGACTTTATTTTGGGCTTCTCCACCTGTTCGAAGGAGAACCACGCCTCTTTGTTGCTCGGGGCGTAGTCGGCCACGACGAGTTTTCCGCCTTTGAGGAGATACATCTTGTCGGCTTTCTTTCCGGCAGAGCGAATGATGTAGGCTCCGCTCACGCCGTTTACCGGCTCGAACAGGAACTGTGCATTGGTCCATGCACCTTCCGTGGCGGGCCACTGGAGCAGCCATTGGATGGCGGTGTTGTCGCCGCCGTCGTCGAAGTTCTGTCCGTAGAACGCGTTCTCCACCACGCAGCGGTTGAGGTCGAGCATCTTCACGTTCCAGTACTGTCCGCGGTTGGCATCGTCGGCCTTTTCGCCTACGATGGCTGCATTGTTCTCTCCCGAGTCGCCGTTGCCGAGCACCGTTTCGGGATGGGCCACGGAACGGATGCGGTAGGTCAGCGCGTCGTCGAAACCGGCGTGGGCGGCTTCTTTGATGAGGAACTGTGCTGCAGCGTCTTTCTCGGCCTTCGTCTTGCTTTCGAGCACGAGGCTGCTGCCTTGTACGGTCACGGCATAGGAGGGATTGTTGGTGGGCACGAGCAGGAGCGCTTTGCCGTTTTGCTCCACTTTCCAGAGTTGCGCTTCATCGGAACCGTTGTTCTCTCCCTCGGCCACAGCATTGCCTTGCGTGCGCAGCGCTTTGTTGGTGAACGGATTGATAAGGCGCCAGGAACCGGAGAGTTGACTGAGCGTGTAGTGTTGGTTCTGCTCGCTTTCGTTCAGCTTCTGCATCACGGGGTTGCCCTTGGCATCGATGCCGACGGTGAGCCCTGTCTTGGCAGAGACTACATGGTAGAGCCGTCCGGCGGCAAAATTCTGCGCGAATGCACCGCACAGCATCATGCACCAGAGCGCGGCAAGCAATGAAGCCCGCTTTAAAAAGGTGTGTGAAATCATGGATTGAAAGGATTATTGTTGAATTTGTTTTTCCTTGATAATTGATAGAAGTGTTGCTGCCTACAGGTTGATGCCGTGTGTGCGCTTGAGTTCGTCCATTACGAAGGTGCTTTCAAGCGAGCCGAGATGTTCGATGGTGCCGAGCACGTTGAGTACGAACTCCTGGTAGCGTTTCATGCTGGGGGCATGAATCTTGAGCAGATAGTCGTACTGCCCCGACACGTTGTAGCACTCCGTCACTTCGGGAATGGCGGCAATGGTGCGTGCAAAGTTGTCGGCAATGTCGCGGTTGATGCGGCTCATCTTCACGGAGCAGAACACCACGAAACCCTGATTGAGCTTTTCGGCATCGAGCACGGCCACATAGCCGGCAATGAAACCTTCGCGCTCCAGGCGTTTCACGCGCTCAAACACGGGTGTGGACGAGAGGTTCACGCGTGCCGCCAACTCTTTGGTTGAAAGCCGTGCGTTGGCCTGCAACTCGCGGAGAATATGCAGGTCTATGGCGTCGAGCCGTTTGGGAAGAGAAGATGAAAGAGGGGTCGGCATAGGCACTTGGGGCATTAGCGTATAGTTGCAGTTGCAAATGTAGCAATAAAGCGCGGTACTATGCAAACGTGCCAATGCCCAAACGCTTAAATGTGCGCTTGCTACGTGCATTTTCCCCTTTAAAAGACGGTGCTTTTACACCGTGCCTTGGAATTTCTACGGCGTGCCTTGGAATTTCTACGGCGTGCCTTGGAATTTTTACGGCGTGCCTTGCTTTTTTGCTTTGCAAGGAAACGCGGCAACGCAATTTAGTTTTTATCTTTGCAGCATAGAATTTTGGTAAGGCAAGATTGATGTTTGCCTTTCATTTAATGAATGAATAGTGTTCTACGAATAAAGCATTGCCGAACATGGGTAACGAACGAACCACAACAAGCCAGCATGAAGTAAGAAACCACGTGATAGAAGTTGCGCTCAAGGCCTTTCACACCAAAGGCATAAAGAACGTGACGATGGACGACATAGCCCACAGCCTGTGCATGTCGAAACGTACGCTCTATCAGATGTTTGCCGACAAGGAGGATCTTCTGTTGGCTTGCGTGAAGGCTCACAGCGACAAGCGTGAAGCCATGTTCTGCAACTTGTCGGAGAAGTCGGTGAACGTGCTTGAATTCATTCTCACGCTTTTTGCCGAGAACATCAAGGAAGCGCAGGAAATAAACGTCGATTTCTATGCCGAGATTCTGAAATACCCCAAGGTGGTGGACTTCTTCAACCAAAAGCAGAAAATGCAAGAGAACGATGCCGTAGAGTTCCTCACGAAGGGTATAGAACAGGGCTATTTCCGCGAGGGCATCAACTTCCACATCGTCTACAACCAACTCTCGGAAGGCATCAACACGCTCCTTCGCAACGAAGTGTTGGCAAGCTATTCCAAACTGGAGGTGTTCAAGAACACGGTGATACTCTACATACGCGGTTGCTCCACGCTGAAGGGCATAGAAATGATTGACCGGTTCATTGAAAAGCACAAAAGCGATTTTTCGATGTAGAGCAGGGAGCAAACTGTGTGCAGTTTGCAGCTGTCCATGGGGGTGACGTTTTCAAAACGTCACGTTCTACACGTACATATACGCGCGTACATTATAATGTATGTGTGGCATACAAAGCGAAGCGCACTAACGCTTTTACCCAACCTGAGTAGTTACCACAATGGTAAACGTTCTGTAAATTTGGGCTCAAGGCCCAACATGTTGGGCCTTAGGCAAATTTAAATTCCAAGGCGTGGAGTTTTTACTCTACGCCTTGGAGTTTTTTTATGCGCCGTTTCCCCAACGGCCTCACGGAGGCTTTAGCGTGGCTTCGCTTTGCAAAGCTCGTGTAGAACAGTCAAGACTGGAGTCTTG
>CAVJJO010000102.1:0-9570 GCA_963649665.1 Bacteroidaceae bacterium | reverse complement strand
GTTATTTTTTTGAACACGAATTATCGTGAATTAACCATGAATTATCATGAATTTTTTGTTTTAAAGCGCTTCGCCCTAAGAGGCTCTCAAAACCGCCGATTTTATTCATTTCGCACGTCGTATTGAATAAAATCGGTGGTTTTTTATTCAATACGACTGCCAAAACTGAACATTTCGGGTAAATTTGCAGCATATTCTTCAATGCATCACACTGCCCCATGCGAACCATCATCAGCCTCCAGCGCAAAGAGCGCGACATGCTGCTCTCACGCCCCTACCTCACACGCCACACGAAATACAACGCGGAAGACCTTCTGGCAAGCCCGCAGATAAAGCTCATCACCGGACCGCGACGCACCGGCAAGTCGACCGAAGCCCTGCTCATGCTCAAAGGCAAGAATTTCGCCTACCTCAACTTCGACGACGGTACGCTCCTCAACAACTGGGACGAAGACCTCGTGTGGCAAACGCTCGGCGAGGTGTACCCCGACTTCCGCTTCCTTCTGCTCGAC
Organism: Bacteroidaceae bacterium; assembly: GCA_963649665.1. GTDB lineage: Bacteria > Bacteroidota > Bacteroidia > Bacteroidales > Bacteroidaceae > Alloprevotella. The sequence continues at coordinate 9,058 of CAVJJO010000102.1, read as the reverse complement.
GAGGTGCAGAACCTCGAGGGTTGGGACCTATGGGTGTCGAAACTCTACCGCCGCGGCGTGAACATGGTGGTGACGGGAAGCAACGCAAAACTGCTCAGCAGCGAGATGGCCACCTTGCTCACAGGACGTTACATACAGATAGAGATGCTGCCCTTCTCGCTCGCCGAATACTTCGAGTGGAACGGCAAAAACCTCGCTTCTCCCCTCCCCGACGACCGCGCCCTCATAGGCGACTATCTCCACCGCGGCGGCTACCCCGAAACGCTCCCCGCACGCAGCCTCACGCAAAGCTACCTTTCCACGCTCTTCGACTCCATCATATGGAAAGACATTGCCAAGCGTCACAACGTGAGAAACGTGGACGACCTCAACACGCTCGCTATGTATCTCCTCTCCAATTTCTGCAACCCCTTCAGCGCCAACGAACTTGCCGAAGAACTGGGCTTTGCCAGTGTGGCCACCACAAAGAAATTTATGGGCTATCTGCGCGAACCCTACCTGCTCTACTACCTGCCGCGTTACAACCACAAACTCAAACTCATGAAAAAAGCGCCACTGAAGGTGTATGTGGTCGACAACGGCTTCGTGGAGGCAAAAGCCTTCAGCGTGAGCGAAAATCTGGGCAGACTGTTGGAAAACCAAGTGTTTATAGAACTCGTGCGGAGAGGCTACGACACGGAGAAGTCGCTCTTCTACTACCGCTCGCGCAACGACCGCGAAACAGACTTCGTGGTGCGCGAAGGCACACGCGTGCATTCGCTCATACAGGTGTGCTACGACCTCTCGTCGCCCAAAACGCTCAAGCGCGAAGTGGACAGCCTCGTGGAGTGTGCCGAAGAACTCAAATGCACCGACCTCACCATAGTCACCATGAACGAAGAAACGACAATTGAAAAGAACGGCTACACCATAAAGGTCGTGCCTGTGGATAAGATGTAAAAAGAATGACTTAAGACTTAATGCAAAAAAGCAGGGGGGCGAAGCGCCTTGAATTTTTAATTCTCCCACAGAATTCACAGATTTCACAGAACTTCCGTGACCAAAAAGAATTCATGAAAATTCATGGTTAATTCACGATAATTCGTGTTCAAAAAAAACAAGCAAGCGAGTTGTTTCTGTGTATTCTGTGAATTCTATGGGAGAAAAAAAATAATTAGTGGTAGCCGTTTAGAGCTGTCAAGTTGAAAACTTGACCCCCATAGACGTACATTCAGCGCCTATTACAACCGTGTAGAGCGTGACGTTTTGAAAACGTCACCCCCATGAGCAGACGTAAGCGTCACCCATTACGTAATATTTCTTACAAAAAGTATTGTATTTCCTAAAAATTAAGTACATTTGCCACGTACAACACACTACACACCTCACAAAACGAAAGCACTGCCATACACAGACGTTCAGTTTTTGTTCACAGAAAGCAACATTTCATACATCAAATAATTTATTAACCAAACCCATTCAGAACTATGAGTAACTTCTACACATTTCTGAAAGGCATCGCAGCCACACTCCTGCTGCTCGTAGCCCCGGCAACCGCAATGGCCGACTACGACTCGCAGCTCGGAGAGGCCGTGACGGACTTGTCGCAGCTGAGCGCAGATAAAACCTACGCCATCTACAACGACCACTTCACGACCTACATGTGCTACGAAGCCTCCGCAACAAACCCGCTCGCCGTTTGGGCAGCAGGCATGATTGGCGACGACGGACACACACTCACCTTCACGCCGCCCGCCTACGACGCCACCTCCGCCAACATGGCATGGCTCGTGAGCTACACCGACGGAAAGCTCTACATCAAGAATGTAGGCAACGGCAAGTACGTCAAGACGCAGGCAGACAACCCCGGTGCACAGTTCACCGCCGACGAGTCGGCCCTTGAAGTGGTAGCCCTCGGCGACGGCAAGTTTGCCTTCCACTCCAGCGCCAACGGCACAGCCGACTTCGCCTGCTGCGCTCCCCAGCTCGCCTCCTACCCCATCGGATGGTGGGAAAGCAACGACGACGGCGCAGCCTGGCAGTTCATAGAGAACCCCAACGTGGCAGTGCCCGTTGACGCAGCTCCCGAAGCGCTCGCCGGCACCTACACCGTGACCACCGGCGCATGGAGCACCAGCGACGCCGACAACTTCTCCGTGGACAGCTACCCCACCACCTACACCGCCACCATCAGCGTGGACGCCACAGGACACGCCCTTATGAAGGGCTTCGTGGGCAACCCCCGCAAGAGCGTAGTGAACCTCGAGACGGGTGAAGTCACCAAAACCGACTCCTGCTACGTGGGCACTTGGAACGAAGCCAAGCAGACCCTCACCTTCACCTACCCCGAAGGCGGATTCTACATGATGAACGACGAGGACTACTGCAACTGGGCGCTCAAGGCTCCCTTCACCCTCAAAGCCACCCTCACCGACGGCAAGTACACCCTCGCCACGACCGACGACGTTTCGTTCCTCGTCAACTCGGCAGGCTACGTAGCCACCGTGGCAGGCGTGACCTTCGCTTCTGAAGCAAGCTCTACGCCCGACCCCGTAGTGCCCGACCTCCCCTCTGGCATCGACTCCGAGATTACGCTCGCCGAACTCGCCGGTGAATACACCGCTACGGTAGACAACTACTCCATCGACGAAACCGACGCTTACTACGACGACGTGAAGAGCAACTTCAGCGAAGCCGCAAAGAGAACCACCTTCACCGTCACCCTCACCGTGAACGAAGACGGCACAGCAGGTCTCGCTGGCCTCATCGGCGACTACAACGAGAAGAAAAGTCTGGGCCAATATGACGTGAAGCCCATCCCCGGCGTTTGGGACAACGACGCCAAGACGCTCACCTTCTCACCCGCCGACGTAAAGAACGACTACCTCAAGGACGAGGACAGCAACAAGTGGCGCTTCAACCTCACCGAGCCCCTCGTGTTCAAGGCCACCGTCAACGTGGGCACCGCCCATTACGAACTCAAGGCCGACACGCTCAAGTTCCGCTTCAACCTGAAGACCCAGACAGCCAACACCTCCGTCTCCGCCAACAACGTGGTGCTCACTTCCAAGTTCGTGTACGTAGTGCCCGAAGTGGAAGCCGACCCCGCTCCCGAAGACATGGCAGGCACCTACAAGGTGACCGCAAAGAGCTACCTCGTTGACGACGACACCTACGAAGTGCCCCAAGGCCCCACCACCACCTACGCCACCCTCACCGTGAAAGACGGCGTGGCACTCCTCTCCAGCCTCATCGGCTCAGCCTCCGCTTCGTCCATGGACGACGACTTCAACGTGGTCAGCAAGGACACCGCCTACGTGGGCAAGTACTACGCCGAAGCCGGCACCGTTGAGTTCAACGTGCCCGAAGGCTTCCAGGTGAGCGTTCCCCAGGCCGACGGCTACTGGACACTCCAGGGCAAGATCATCTTCAAGGTGACGAAGACCGACGACGGCCTCTACACCTTCACCGACGGTTCTGCCTGCTACAAGATCGACGACGACGCCACAGTGAACGTCATCGGCATCAGCTGCGACCAGCTCGCCGCAGTGGAATTCACGAAGGAAGACCTCATCGGCAAGTGGAACTTCGCTTATGAAGCCCTCGACGAAGACGCCGACGAAGAAACCTACGTGAGCAAGACCTCTACCTTCGAAATCAAGGAAACCGAGGGCGGCAGCCTCTACATGACCAACTTCCTCGGAATCGACACGAAGGAATATCCCCTCACCGTGACCTCCGCAGGCATCTCCATCAAGGCTTACATCGACTACGACACGGGCGACCTCTTCATCGGCAACGCACAGACCGTGGCCGACGTAGACTTCCTCATGAACGACGCCAAGACCATGACGCTCGCCTCACCCTGCATCTACTACTCTGCTGAAGGCGGCGACGTATACGCCATGATCAAGACCGGCGCCGTAGCCACCAAGGCTGCCGAAGAAGCTGAAGATACCTTCGACCCCGCTCCCGCCGACCTCGCCGGACGCTACACCATCGCCACTGGCGCATGGACTTCCGACAACGACGAAGAGTTCCCCGCAGCCGACATCGCCACCTCGTACAGCGGCAAGATCACCGTCGACGCTGAAGGCAAGGTGCTTATGACCGGCCTCATCGGCACACCGCAGAGCATGAGCTACGATCCCGCAACGTGGGATATGACTTACACTGACTCCGCTTACGTGGGTCGCTACAACGCCGCAGCACAGACCATCACCTTCACGTTCCCCGCCTCAAGCGGCGAACAGTATTGGGACATCTACGACGAAGCCACCTGGCAGAGCTGGACCGGCACGAAGCCCTTCACCGTGAAGGTTGAAAAGAGCGAAGACGGCCTCTACGTGCTCACCTCTACCGACGACATCAGCTTCAGCGTGAGCGAGACCTACAACGTGTCCTGCGCAGGAGCCACGTTCACCCAGCTCAAGAGCTACACCATGACCGCCGACGAACTCGTGGGCAAGTGGCAGATGAAGTATGCCGCCACCGACGCTTACGGCGACCCCACCGGCGAAGAAGCCAAGACCACCTTCACCATCAAGAAGGCCGACGACGGCAGTCTCGTGCTCACCGACCTGGCTGGAAGCTCTGAAGAACTCCCCATCACGCTCACCGAAACCGGCTTCAGCCTCCCCTACACCTACGAAATGGTAGGCGACGAAATGGACGGCTACTACCTCATGGTTACGGGCAACACCTCTACGGGTTCCGACGTGACGTTCTACTTCAGCGGTAACGACACGTTCACGCTCGAAACGGCGTTCATGTTCTGCAACCAGGCCAACCCCGAAGGCGTGATCATCCCCACAGCCACCGTGGCAACGCGCTTCGTGGCTGAACTCGGCGAAGCAGTAAGCTCGCTCGACGAACTCTCCGACGATACGGCCTACGTGCTCTACAACCCCAACGACGTGGTTTACGCCGTTTACGACGAAGCTCACGGCGACAACATCTGGGCAGCCAACGTGCCGGGCCAGACCGCATTCAGCAGCGTAGCAGTTGACTTCGACGCCACCGCCGACGCTTCAAGCTGGATGGTAGTGAAGAAGGGCGACAAGCTGGCCATCTACAACCTCGGCGCCAAGAAGTACCTCACCACTGTCGACAACAACGGCCCATGCCAGTTCTCCGACGAAGTGACGCTCCTCAGCGTAAAGGAACTCGGCGACGGTAAGTTTGCCTTCACCTCACACGAGGGCAACGACTACACTTACTTCTGCTCCGCAGCAGCATTCAGCGAACGTCCCATGACCACCTGGTCATCCGACGACCACGGAAGCTCATGGCAGTTCGTTGCCAACCCCAACGTGGCAGCCGACGCCGACATCGCAGGTGTGGTTTCTGAAATCAACACCATCATCGGCAACGCATCCGCTCCCGCAGCCATCTACACCCTCGGCGGTGTTCGCCTCAACGCAACGGATCCCACCAAGCTCCAGCGCGGCATCTACATCGTCAACGGACGTAAGGTCATCGTGAAGTAAAGCACCCCTTTACATACACACATTAGAAGAAAGCCCCGAAGCCAAGAAAGCTTCGGGGCTTTTTTGTGCGCCGCGCATGGGGGTGACGTTTTCAAAACGTCACGTTCTACACGACCTCAAAGAGTCTTATGCGAGGGCTTCACATTAAATAATCATGTAGAGCGTGACGTTTTGGAAACGTCACCCCCATGCGCCGCGCAAAATCTCGTCCCCTATTCATAGCTATTAAAGTGGCAACTATGCAGAAGCTTTAAATTCCCACCTCATTCCACAAATCTTCCTAACTTTGCACATTGCAAATATAACCCGCACACCCCCATGCTCTCCTTCACCCACCTCACCACAGGCTACCGCCGCACACCCGTGAGCACTGGACTCACCGCCACGCTCCGCCCAGGCGTCACCGCCCTCGTGGCTCCCAACGGGCAAGGCAAGAGCACACTCCTGCGCACCCTCGCCGCCCTTCAGCCTCCCCTCGCGGGAACCATCTTCTACGGCGGCACCGACGCCTCGCGCCTCACCCCGCAGGAAAGGGCACGCCACATAGCCGTAGTGCTCACCGCACAACCCGCACCGCAGGCACTCACCGCACGCGACGTGGTGCGCACCGGCCGATTGCCCCACACCTCGCTCCTCCACCCAAGTTCCGAAGCCGACCGCCGCGCCGTGGACCGCGCACTCGCACTTACCGAAGCAGCAGCCTTCGCCGAGCGGCCCGTAAGCACCCTCTCCGACGGACAGCGCCAGCGCGTGTACATCGCCAAAGCCCTCGCGCAGCAGACCCCCGTGGTGCTCCTCGACGAACCCACCGCCTACCTCGACCCCGCAGCCTCCGCCGACGTGCTCACGCTCCTTCGCCGCATAGCCCGCGAAGAAGAAAAGGCCGTGCTCCTCACCACGCACGACATCACCGCCGCGCTCCTCCACGCCGACCGCCTCTGGATGCTCTCCGCCGAAGGCATAGCCGAAGGCACACCCGCAGAGCTCCTCCGCAGCGGCGCGCTCGACAGCGTGCTCCGCAGCCAAGGCGCCGCCGTCGACAAAGAAAACATGACGCTCACCTTCCGACTAAAATAAAACAGCCTCCCCACCCTCCCCATGATCGTTTGCATAGCAGAAAAGCCCAGCGTGGCACGCGACATAGCCGCCATTCTCGGAGCCACCACACAGCACCAGGGATACCTCGAAGGAAACGGTTACCAAGTGACCTGGACCTTCGGACACCTCTGCGAACTCAAATACCCCGAAGACTACACCCCCAACTGGAAAAGGTGGAGCCTCGGGCAACTCCCCATGGTGCCCGCACGCTTCGGCATACGCCTCAAAAACGACCAGGGTGTAAAGCAGCAGTTCGACATCATACAGCGACTCATGAGCCAGGCAGAACGCATAGTGAACTGCGGCGATGCCGGACAGGAGGGCGAACTCATCCAACGCTGGGTGATGCAGCTCGCCGGAGCGAAATGTCCCGTGGACCGCCTGTGGATATCGTCACTCACCGAAGAGAGCATACGCGAAGGCTTCGCCACACTCAAGCCGCAAACGGACTACCACAGTCTCTACGAAGCCGGACTATGCCGCGCCGTGGGCGACTGGCTCCTGGGCATGAACGCCACACGTCTCTACACACTCAAGTATGGCGCCAACGCGCCGGGCATGCCCCCGCTCTCCATAGGCCGCGTGCAGACCCCGACGCTCGCCCTCATCGTGCGACGCCAGGACGAGATAGACAACTTCAAACCCGAACCCTACTGGGTGCTCACCACGCTCTACCGCGACGTGACGTTCAACGCCGTGATGGCAGACCCCAACGACGACGAAGCGCCCGCCGCAGAAGGCAACGGCAACGCAGCCAACGAAAAGAAGGAGGCGAAGAAGGGGTACACCTCGGAAGAAGAAGGACGCGCCGCACTCGAGCGCATCAAGGCAGAACCCTTCTGCGTGACGTCCGTGGAACGAAAGAAAGGCAACGAAGCGCCGCCCCGCCTCTTCGACCTCACCTCGCTCCAAGTGGAGTGCAACAAGAAGTTCGGCTACACCGCCGAGCAGACGCTGCAGCTCATACAAAGCCTCTACGAAAAGAAGGTGACCACCTATCCGCGCGTCGACACCACCTACCTCCCCGACGACGTCTACTCCAAATGCGCCAACATACTCAACGGCATCAGTTCGCAGTACGGCGCGCTGCTCCAACCTCTGCGCGGAGCCAAACTCCTCAAGCGCAAGAAGACGTTCGACTCCTCAAAAGTGACCGACCACCACGCCATCATACCCACCGGCGTGCCCGCCACGAACATCACCGAAATGGAACGCACGGTATACGACCTCGTGGCACGGCGCTTCATCATGGCGTTCTACCCCGACTGCCACTTCGCCACCACCACCATTCTCGGCGAAGCCGCCGACGTGGCGTTCAAAGCCACAGGAAAGCAGATTCTCGAACCGGGATGGCGCGCCGTGCTCCCGCCGAAGAAGCAGGACGCCGCCGAAACGGAGGCAGAAGCCGAGAAGGTACTCCCCGACTTCGTGAAAGGCGAGAGCGGACCGCACCGCCCCGACCTGGCGCAGAAAACCACACAACCGCCCAAACCCTACACCGAAGCCACCCTCCTGCGCGCCATGGAAACCGCCGGGCGCACCGTCGACAACGAAGAACTGCGCGACGCGCTGAAGGAAAACGGCATAGGCCGACCCTCCACGCGTGCCGCCATCATCGAAACGCTCTTCCGCCGCCGCTACATCGTGCGACAGCGCAAAAACCTCGCACCCACCTCCACCGGACGCGAACTCATAGGCATCATCCACGAAGAACTCCTCAAAAGCGCCGAACTCACCGGACGCTGGGAAAAGAAACTCCGCGAGATAGAGCGCCGCGAATATTCCGCCACACAGTTCATAGCCGAACTCAAGGAAATGGTGTCTGCCATCGTGCTCGAAGTGCTCCGCGACAACTCCGCCCGACACATCCAAAAGGCCGACCCCAACGCGCAGACCATAGCACGACTGAAAGCCAAAGAAGCACAGGTGGCGCAAAACGCCGCAGGCAACGCCTCTTCCTCCGGCGCTTCCGCCTCTGACGCCGACGCCGCCACGGAGAAAAAGCCGCGCCGCCGCGTAATCCGTGCCGGAAGCCAGTGTCCGCTCTGCGGAGAAGGCAAGGTGATAAAAGGCAACACCGCCTACGGCTGCTCCCGCTGGCGCGAAGGATGCACCTGGAGAAAGCCGTTCAAAAAATAAAAGCCGCGCATGGGGGCGAAGCGCATGGGGCGAAGCGCATGGGGCGAAGCGCATGGGGGCGAAGCTCTTGAGAGCGAGGATTTGCGCCGCGCATGGAGGTGACGTTTTCAAAACGTCACGCTCTACACGAGGATTTGAGGCGCAGCCACGAAGAACGGTACGTGACCGCCGTGTAGAAACGTCAAGTGAATGTCAAAAAATAACTTGAGCAGTTTTTGATTCGAGAAATGCGCCACGGCGGGCTGAAAGCCCAACCTGCGCCTAGCCCAGGGCAACGCCCTGGGTAACATCGTGAGTATCAACGCGCCCTGAAAGGGCAAAAGCGTTTATATCATATGGTTTCCTGTCGAATC
>CAVJJO010000101.1:0-10008 GCA_963649665.1 Bacteroidaceae bacterium | reverse complement strand
CCGAGGAAAAAGTTAGCATTCAAAACGCCGAAGCAATGCTTTTATGAAGCTATACGAGCGTAGTTGCATTTTGGAGTTGAATCTTCCCCCTATAGCAGGCACTACAATTACAACCGCTCCACAATCCACAATAGAAAAAGAGACAACGGAGCCTCCTATAGCCCACGTTTACAACAAAAGTAAGCCAGCAGCACCATCTTCCCCCACTCTACCCCCTTCAACAGCGCCAACAGTGCCACCCGCTCCATCCTCAGCTACAGTACATCACAAAGACGCAAATTCCTCCGCAGGTACGAGCAAAGTGCTTATTGCGCTTGTAGTAGTTTTTTCGCTCATGGCACTTGGTCTTGGTGGCTATCTGCTTTGGGGGAACAAGGAAAACTCGGATTCCGAGGCTCTAGCTATCGACTCCGTTGACATTAACACCACAAGCACCGATTCTTTACAGACTGACACCGTTCTGGTGGAAGACGTAGCAAAAGACGTGTATGCCAGCCTATTGGGTATTGGCACAATTCATCGAGACGACATCGCAGCTAATGCCGTACCCATGCTTCTCGACCCCACGGCCAAAGGCGATTTCTACGACCGAGCACAAGTAGAGCCTACAGATAGCATCGGCGACTACACTTACGGAATTGTGCTGTATCGAGGTAAAGAAAAACTTTGCTCCTTTACAACCGATGCCCGCTACGATTCTCCCGATGGCGCAAAGCTGCCTAGCAAAAAGCAATTGGCCAAAGGGCACATAGAGAATTTTACAATCTACTCGCCCACCATCAAAATGCAAGACGGCATTCATGTAGGCATGTCGGCCAACGAACTCGTTAAGAAGCATCATGCCAAAATATTCTACCTCGCTAGCCCTGAAGTCGATTACTTATGCTTCAAATTTAGCTCATATCCCGACAACTTTAGATTTATTGCCTCGGGCGAAATTCTTAAAACCGATTTCGTTGAAGACGAATCCGGCTGCATTGAAGAGGAATTAAGCCTTAAAGAAGTAAGAGGCTGCAAACTAGTGCAAATTAATTTTTAATCAAATAGCAAAGTATAAGTATTTATAAGGCCAATAATTATAGAACCGACCTGTAAACATTCGCATTTTTAAAAATCATAAAACTTACAATATGGCACTCATTCCCTGCAAACATTGCGGCAATCAGGTCTCCGATAAAGCCGCAACATGCCCCCATTGCGGCGCAAATCCGAAAGAAGCGAAAGCAACGCAACCCAACACTTATATAGAAGAAAACGCCACACAAACACGTTCCGCCTCAAACGCCAATAAGCTATTAGTGGGCATTATCATCGTGCTTATTCTAATCATTGGCGGCCTTGGTAGCTATCTTTTATTCAAAAACAAAAGCAATCAAACGGAGAATAAAAGCCTAGCCGATAGTTTGAAGAACGATAGCACCGTGGTCGACACCACTAGCTCAGACACTACAGCTGTAGAGAAGGAAGTGGAATTGAAATACACTAACCTGCCAGACATTGTGCGAATGAATCTTAAAGGAAAAGTCAAAAGCATTCATTGGACTCGCTTCAATCAAAGCGAAGACCCACTGGGAAATGGACACGGAGACTACGACTGGGTGTACAAATTCGACCGCCAAGGAATGCTCACTTCTTTATCAAACGATATGACGGCATATATTCTCAAAGTAGGCACTTTCTACTACAACAAAGGGAAGTTAACCAAAATGGTCACATTAGGCGACGAAATATACAAATATAAATACAAGCAGATAGGTGATCACACAATCAACGTTACCGAAATCAACTCCGATGGCGAACAAAATCTTGCCATGACACTCACATTCTACGACAACGGTAATCTGAAAGAAAAGAGTATTCTAGAATCAAGTATCGACCCTTATGCCATGATTTATGGAAGAGAGAACGACACCTATGTAGTAAAATACAATTCGGAAGGAATTGAAATTGACAACAAATCTTCATGGGGTAAATTATCTCATGAAGAAAAAGACGCTAAAGATAACTGGACGGAGCGCATCTACAAAACGGGCGAAACCTTCACGCGCGAAATCCAATACTACTAAAAGCATTAATTCTTCTAAAAAATAATCACAAAAGTGGGGGGCGAGTAGTCCCCACTTTTGTGGTTATTTCGTGCTGTGCTTCTACACAGAGAGATTACATATACCATTTGCTGTTGCTTGCACTTTTGTTTCCGGTGGGTGAAAAGCGTTGGTACGAATCGCATTGTATACCACACATATATTATAATGTACGCGCGTATATGTACGTGTTGAACGTGACGTTTTGAAAACGTCACCCCCATGGGAAGCTGCAAACGCCGCCCATGCGCGTTGCCCTAACGCATACACCCACCTGAGTAGTTACCACTTGTCTACAAAAAGATTGTACATTTCGTTTAAACCGAACATCTTACATACCTTTTCTCAGAAGATAAAATATTCTGCCAAGAAAGAATTTAGGAAGTACCGATGGTCACTTTATTCTTGATTTGAGCATTATATTGGGCGGCAAAATAGCAAAAAGCGGTATGAGAATCTTTCGACAAAATTCTCATACCGCTGGTATTCAATGATTAAGCTACGAGAGTAGCTTTGATGTGATTAATACTCGTCCTCGTTGAAGAGGAAGTCTTCTTTTGTGGGGTAGTCGGGCCAAACGTCTTCTATCGTTTCGTAAATCTCGCCTTCGTCTTCGAGTTCCTGAAGGTTTTCTACCACTTCCATAGGTGCTCCGGAGCGCATGGCGTAGTCGATAAGTTCGTCCTTGCTTGCGGGCCAGGGTGCGTCCTCGAGTTTTGAAGCGAGTTCCAATGTCCAATACATAGTTCAGTGATTTGGGTTATACTTTGAAATGGGGTGGCCTACAATGGCCGCCGCATCCTTTTTCGTTTTGGGCGCAAAAATACGCTTTTTCCCCATACGGCAAATGTTTTTCACCACTTTATTTCGCCTACTCCTGCCAAATGATTGATTTTCTTTGCGAAAGCGTATAGGAAGTCGGAAAGGCGGTTGATGTAGGAGAGGCTGTAGCCGGTGTTGTCCCAACTCTTTGCGCCGGAGCGAAGGAGGAGAATTTCGGCCCGTCGGCATATGGTGCGCGCCACGTGGCACTGGGCTGCGGGAAGACTTCCACCGGGAAGGACGAAGCCGTTGAATGCTGCGCCCATCTCACGCTCTATCTGGTCTATGGCCGCTTCGAGTTCGCAAACCTCTACTGCGCCGGGAAGTCCTAAGGCAACGTTGCCTCCTGCCGCTTTTGCTCCGATGTGGAAGAGTTTGCGCTGCGCCGTATTGAGCACATAGCGTTCGCCTTTTGTGTCGTCGGCCCAAGTGTAAGGTAGTTGGGCGAGGAGAAGACCTATGTGGGCATTCAGTTCGTCGAGAACGCCGAGGGTTTCAATGGCAATGTCTGTCTTTTCCACGCGTTTGCCGTTTGCAAGGTCGGTTTCTCCGGCATCGCCTTTTCTTGTATATATCATAATGTGTGAACTTATCGGTCCGTTTCGCGTCGCAAAGGATAGTTTCCGCGCAAAGCCTCGAAGGTTTCGGGGGCGGACTTGAGATTGCGGGAGTCGCGCGAGGGGTCGTAGAGCCGGAGTTCGGGAATGAAACGTCCGTTGCGTAGCGTTTCGTCGTATTCGAAACCGGCGGGTAGCGATGGTGCTTCCACGACGTCGAACTGTGAGGCATCAAGACGGAAGAAGCGTGCCACGTGTTGCAGCGACATGCGTGTGCCGTTGGCTTTCCCGTCGGCGCTGTAGCCTGCTATGTGGGGTGTGGCGAGGAAGGCGAGGTCGAGCAAGTGGCGATCTATGGAAGGCTCGTTTTCCCACGTGTCCACCACCGCCGCACGCAGCGCATTTGAGGCGAGGGCTTCGCGGAGGGCATTGTTGCAGACCACTTCACCTCGCGAGGAATTGATGACCACGGCCGTCGGCTTCAGTTTATTGAGGAATGCTTCGTCTGCCATGTGGTACGTGGCATGGGGGTGCGGCTGCTGCGTGAGGGGAGTGTGGAAGGTGACGATGTCGCACGTGCGCGCCACTTCGTCGAGTGTGGCAGAGGTGAAGGCTGTACCCTCGCGTTCGGCGCGCGGAGGGTCGCAGAGCACAATGCGGCGGAAGCCAAGGCGCTGTGCCATGTGCCACACTTCTGTGCCTACATGCCCCACGCCGACAATGCCGAGTGTGAGGCGGGAAAACACGCTACGGTCGAGCGCGCCTTCTGCAACGGGGGCTTGCGCATCCAACGGCGTACGGCTGTCGTCCCAGCATCCGTGGGCGGCGAGAAGCAGCAGGGCGCTCTCCACGTACTGCGCCACTCCTCGGGCGTTGCAGCCCGGACAGTTGGCCCAGGCTATTCCGGCTTGTTGCAGATAGCCGGTGTCGATGTGGTCGTAGCCTATCGTTGCGGTGGCTATGAACTTCACGCGTGAGCCTTCAAGCAAGGCGCGGTCGCAGCGGGTGCGGGTGCGAACGATGAGCGCATCGGCATCGCGCACGTCGCTTGCCGTGATGGCAGCTCCGGGCAGGTAGCGCACTTCGCCGAGGCGTTCGGCAAAGCCGCGCATGAAGGGTATTTTGTCGTCGATGACGAGACGTAGGTTTTTGCTCATTTTATTTTTGCCGTTTGAGGGTTGCGCAAGCCGCGTGCACCGGTGAGGAATGCCTTGGCGGTACCGAAATTGAGATTCATGTCGAGGCGCACCGGCAGGTGGTTCTTGTCGTCGGTGATGTAGAACGTGACGATTTCCTTTTCCTTCCCGTCTTCCTTTTCAAGGAACGAGAACACGAGGCAGCGGTAGGTGGTGGGCTGGTTTTCCATCTTGAATTTCTTCTTGCCGCGGTAGATGATGGTTTTCCACTCGCAACTGTTGCCGTCGACCATGAGGAAGTTGATGCGGTGACCCACCTTCATGCCTTCTGCCGAGAAGGAGCGGGCACGCTGCAACATGCTTACCATGTCGAAGGCACACGACTGGCTTTCGTGTGTGTTGAACTTGGGTTCGTACTGGTCGCGGCGGTAGCGTGTGCGCACCTTGCATTTCCCGTTGCCGTAGGAGTACCAAGCTTCGCTCTTGCGGTAGGTTCCGCCTTCGAGTGCTTTCTTGGCGTAGTATTTGGGCACGAGGTTGAGACCCATGTAGGAGACCAGCGTGTCGCGCATGACGAAGAACTTGTCGGCACGCTTCGAGCCTCGTGTGATGAGGTAGGAACGCAGAGCGGGCTGTCCGGCGTAGGAAGTCTGTGTGGTGTTCATGGAGGCGGAGCCTACTTTCATCCACACGAACTTCCAGTTGAAGTAGAGGTCGTAGATGAGTGTCTCGCCGCTTTGGAATGCGGTGTTGTCGGCTGAGCATTGTGCCATGGCGCCTTGCGGGAGAAAGAATGCAAGGGCGGCGAGAAGGAATAGCGGAAAAAGCAGTTTTTTCATGAGCGTAACTGTTGTTTTTGAAGGAAAGCCCGAAGTTTTTAAACCTAAAGCGCCACAGGCGCACTGGTGTGGTGTGGCTGTGGCGCTTCTCTTAAGGATAAATGCATGATTTGCGCAAAACTTGCACGGCGGGCGTGTGAAGCAAAGCGTCAGTTGCCGCGTTTCTCGCGTTCACGCTGGGCATTGCGGTTTTGCGGTGTTTTCTTCGTTTCGCCTTTCTGCTTGACGAGTTCGCGCGGTTTTTGGCGGAAGAGGGGCGTGTCGGTAAGGTTCCACGTCTGTTCTATGTCCCAATTGGCGCGTACGGTGAAACTTTGCGGGAAGTAGTACACCTCTTCGGCTTGCCGGTCTTCGGCGTAGCATCCCGTGTCCCACTGTCCGTTGCCGTTGCGGTCGTTGAAGAGCCGCAGGTAGTATTTTCCTGGGGAGAGATAGAAGATGTCGGCGCGTCCGTTGCGTACGGCCACTTGGCGCTCTATGCGGTCGGCGCTTTGCATGACCTGCACGACGGCTGTGGAGTCGGCACCGGGAATGAGGAGAAACAGCGAACCGAAGGCATCGCTCTTTCCTATGGTGAGGCGTGCGTCGTAGGCTGCGTTGACTTTCCCTGAAAGTCCTTCCACGCAGGCCGAGTCGACGTTGATGAGATATTCCTGTCCGGGCCGCCATTCTGCCCGCAGCGAATAGGCGAGCAGGTTGAGCGAGTCGCGCTGAAGCCTGAAGGGCGCTTCGCGGTAGGTGGAGTCCACTTTGAGGAAGAGGTGGAAGCCTGCGGTGTCGAGGCGTGCGAGCGGTTCTTCCAGGACGAACGTCACGTTGCGGTCGGGCGCCATGCCCGTAGGCACGTTGAAGGTAGTCTTGAGCGGTGTGGCGGGCATCGACTCTTGGCTGAAGTCGCCGCGGCGGTGACGTTTGTCGCGCTGTTTTTCAAACTTCGCCCTCTCGTCTTCTGCCAATTTCTGTCGCTTGGCGTAGGTGAGTCTTGGTATGAGTTCGAGGGTGTCGGTGCGCAGCGCGTTGACGCCCGTGGAGTCGTCGGTGGCTTCGTAGGTGTAGAGGCAGCGGAGCGTGTCCTGGTTCACGAGCGCGGTGTCGCGCAGCCAATAGGTGATGGTGTCGTTCCCCGCGCTGCGCTGCTCCACGAAGGCATTTACTTCGTTGAAGTTCAATCCCTTCACTTCGGGCACATGACTTGAGCGTGCGGTGAAGAAGGTGCGGAAGAGGTTGGGCTCGCGCTGCGTCTTGAGTAGCTGGCGCGACGTGTTGACTTCGGTGAAAGCCGTGAGCACGATGTCGTCGGGCGTGAAGTGGGTGTAGGGGATGTGGCGTATGGTGTCGATGTGTGCCGTATCGGCCCAGAGGGTGTCGTTGCGTGTGTCGGCGAAGCACGAGGGCTCTATGGTCTGATGGTTGAAGGCGAGCATTTCCCCGCGTGAGTAGCGGAAGTCGTTGTCCATGTCCTTGAGGGCATAGACGCGGTATTTTCCGTGAGCCACACCTTTTATGCTGAAGTGTCCGTCGCCGTCGGTACGTGCCACGCGGTCGAAGGGCAGTGCGGTGAAGGCGGAGTCGGCAAGGTTGCTATGGAGCCCCACGAGAATGCCTTTCACGGGTTCGAGGTTGGAGGCGTCGAGCACGTATCCCGCCACTTCCATGGTGTCGACCGTTGCGCCGGTGGAGAAGTAGTAGGTGAAGTTGCCGAGCGGGTTTCCTTCGTTGGAGTCCACTATGGCGTCGCTGAAGTCGATGGTGTAGGTGGTGTTGGGTTTGAGCGTGTCGAGGAGTTCCACGCTGATGCGCTTGCCGGAGGTTTTTATTTCCGGTGTTTCTATCTGCGGGGGTGAGATGATGATTTTCTCCTGCGCGTTTTCCACCTTGATGAGTTCGTCGAAGGTGATGGACACTTTCCGCGCCTTGGTGCAGCTGTCGCCGAGTGCGGGCGTCATGGCCACGATGCGGGGCGGTGTTTCGTCGTAGGGTCCGCCGTCGGGGCCTGTGCCGGGATTGGCACACGACACGAGCGTAACGGCAGCCACAACGAAGGCTGCCAGGAGTGCCGCTATGTAGTGGAAGTGCTTGATGCTTTGCATGTGTCAGTTAAGCTTCAGTAGTTCTTCAATGATGGTGCGGTTGTTGCTCAAGCGCGGCACTTTATGCTGTCCGCCGAGTTTGCCGCGGCTTTTGAGCCAGTCGTTGAAGAGTCCGGGGCGTGCGGTGACTATTTCGAGCCGCTGGAGGGTGATGTCCTTGTGGCGCTTGGCTTCGTAGTCGGAGTTGATGCGCTGCAGGGCTTCGTCGAGCAGGCAGGCGAACTCTTCAGTGGAGGCGGGCGGTGTGGCGAACTCCACTACCCACTGGTGGCGGCATTTGCCGTCGGCGTCCATAAACACGGGTGCCGCAGTGTATTCGCTTACCACGGCTCCGGTTTGGCGGCAGGCTTCGTGGAGACCTTTTTCGGCATTGTCCACGATGAGCTCTTCGCCGAAGGCATTGATGAAGCTTTTGGTGCGTCCGCTGATGACGAACTTGTAGGGATTGGTCTGCGTGAAGCGTACGGTGTCGCCTATCTGGTAGCGCCAGAGTCCGCAGGACGTGCTGATGACGATGGCGTAGTTCTTTCCCGTTTCCACTCCCCACAGCGGAACCACCTGCGGGTCGGGTGTGCCCACTTGGTCGAGGGGGATGAATTCGTAGAACACGCCGTAGTCTATCATGAGGAGCATGGCGGGGTCGAGCGGGTCGTTTTGCAGACCGAAGAAGCCTTCCGATGCGTTGTAGGTCTCCTCGTAGTGCATGTGGGTCGAGCGTATGAGGTGGCGGTATTGCTCGCGGTAGGGAGTGAAGGCCACTCCGCCGTGGAAGAACACTTCAAGGTCGGGCCATATTTCGTCGAGATACGTTTTTCCCGATATTTCGAGCATGCGGTGAATGACGGCCATCATCCACGAGGGCACACCGGAGATGTTGGTGACGTGTTTGTGGATGGCCATTTCGGCAATGCGGTCGCGCTTCTCCTCGAAGTCGGGGAGAAGTGCGGTCTGCTTGTTGGGGATGCGTACGAGATTGACGAGGGGATTGATGTTTTCGATGAGAATGGCGCTGAGGTCGCCCACGAGCGAACCGGGCAGGTTGCAGTTGGGTGCGTGGCTGCCGCCGAGAATGAGTGCCTTGCCGTCGAAAAGTCGGCTTTGGGGGTTGTTGCCCAAGTAGATGGCCACGGCGTCGGTGCCTCCGGCGTAGTGTGTGTCGTGGAGTCCGTTGCGGCTGACGGGGATGAACTTACTTTTGTCGTTGGTCGTTCCCGACGACTTGGCGTACCACCGTACGCGTCCGGGCCAGAGTATGTTTTCTGCTCCGTGCCGCATACGGTCGATGTGTCCCTTGAGCTCTTCGTAGGTGCTCACGGGTACGTTTGCGGCAAAATCTTCGTAGGAGCGGATTGTGTCGAAGCGGTGTGTCTTGCCCCATTCCGTGTCGGCTGCTTTGCCCACGAGTTTCTTGAGCACGTTGCGCTGAATGGTTTCGGCCTGTGTGCCGTAGCGCTCTATGGCGCGGAGTCGTCCGTTGAAGAGAGGGCGAATTATTGATGTCAGACTCATATTGTGTGCAAAGATAGTGCAAGGCGAGAGCAAAGGGAAAGAAAACTTCCGTTTTCTTTCCCTTTATGGGGGTCAAGACTCCAGTCTTGACTGCTCTAAACGACTACATCTAATTATTTTTTTCTCCCACAGAATTCACAGAATACACAGAAACAACTCGCTTGCTTGTTTTTTTGAACACGAATTATCGTGAATTAACCACGAATTTTCATGAATTATTTTTTGAACACGGAAGACACGGAAGTTCTGTGAATTCTGTGAGTTCCGTGGGAGAATTAAAAATTCAAGGCGCTGCGCTTTGTATACTACACACATATTATCAAGAAGTCTTCACGAATCAGCATTTCCGGTCTTTTCCTTGACGAGCAGCTGCAGTTTCTGATTTTACTTTCGCCTTTTCCCTGAATCCTATAGTCAGAACGTTTGTAGAAAACACCAATAGATTACGAAGATGAAACTGATGATTCCTTTTAAGAAAGCAATGCTCATCGGCATGATGGCATTGGTCGGCACAACAGGTTTTGCACAGCGCAGACACCCCGTACACTCACATGCCCTCCGCCACACTTATCGTCCGGCGGTAGTGACTGTGGTTAACCGTCCAGCCGTCACTTGCCGCGTCAGCAACCGGCTAAGCAAGCAAGACCGACTGAAGATGGCGTTGGCCTATTTGAAGAACAACAAGACGCTCAGCATTTCTAAATACAGCAAGATGACAGGACTGAAGCATGCCACGGCAGAAGCCGAACTCGACGCCTTTGCCGTCAGCAACGGCAACCCCATCAAGCTGATTATGAACGGAAAGAAAAAGCTCTACGCTGTCTAAGGGTCGAAGCGGCCATTGATTAAAACTTAGTAATGTGTAAAAAATAACTTGAGCATTTTTATTCGATAATCATGCAACACATTCATCAAAGACGGGCTGAAAGCCCAACCTGCGCCTAGCCCAGGGCAAGCGAAGCGACACCCTG
>CAVJJO010000100.1:0-10112 GCA_963649665.1 Bacteroidaceae bacterium | reverse complement strand
CGCAGCGCTATAGCCTCGGTGAGGCCGTATAGAGCGTGACGTTTTGGAAACGTCAACCCCATGGAGGGCGCAGCCACGCTAAAGCATCGGTGAGGCCGTGTAGATTGTGACGTTTTGAAAACGTCCCCCCATGGAAGGCGAAGCCACGCAAAACAGTCCGTGACTGCGTGTAGAGCAGTCAAGACAGGAGTCTTGACCCCCATGCGCGTTGCACCAAAATTGCGCAAGTCGTTTCAAAAAAATCGGGTGCTGAGGCGAAGTGTGTAGTGCGGAGTAAAAAAGCTAGTTGTCGCCCTTCAGCAAAATGTAGAGCACCACCGGTACGCCCAGCAGAGGGGTGATGGCGGCAAGGGGGATGGTGCCACGCTCGCCAGGAATGTGGGAGAGAACGAGGGCGAACATGGCTACGTCGGCTCCAATCAGTGCCGTAGCGGGAAGCAGCCGCCGATGGTCGGCTGTGCGGAGAAGAAGGCGCGCCATGTGGGGCACGGCAAGGCCGATGAACGAGATGGGGCCGCACACGGCAGTCACGCTGGCGGTGAGCGCTCCCGTAATCAGCAAGAGCCAAGTGCGGGTGCGCCGCACGTTGATGCCGAGGTTCGTGGCGTAGTCGTTGCCCAGCAGAAGGGCGTTGAGCGAACGGTACATCAGTAGCAGGAGCACCATGGGCACCCCGATAAGTGCGGCATAGAGCGGAAGCAAGGAACGGGTGGGGCCAGAAAAGTCGCCAAGCCCCCACACCATAAACGAACGTACGCCATCGGCCGTGGCGTAGAAACTGAGCAGCGCAATGATGGCCGAAACTGCAAAACTCAGCATAACTCCCGTGACGAGCAGCGAGAGCGTGCCGCGCAGCACGCTGCTTGCCACGCTCAAGAGCACTATCACGGCACAAGCTCCGGCAAAAGCTGCTCCCACGGTGAGCAGCGTGCCACCAAGGCTCACCATGCCCATTCCCAGACTTCCGCCAAGCCCCAAGAGCGCTATGGCGGCACCGAGCGACGCTCCGCTGTTCACTCCGAGCAGCGAGGGGTCGGCAAGCGGGTTGCTGAAGAGCGTTTGCATTACGAGTCCGCTCAGCGCAAGCCCCATACCGGACAGTACGGCCGTGACGAGTTGCGGAAGGCGCGACTCGAGCACCACGAAATGGGCGGTGGAAGCCGCGTCGGCATTCCCCGTAATGGCCGTCCACACTTCTGCGACGGGCAGACTTACGCTGCCCACCGTAAGGCATAGCGGAACGAGCAGGAAAAAGAGTAAAAGGGAAATGCGCATAAAGAAAAAACGATTTTTAGTGTCTTTCGGCATCCATCAGTTCAAGGATGCGCTGGCGGCAGTCCTCCATCAGCCAGTTGGGAGTGGAGGTGGCACCGCAGATGCCCACGCTGCGGATGCCGGGTGCGAACCATTCGGCGTGGATGGACGAGGGAGAGTCCACGAGGTAAGCGTGGGTGTTCTCTTTCCGGCAGGCTTCGTAGAGCACGCGCCCGTTGGAACTCTTCAGTCCGCACACGAACACCACCACGTCGTGGCGCGAGGCGAAGGCGCGTATGTTGGGGAGGCGGTTGGCCACTTGGCGGCAAATGGTGTCGAAGTAGCGGAACTCTGCCGGTGCGGCAATGTGTTGCGTGATGTAGTCCACCACGCTGCGGAAACCTTCAAGCGGTTTTGTCGTTTGGGAAAAGAGCGCTATGCTGCGGCTGAAATCGAGCCGCGCGGCTTCTTCCATGCATTCTATCACGATGGCCTCGCCGTCGGTCTGTCCCACGAGTCCGAGCACCTCGGCATGGCCACGCTTTCCGTAGATTACAATCTGCGGGCGCGGCTGCTCGTTGTAGACGCGCTTGATGCGGCGCTGGAGTTGTAGCACCACGGGGCATGTGGCGTCTATCAGGCAAATGCCGCGTTCCGTGGCGGTGCGGTAAGTGGCGGGAGGTTCGCCGTGGGCCCGCAGAAGCACCTTCGTACCTTCAGGCAGTTGGGAAAAGTCGTCGTGGTTGATGGTGCGAAGCCCCATCGAGTGAAGCCGTTCGCACTCGCTGCCGTTGTGGACAATGTCGCCCAGGCAACAGAGGCTGCTCGAAGCGGCAAGTTCTTCTTCGGCTTTCGAAATGGCGGTTGTCACACCAAAGCAAAAACCCGAAGCAGAGTCTATTTCCACTATGGGCAACGCCTTGGGGCATGCATCGGTTGACGCGGATGATGATTGGGACATATAATAATAAGGAGAAAGAGCTTAAAAACGAGGAGAAAGAAAGGCAATGCCCGCGGTGCATTACAATTTGAATTCCACGGAAAGGCTAATCTTTACGGGAGTGGGCGCACCAGTGGCGTCGGTGCCGGGCTTCCATTGCGGCATGCTCTTGAGCGCAATGAGCGCGGCACGGTAAATTTGCGTGTCGAACGCGTTCTTTATTTCAAAATTCTTGGCATAGCCGTCCGTGCCCACAATGAAGCTCAGCTGTACGATGCCCTGCTTTTCCGAGCGGATGCACGACTGGGGATAGACCATGTGGTCGTCTATCCATTTCATGAAAGCCTTTGGGCCGCCGGGAAACTCCGGCATGGCCTCCACCACCTCCGTGGGCACAATCTTTTGTTTGGCAATGGGGAGGTCTGGGTCGTTGATGTTCGTCGTGTCCACAATGGGTGTGGTTATCATTTCCTGCTCGGGGTCGTAGGAAATGGGGCCGTCGGCTCCTATGGTGCTTAACGGCGGAAGACCTTCCACAATGACCGGAGCGCCGCGCTTTGCTCCCGGTGCCATGCGCTCGTGGGGAGCCATGCGGGCAGTGGAAAGGAACTTCATCTTGTAGCCTTCCTTCAAGTCCGACGGCTTGTGCGACAGCAGAGCATCGGCAGCCTCGTCCATGCTTTTCTTGATGAGGTAGCGTGTGTAGAGCGAAACTCCCGTATAGATTCCGGCCACGAGCACAAACGCGCCCACCACCGTCAGCAAGGCACGGCCATAGCGCATACCAGCTTGGGCACGAAGCCGATAGGCCCCGTACGCCTTGTTGCGCCCTTCAAACACGAGGTCGCACCATTCCTTTGAAGACAATAAATTAGATGAACGCACGTTTATACTATATATAGAAAGCAGAACTCTTCGGCTCTGCCGAACCGCTGCCTGCTTTGGCGAAGCAAAGGCAGTGCAAGGTGAGCGCAGAGAAAAAGAGAACGGAAGTTATCTTTGGCTCTGCCGAACCGCTGCCTGCTTTGGCGAAGCAAAGGCAGTGCAAGGTGAGCGCAGAGAAAAAGAGAACGGAAGTTATCTTTGGCTCTGCCGAACCGCCGCCTGCTTTGGCGAAGCAAAGGTAGTTCAAATAGAATTTTTATAGTAACTTTGGCCACAAAAATACAAGCCCATTAATGAAATTAAAGTATTTCTGCCCCTTGCTCGCAATGTTGTTTCTCCCGTTGCAAGCTCAGGAAAGCACGTCGTCCTACAACGTGCTGCGGCTTCCGACGTCAACACACACGGCGGCACTCGGCGGACAAAACATCTCGCTCATAGAGGATTCACCCGCTGCGGGATGGGAAAACCCCGCCCTCTATGCCAATGCCAGCGACCTCTCGCTCGGGCTTGATTTCATGACCTATTTCGGCGGAAGCTCGTGGATGGGCGCACAGTTTACAAAAGCCGTCGGCGAGCGCCACACCATGGCGGTCAACGCCCACTATATGAACTATGGCAAGATGGACGAGACCGACACGGAAGGCAACGTCATCGGCACGTTCTCCGCAAAGGACATTGTCATCGGTGGCGGCTACAGCTATCTGCTCTCCGACCGCTGGAGCGGCGGCGCCAACGTGAAGTTCGCTTTCTCTTCTTTGGCGGACTACACCGCAGTGGCCATGGCATTCGACCTCGGTGTGAACTACTACAATGAAGAGACCGACTTCAGCGCTTCTGCCACTTTGCAGAACTTCGGCCTTCAGCTCCGCAACTACGACGATGCCGTGCGCAACCATCTGCCTTTCTCCCTCAACGTGGGTCTAACAAAAGGCATGAACCATCTGCCCGTGCGTTTCCATTTCACCCTCGTCGACCTCACCCGTTGGAAGAGCAGTTATTACGCCATAGCCAACGACGACGACAACGCACCCAACTTCACCCGAAAAGCCTTGAACCACCTCGTCTTCGGTCTCGACATTCTTCCCACCGAACAAATTTATCTCTCCTTAGGCTACAACTTCCGTAGAGCTTACGAACTGAAAGCTTCCGGTTCGTCCCATCTCGCCGGCTTCTCGGCTGGCGGCGGCGTGAACCTCAACCGCTTCCAGTTCGGCATATCCTACGCCAAATACCATCAGGCCGGAAACTCTCTAATGTTTACGGCCGGCTACAAACTGTAAGTAAACCGCACTGTCGGCCGCGTCGGAAATTTCCCAACGGAAAGTTCCTGCGCGGTCGGCATTTTCATTTGTTATATATTATAATGTCTACATCCATCTCCGAAACCCATAAGCGCATCATAGTGGCCATCGACGGCCATTCCTCATGCGGCAAGAGCACCATGGCAAAAGACCTGGCCCGCGAAGTGGGCTACATCTACGTCGACACGGGCGCCATGTACCGCACCGTTACGCTATTTGCCCTCGAACACAACCTTTTCCATGTCGACGGAAGCGTAAAGGCCGACGAACTCGAAAAGCTTATGCCCGAAGTGCACGTATCGTTCCGTCTCGACGAACAGACCCACCTTCCCCTCGCATGCCTCAACGGAAGAGTGGTGGAGTCGGAAATACGAGGCCTTGAAGTAAGCAGCCACGTAAGTCCCATAGCCGCACTCCCCTTTGTGCGCACCGCCATGACCCGCCAGCAGCAACTGATGGGAAAAGAAAAGGGAATCGTCATGGACGGCCGCGACATCGGCACCGTGGTGTTCCCCGATGCCGAACTCAAGATATTCGTCACCGCTTCTGCAGAAGTGAGAGCGCAGCGCCGCTACGACGAACTCACCGCAAAAGGCCAGCAGGTTAACTACGACGACATTCTCAAGAACGTGCAGGAGCGCGACTACATCGACTCCCACCGTGCCGTGGCACCTTTGCGCCAGGCCGACGACGCGCTCCTTCTCGACAACAGCCACCTTACCATTGCCGAACAGAAAGCATGGCTCAAGGCACGCTTCGCAGAATGCACGGTCGACGATTCGCAGCGCCTTTCGCAAATACAGGAAGGCATTGCCACCGCTCTGCGCGATGTGCCTTACCCCACACGCCCCGAAGGACTCTACGACCCCATCGAATACGTGCTTTCCATGGGCGGAAAGCGTTTGCGTCCCACCTTGCTGCTCTTGGCGCACAGCCTCTATCGGCTCAACTGGCGCCTGGCGCTTCCCGCTGCGGTAGGTCTTGAAACCTACCACAACCACACGCTCCTCCACGACGACCTCATGGACCATGCCGACATGCGCCGCGGTAAACCTACGGTTCACAAGAAATGGGACGAGAACACCGCCGTGCTCTCTGGCGACACCATGCTCATTATGGCTTTTGAGCATTTCCTCTCGTGCCGTTGCTCACACAGCGCGCAACTCTTGCAGCTCTTTGCCCGGACGGCGCGCGAAATCTGCGAGGGACAGCAGTACGACGTCAACTTCGAGACCCGCACCGACGTGACGGAGGAAGAATACATCGAAATGATTCGCCTCAAGACCTCCGTGCTCCTCGCCTGTGCCGCCAAGGCCGGAGCGCTCATTGCTGAAGCACCTGAAGCCGATGCCGACGTGCTTTACCGCTTTGCCGAAAAGGTAGGTCTCGCCTTTCAGCTTCAGGACGACTATCTCGACGTCTACGGCGACCCCGCCGTGTTCGGAAAGAAGATAGGCGGCGACATTCTTTGCGGAAAGAAAACCTTCCTGCTCATCAACGCCCTTCGCCGTGCCGATGCCGACACGCGCAGCGCGCTCCTCGCTCTTCTTGCCGACAAGGAACTGCCCGCAGCAGAGAAAATCCTTGCCGTGACCGACATCTACAACCGTCTCGACATACCCGCCGTCACGCTTGCCGCCATAGACCACTTCTATGCCGAAGCGCGCAAGGCCATCGGTCAGCTCTCCATTTCCGAAGAGCAGTGGCTACCGCTTTGGACTTATGCCCAGTCGCTCCTTGGAAGAAAGAGCTGATTGGCGCGTAAACATAAAGGTGAAGCCCGAACATAAAGGCAAAACCCGAACATAAAGGTGAAGCGCACAATCATCGCTTTCTCTAGCAAAACAAAAGAGGCAAAGTTCCGCTTAGGAACTTTGCCTCTTTTGGTTCAATGCAGCTGTGCTCGTTTCTATTCCAGCAAAAGGCTGAGGCTCGTGAGCACGGCGAAGATGAGCATATTCTGCGAAGTGTAGCCCAGAATGCAGTTCAACTTGCGGCCTTCGTGGATGCTCACCATCTTGCGCCACGTCAGCATGTGCGGCAGCAGATAGAAGAGCGGTACGATGGCGCACCACATGTGTCCTTCAAGGGCCAAAAGCGCCACGCACACGTAGCCCGCCACGCCTTGCAGCAAGTAGAAAAGCGAACCGAAGCGTTCGCCGAATGCCACGATGAGCGTGCGCTTTCCGCTTAGCGCGTCCTGATGGCGGTCGCGGTAGTTGTTGAGCACAAGCAGCGTGTCCGTTACTAGTCCGCAACCCGCAGCCAGCCACCACACGGAGGGCGAAAGGCTGAGCGCCTGTACGTAATACGTTCCGCACACCGGCACAAATCCGAAGAACACCCACACGAGCACGTCGCCGCAGCCCATATAGGAGAGTAGGGTGGTGTAGAGAAAGGCGAATACCACGCAGGCTGCTCCAATGCCTATGAGCGCCATTCCGCCAAAGGGAAGCAGGCAGAGTCCGCAGCAGCAAGCCATCACGAGCATCACGCCTATGCCGCGGCGCATCTGCTTCGACGCAATCCATCCTTTGGCGCAGGCGCGGTCGGGCCCGAGGCGGTCGTCGCGGTCGGTGCCTTTGAGGAAGTCGTAGAGGTCGTTGATGAAGTTGGCGGCTATTTGCATCAATGCAGCAAAGAGCATGCAGAGCAATGCCGGTTGCCATCTGAAATGTCCCTCGGCGGCGGCAAGTGCCGTGGCGCACACCACGGGAATGAGCGCCGCGCTCAACGTCTTGGGCCTTGCGGCATAAATCCAGTGCTTTATTGTGGGCATAATGGGGCAGAAGTTATTTCTCCGGCAAGAAGTCGAGCAGGTCCTTTAGATCCTCGGGGTTGCTCCAGCTCCAGAGGCGGTTGGCCATCAACACCTTGAACGCCTGCTTCTGCTCGGGGTCCATCACTTTTTTGAATTCGCTTTCGTTGGCGGGGATTATTTTGCCCGACACGCTGAAGTAGTACTTGTCCTGAAGGGGAATGCCCGTGTCTTCTTCGCGCTGCTGTCCGTCCATTTGGAAGAACACGTTGAAGTCCGACATCTCGAAGAACGGCAGTTCGCTCGAACCGCTCGTTTCCTCGCGGTAGCGCTTCATGTTGACGGAGGTCACGCAGAGCAGGTAGTTGTAGCCTTTCTGTGCCACCACTTTCGCCATGGCGGAGTCTACCTTCATGTAGTGCAGCGAGTCGAAGTCCACGCCGTAGATGCCGCGCGTGTAGGCACGAATCACCTTGCCGTCTTTCATGTAGCAGAGCGAGGCGTCTTTAAGGTAGATGTTCGCTTTGGCTTTGGCAATGCGGCCGAAAGACTGTTTTACGTTTGCGTCGCGAAATTCAGGAAATAAGAAAACCGTTTTGCTGCGCTTGAGTTCCTGCACTTGCTGCGCTTTCGTGCCGAGCGGCACGGCGAAGAGCAAGGCAAGCAGGAAGAGTGTGAGATAATGTATGGTTGCTTTCATGGATAATGTGTTGGTCTTACTTTTCTTCGGCTTTGAGCTTGAGGCGAACGAAGTTCTCAATGAAGTCCGCCGTGCCTTGAATTCCCAGCACGGAGGAATTGATGCAGAGGTGGTAGGTGTCTGCTGCGCCCCAGGTGCCGGAACTGTAGAAGTTGTAGAAGCTGGCGCGCTCCTCGTCGCCGTTTTCGATGAGCTTGCGTGCCTGCTGTTCGTCGCAGTTGAAAAGATGGCACACGTTGGCTATGCGGTCTTTGAGGTCGGCGGCTACGAACACGTTCACGCAGCGAGGAAAGTCGCGCAACACGTAGTCGGCACAACGGCCTATGAAGATGCACGAATGCGTTTCGGCTGCCTTGCGAATGGCGTCGCCCTGGATGCGGAAGAGGTTTTCGTTGGAGAGCTCGTTGCTGTAGTAGGCGCTACCGCCTCCCACGAAGGGAATGATGTTGCCGAGCGTGCGGAGAAAGGAGTTCTTCTCGTCGGAGCGTTCGAACACTTCGGGGCAGAAACCGCTTTCCTTGGCGGCGAGGTTGAGAATCTCGCGGTCGTAGTAGTTGATGCCGAACTTTTCTGCGAGAATGTGACCGATGGCGCGTCCGCCGCTACCGAGTTGGCGGCCTATGTTGATTACGAATGGTTTTTCCATTGGAGTGTGTATTGGTGTGAAAGGGATTAGGTTGTTTCTTCTGTGAGGGAAGGCTTGGTCGGTTAGATGCTCTTGATGCCTTCGCCCTTTTTCAGTTTGCGCACCTGCTTGATGAGCAGCACGATGGCGAGAATCGAAGCCAGACCGTCGGCTGTAGGTGCGGCGTGCCACAGTCCTTCAAGCGGGTCCTTGAAAAGATGGGGAAGGATGAAGATCGCCGGCACGAGGAATATGAGCTGACGCGTAAGCGAGAGGAAAATGCTCTTCTTTGCAAAGCCGATGCTTTGGAAGAACGAGGTGGAAACGATTTGAATGCCCACGATGGGGAACATCATCACAATGCAACTGAGCGCATGAGCCGCCATGTCGATAAGCTCGGGCGAGTCTTTTGCGAAGAGCGTGGCGCAAGGCTTGGAGAAGAACGTGCCGATGAGGAAGCCCGTCATGGTGACCATAGTGGCAATGACGAGGGCGTGCTTCAATACGCCTACCACGCGGTCGTAGCGCTTGGCGCCGAAGTTGTAGCCCGCAATGGGCTGCATGCCCTGGTTCAGACCGATGACCACCATCACGATGAAGAGCACCAGTCGGTTGCAGATGCCGAAGGCGCCTACTGCCAAGTCGCCGCCGTAGGTCGTCAGGCTGCGCGTCATCATGGCTGCCACGAGGCAGGCGCAGAGGTTGATGAGAAACTGCGGAAGGCCCACGAGGAGCGATTCGCTGATGATTTTGCGTTCGGCGTGCATGATGCCTTTGTGGAGGTGTATCATGTCGTTCTTGTTGCTGAAAAGCCTAATCTGCCAGCAGAGCATGGTCAGCTGCGCCAGGATGGTAGCGAGTGCTGCGCCGCGAATGCCCCAGCCGAGCACGAAGATGAACACGGGGGCGAGGCAGCAGTTGAGAATCACCGTGCCGAAGGTGGCGCACATGGCTTTTTGCGGCCGGTTGGTGGAACGCAGCAGGGCGTTGAGTCCGAGATAGAGGTGCGTCACCACGTTGCCGGCGAGGATTACCGACATGAAGTCGCGCGCATAGGGCAGCGTCACGTCGCTGGCGCCGAAGAAGCGGAGCACGGGGTCGATGAAGAGCGTGAGCACGGCTCCGAGCGAGATGCCGAGCGTGATGTTCATGATGAGCACGTTGCCGAGGATTTTCTGCGCCGTGGTGTAGTCGCGCTGTCCGAGTTTTACGCTCATGAGCGTTGCCGCACCCACGCCCACCATGGCACCGAATGCTGCGGTGAGCGACATGAGCGGGCCGGTCAGTGCCAGCCCCATGATGGCTTCGGGGCCTACGCCTTGCCCGATGAATATGCCGTCTACAATGTTGTAGACCGACGAGGCTGCCATTGCCACGATAGCGGGAACGGCATACTGTACGAGGAGCTTGCCTACGGGCTTTTCGGCAAGCACATTGAATTGGTTTGTCTTGTTTTGCTGTTCTACGTTTTCGTTCATATCATTGCAAAATTACTGCATATGTTGCGACGGGCAAAAGTTTTGGACTTGATAAACCGAATATTTTGCAATAAAAAGCATATGGGAAGATTCAACTCCAAAATGCAACTACGCTCGTATAGCTTCATAAAAGCATTGCTTCGGCGTTTTGAATGCTAACTTTTTCCTCGG
>CAVJJO010000099.1:0-10161 GCA_963649665.1 Bacteroidaceae bacterium | reverse complement strand
GCACCTCGCGGGCGAAAAAACGAAGGGCGCGAAATTAACAATCGAAACGTTCGTTCACCAAATGCATGGCACAAACTGAGAACTGCGGTGCGCGGGCTGCAAGAACGGACGTTATTCCCACGTCCGGAACTTGGGTCACTTTAAAGACTTTGCTTTTTCGGGTTCGTTGGTCGTGACGAAACCTATGCCTTGACGGAAGAACTTTTTGATTTCCTTCAAGTCGTTCACGGTCCATACGTTGGTGACGAGTCCCAGTTTGTTGGCCTCGGAAATCCATGCGGGATGTTCGTTGAAAACCTTGTCCTCGTAATCGATGCCGGCATAACCGGCTTTCCTTGCCTCCTGGGGGGTAAGGTCGCCATTGAGATACGACACTTTGGCTCCGGGCGCTTTCTCTACCAGATAGTCGCAGGCGTGCTTGCTGAAGGAAATGTATTCCATCCGATCCTTCATGCCCGCTTCGTCCACCAAGCGCAACACGGCGTCAACGCAACGGTCCTCGTCGGCCTTTTGGATGTGCTCCTTCACTTCAAGAATCATCTTCATCTCGCCCAAGGAACGAGCTGCTTCAAGATATTCTTTCAGCGTAGGGATGGACTCGCCGTTCTTCAACCGTTTGTCCTTGAGGTCGGCAAACTGTGCATTCTCAATTTTTATCCCGTCGATGTCGTCGTCGTGGAACACTACCACCACTCCGTCGCGCGTGATGTGCACGTCGAACTCCGAACCGTACACGCCGATTCTATAAGTGTTCTTAAGCGCCGATATGGAATTCTGCGCAGAACCTTCGGTCTTCCAAAAGCCGCGATGGGCTATCACTTGCCTTGCCCTGTCGCGGGCCACCGATGGCAGCGCAACGGCCATCAGCAGCATTAAAGTCATGAATAACGTTTTCTTCATAGAGATAATCTACTTTTATTAGATAACGTACGATTCAGGCAAACATTGCCTTAGAAGCCCACTTTTACAGAGACTCCCACTACGCTGCGGCTGCCGCCTACATAGGTGGGGAAACCGATCATGCGGCCCGAGTTGCCGGCATCGACGATGTATTTCTCGTCGAGCACGTTCTTGCCGAAGGCACCGATTTCGTAGTAGACCTTGCCGGGCTGGAAGCGGTAGCCTGCCGTGAAATTGAGAATGCCGTAAGCGTCCTGCGTGTACTCAGGCTCGTTGCTCTCTTCGAAGAACACCTTCGACTTCCAAGAGTAGGTGGGACGGAAATATACGTTGCCCGTCTTGCCTGCGGGGACATGGAGGTCGAAGCCTACCGAGAAGCTGTGCTTCGGCGTCAGACGGAAGCGGTTGCCGGCATAGGCTTGTTTGTTGCCCTTGTCGTCGGTGTCGTTGAACTTGCCGTCGATGAACGACCAGTTGCCAAAGATGTTCAGGTAGCTACACGGAGTGTAGTTCAAACTTGCCTCAAGGCCGAAGGAATGCGCGCGGCCTGCATCGTCGTACTCATACTTCGAAGTGGTTTGGTTGAACACCGATGTCTGATAGTTGTACCAGTCGTAATAATAGGCGCAGAAGTCGTAGCTCAGCACTCCGCTCCACAAACTGCCCTTCACGCCTGCCTCATAGCTGTAGATGATTTCCGGCTTCAAGGTCTCGAAGTCTGCGGGGTCGTTGTTGAAGTAGAGCACACCGGGACGACGGCCACGGGATACGCTCACGTAGATGTTGTTACGGCCTATCATGTAGTTGAGGGCGGCACGGCCTACCCACGACCAGTAATCGCTGGAAGCGGTGACCTTCTTGCCTCCGTCGGTGGGATGGTAGAGCACGGCGCCGAACAAGCTGGGAACGGTGGACGATGAATAGCCCGTTTCCTGATGCTCGTAACTTCCGCGAAGTCCCAAGGTGAAGTGGAGGTTCTTCGTAATCTTGTACGTACCGTCGGCAAACACTTCGGCAGCTTGGTTGGTGCCGTAGTTCTTGCCCTGCTCGGTGTAGTTGGCGTCGAGAGGCTGGTTGGAAATGCCCTGCAAGGTAGCCTGTATGGTCTTGCCGCTGTCGCCCATGCCGCCGAGCACCTGGTCGAGGTCCATGCCAAGCTGGGCAAGGCTGGCCTTGAGGTCGCCATAGATGTCGGGCGTGGCAGTTTGACGGGCGGCATTGCCGTCGGCATCCACGGCGGGAGTGTCGGGGAACCACTTCTGCATGAGCTGCGTAAGGGTAGCTTCCACCATGGGCTGATAGGCAGCGGGAAGCATCTGGCTGAGCAGTCCCTTCACGTTGTCGATCTGGCTGTTGAGCGAAGCCTTCACGGTGTTCTGGATATATACCGGGTAGAGATACTGCAGATTGGTCTTGGCGTTTACGTCCTGGTAGGAATTCTCATAGAAATAGCTGGCGCCTACGAAACCCGAGAAGCGCTTGTGGTCGTCGTAGTTGAAACGGAACTCCTGACTCAGCTGCGTGCCCTTCTCCTTTTCTTGGCAGAGGAGCAAGGGCAGGTAGGTGCCGTCGGCATCGAAACGTTCGTCGCTGTCGAAGGCACGGAAACCGGTGATAGAGGTGAGCGCCCAATTGGTGTTGATGCGGTGTTCCACATCGAGCACGGCACCGCCCACGTTGCGCTTGATGCCAAGTGCCTTGCCTGCTTCTAGGTTGGCAGGGCTGTTGGGGTCGGAATTGCCGTAAAGCGGATTGATGCTGTGGAAGGACGTGCCGGGATAGTTGTCGTGCTGATAGTCGAGCACGAGGGAGAGCGAAGTCTTGTCGTTGGCCCACCATTTTGTGGAGTTTCTGAAGGCCAAGGCGTTCTTTCCGTTGAGTCGGCCGCCGGCAAGGTTCTTTACGAATCCGTCGCGGGCGTCGTAGTCGAACGCGAATCGGTTAGCGAGTTTGTCCTTTACAATGGGGGTGTTGATGAAGCCGGTGGCCTGGCGCTGGTTGTAGGAACCGTAGTTGAGCGAGAGTTCGCCCGTGAGGTAGTTCACCGGCTTATGACGGATGATGCTGATGCCGCCTATTTCGGCACCGCGTCCGAAGAGCGTGCCCTGAGGGCCTTTTGCCACTTCGAGGCGTTCCAAGTCGAAAAGTTCCACTGCCGAACCACAGCTGCGGGAGGTGGACACACCGTCCATGAAGACCGACACACGGGGCTGGGCATAGGCAGCACCGTCGTCGGAGGTTACGCCGCGAATCACGTAGCCGGGGTTGTTCGGACTTTGCATCTGTATCTGTACGCCCGGAGTGAGGGGAGCCACGTCGTCCATCTGATAAAGATTCAACTTGGCCATCACGTTGCCCGTCACGGCACTCACGGCTACAGGAATTTCCAAAGCGCTCTGCGACTTTTTCTGGGTGGTGACGATAACCTCGCCGAGGTTTTGCTTGTCTTCCTTCATCACCACGTCCAGTTCCTTATCATCGTCGTCGTCGGTGCTCTTCGTAACGCTCACATAACCGATGCAGGTGAACGTAAGCTTCTCGCCGCTTGACGCGGTCAGGTGAAACTCTCCGTTCTTGTCGGTCTGCACGTTCACGTTGCCACAACGCACGATGACACCGGGCAGAGCCTCGCCCTGCTCGTTGGTCACCTTGCCGTTCACTTCGTTTACGCCCACGGTTTTCACGCCGGGGGCATTGCCATCGGGCAGAACAGCTGCCAGAGCCTGACTACCGATTGCTCCCTGCGCCAACAAGGCGGCCATGGTGAGAGCGACTACGTTCTTCTTCATACGATACTTTATGAATTTTTGATTATTTGTTGTTTCTGTAATAAACGGTGAGGTCGTTGTCGGCCACGCCCGTGTCAGTGCTGAGATACTTGCCGATCTTCTTCATGATGAAGGCCCACTTCCACGAATAATGCTTCAGACGCTTGGCTGCCGCCTTGAGGCGTGCCTTGAAGTCGTCGGAGGGGTGCTCGTCGCCCGCCAGATGCATGGCATAGGCTTCGCCCAGCACGCGGCCGCATTCCTGCTTCACGTCTGCCGGCACTTTCTTCGGAATCATAGGCTCTATCACGCTGCTCAAGGCAGAGTTGGCATAACGTTCGCTCTTCTGCTGAAGGGTTTCACCGCTACCGCTCATAGAGGTCAGTTCCTTCACACGCTCCGTTCTTACGGTAAGCGTGCCCTCACGGCCGTCAACTTCTATCAACCGGTAAGGGTGGGGATAACTTACGGTAGAGCCCGTCTCCATGTCGGTGAGGCCATACTTCTCGGAAACGTCCTGCGAGTGGAAATGGCCGGTGAAGCACACCTTGATACCCATCTTCGCAATCTTCTTGGCTTGCTTGCGCCAATTGTCGACGAGATATTCTTTCATCACCTTGTCCTGCCAGTTGAAGTGGCTTACGATGCCGTGGTGCATCATCATCACGACGTCCATGCCTTGGCGGTGTGCCTCTTCTGCCTGACGCGCAATGAAGTCCATCGTTTCGGGCTTTATTCTTCCGGCGGTTACGCAGATGTCCTTGTCGAAGTCGTTCTCTTCATATTCACAGGCATCCACTGCGATGAGTCTGATTTTCGGATCAAGCTGTACCACATAAGAAAGGGAATGGGCGTCACGGGCTATGGCCTCGCCGTAGCCATACTCCTTATATATAAGGGCAAAATCTTCTGCGGAGATGGTGGCGGTACGTTTCGTCGCGTCGCCGTCATACACCTTGGCATGCGGATTGTTCACGTCGTGGTTGCCGGGAATCACAAAAACTCTTGTGCCCTGCTCCTCCAGCGGCTTGAGATAGCGGTTCACCAAGAGCTCGTGGGAAACGCGCTCGCCGTCCTTGGTGAGGTCGCCGGTGACGAGCACCACCTGAGGGCGGTATTCCACCACATGCTTCACTGCAGAGTCCAGCAACTCGGGACTCTGCACGAGCATCTTTCTGTCGTTGGCTATATAGTCGTCAATGGCCTTTCCCTCACGCACCAACAACTGGGGTGCCATGAGATGCACATCCGACATGATGGCCATGCGATGCAAGGACTGGGTTTGAGCAACAGTTGCGGCGCTGCAAAGAAAAGATGCCAGCAACATGCAAAAGCTTTTATTCATATACGTCTTGTCTACTTTTCGTAAATCCGCTGCAAAAGTAGACGGACGTAGTTGCAGAGAAGTTGCTATTGTATGAATATACTGTGAAGAACGAAAGGCACGTTGCCCAAGAAGCATTTCGGGGAAGACGGCAGGAAATGCGTAAGCCTTTTTTCTCATTACATTCTTTTCTTTACGCATTCATACGTACGAAAGTAAATTCCGCAATCAGAACAGCAAGTGTTCAGTCTATTGCTTAATTTTGCAACGGCAACCAAAGTTTATGGTTCACGTTTTCAGAATTATCCCCCTAACAAGAAAGAATATGACGAAGAGATTCCTTTTGTTCCTGATTTGTGCCGCAGTGGCATTTGCCAGTTGCAGCCAAGACAACATGCCGAAGACCGACGGCAGTACAGACTCCACAGAAGTTGCCGCGCTCAACTGGGCCGACAATGCGCTGTGGTACGAAGGCGACAAACGTTTGCCGGCAACCGATGCCGCCCAAGTTGACGTGTTCTATCTCCTTCCCACCTGCCTTACGGCATGGACCGATGCCGACGGCGCAACCCACTACAATGCCGACCCTTCGCAGGCTTCCCACCGCGAAGCATGGCGACTCTCGGCAGAACTCGCCGACACCATCTTCGCCACACGCGCCAACCTGTTTCTCCCCTATTACCGCCAGGTGGTGTTCGATGCCCTTGAAGGCGAGCATTCCGCAGCTGCCTATGCCATGGCCACTAAAGATGTGACGGATGCGTTTGACTACTACATGGCGCACTACAATGGCGGCCGCCGCTTCATCCTCGCCGGCTATTCCCAAGGCGGACAAATGGTGAAAACGCTGCTCAAGCACATGGACGACGCCACCTACAGCCGCATGATTGCCGCTTACATTGTGGGCTTCGGCGTGACGGCAGCCGACACCACAGCGCAAAGCGGCCACCGCACTTCGCATATCCGTTTGGCACAGGGCGAAACGGACAAAGGTGTGACCATTGCCTTCAATAGCGTAACGACTCCCGAAGCCATCAGTCCCCTTCTCTGCCGCGACAACATAGCGTGCATCAATCCCGTTTCGTGGACCACCTCGTCCACTCCCGCCGTGCTCCTCACCGCCGGCGAAACGCCGAAGGCCGACGACACACGTTTCCCCTACGGCACCGCGGTGGTGGCAAACCAGAGCGATGCCGACGTGACGGTGAGCGTGGATGCGGCAAACCACGTGCTTCGCGTGGACAACATCGACGCTTCGCGCTACTTCCTTCCGGCTTTGCAGAGTTTCTTCTCCGTAGGAAATCTCCATTTACAGGAACTCTTCTTCTACGGCGAAAGCTTGCGCGCGAACGTGATAAAAAGGTCGAAGATTGATTGATGCGCCACAACGCGCGAAAATATTTCCCCTTGTTCCTATCTCTCTTCCCGATGAATTTTCTCCAATCCCTTTCCCGCTTTGTAAGCAAACACATGGCAATACTCATCATTGCCGTGGCCATTGTAGCCCTGCTGCTCCCCGCAGAAGTGAGCAGTGTGCTCAAGACGAGCTATATCAATCCGCTGCTGGGCATCGTGATGTTCGGCATGGGACTCACGCTCAAGCCTTCCGACTTCCGCGTGGTGTTCAGTCACCCGAAGGACGTGGCCATAGGCACCGTGGCGCAGTTTGCCATCATGCCGTTGGTAGCCTTTATGCTGGTGAAGGTCTTCAGCCTTCCTGCCGAGCTTGCCGTGGGCGTAATACTCGTGGGAACTTGCCCCGGCGGCACGGCGTCGAACGTGATTACCTACTTGGCGAAAGGCGATGTGGCACTTTCCGTAGGCATCACCGCAGTGTCCACTTTGCTCGCCCCGCTGATGACTCCCCTGCTGACGTATGTCTATGCCGGCGAAACGGTGGACGTGAACATGCTCTCGATGTTTTTCTCCATCGTTCAAGTAGTCATCGTGCCCATCGTGCTGGGCTTTGTGGTCAACCACTATTTCTCGCGCTGGGCCAGCCGTGCCACGACGATATTGCCGCTCGTGTCCACCCTTGCCATCATGTGCATTGAAGGCGCTGTGGTGAGCGTCAACGCCGAACGTATCCTCACAAGCGGTTTGCTCATACTCCTTATTGTAGTCCTTCACAACGTGGTGGGCTACCTTCTCGGCTATGGTGCCGGCTTGCTGCTAAAGATGAATGCCACGAAGTGCCGCACCGTAGCCATTGAGGTGGGTATGCAAAACAGCGGCCTCGCCACGTCGCTTGCCACGGTTCACTTCGCACAATATCCGCTCGCCACCGTACCCGGCGCCATCTTCAGCGTGTGGCACAACGTGTCGGGAGCCATCTTAGCAAACGTGTTCAGCAAATACGCAAACAAAAAGTAGCCTCAGCGCTTTTCATTCCCCCATCATCTTCTCAAGCACCTCTATGGCATGCAGTATGTCGGCATGGAAAGTAAGGTGGTTGCGCAAGAAGTCGGAACGCCCGCCGGAGAGCAAGGCATAAAGTTCTGGATTGATGCCATCGGCATATTGGCCGATGGCATATTCTATATCATCTTTCTGCCAGTCCATCGTGGAATGGGCATAGACGCGCTCTTTCTGATGGAAAAAGCAATAGGCGGTTTCTATACTGCTGCGTGAAATCATAAATGAAAATTGAAGCGCCAAAGTTAGCCTTAAAAGCCGACAAGAGCGCACCTTGCGAAGACCTACGCCAAACTTTTGCTTAACTTTGTGCGCAAAAAGAAGCTTTTTGCACCTGCACGATACAATATTACGCGTGCTTCGTACGTTATTACTAACATGAACAAGCCATTACTTTCACTCTTTGCCGCCGCCCTTTTCGCTCTGCCCCTTTCGGCCGACGACGACGTGCGCGACCAGTTCAATCCCGTCATGACAGCCGTCACCTCGCAGAGCATCGCTCCCGATGCCCGCGCCGGCGGTATGGGCGACATCGGTGCCGCCACCGACCCCGACGTGCATTCGCAGTACTGGAACCCGGCAAAGTATCCGTTCACCATATCCCGTGCAGGATTTGCCATCAACTACACCCCGTGGCTCCGCAAACTTACCACCGGCATCGCTCTCCTCGACGCCGTGGGTTACGTGCGTCTCGGCGACTACCAGGCGCTGAGTGCCTCCATGCGCTATTTCACGCTCGGTGAGGTGCAGGCCACGAACATGACGGTGAAGCCCTACGAACTGGGCGTCGACGTGGCCTATTCACGTATGCTCAGCGAGAAATTCTCCGCTGCCGTAGCGCTGCGTTACATGTATTCCGACCTCACGGGCCACTACGACGACAACCTTACCCCAGGTTCCGCCTTCGCCGCCGACATTGCCCTCTACTACAACACCTACGTGATGATGGGTCAGCGCGAGTGTCAGCTCGCATGGGGTTTGAACATCAGCAACATCGGTAGCAAGATAAACTACGGCGACGACTATTCCTACTTCATTCCCACCAACCTGCGTCTGGGTTTGAGCTACATGGTTCCCCTCAACGAATACAACCGCATATCATTCTCTGCCGACGTAAACAAACTCCTCGTGCCGTCGAAACCTTTGCAGGGAGAGGACGAAC
Organism: Bacteroidaceae bacterium; assembly: GCA_963649665.1. Taxonomy (GTDB): domain Bacteria; phylum Bacteroidota; class Bacteroidia; order Bacteroidales; family Bacteroidaceae; genus Alloprevotella. The sequence continues at coordinate 1,592 of CAVJJO010000099.1, read as the reverse complement.
TGAACGAAGACTACGAGGAACGTCTCCGCAAGGAATACTACGACATGTCGTCCATCTCCGGAATGTTCAAGAGCTTCGGCGACTCCGAACGCGGCTTCAAGGGCGAACTCGAAGAGATACAGTGGAGCGTAGGTGCCGAATACACCTACAACGACAAGTTCTCGCTCCGCGCCGGTTACCACCACGAAAGCTCCATGCAAGGCAACCGCAAGTATGCCACCGTGGGTGCGGGCTTCCGCATGAACGTGCTGAGCATCGATGCCGGCTATGTGATAGCAACCCAACCGTCCAATCCGCTTGACCAGACGCTCCGCGTATCGCTCGCCTTCGACTTCGACGGCATACGCGACCTCTTGGGACGCCGCCGCTAATAATTCTCCGACTATGAACATAAGAGTAGGAATGGGCTATGACGTCCACCGCCTGGTGGAAGGCCGCGAACTCTGGCTGGGCGGCATCCGCATCGACCACACATTGGGACTTCTCGGGCACAGCGATGCCGACGTGCTTATCCATGCCATCTGCGACGCCTTGCTCGGTGCCGCCAACATGCGCGACATCGGTTACCATTTCCCCGACACGGGCGCCGAATTTGAGGGTATAGACAGCAAGGTGCTACTGCGCCGCACCACGGACTTGCTCCGTAAGGAAGGCTGGCGCGTGGGCAACATCGACGCCACGGTATGTGCGGAACGCCCGAAACTCAATCCGCACGTAGAAGAAATGAAACGCACGCTCGCTCCCCTCATGGACGTCACGCCATCGGAAGTAAGCATCAAAGCCACCACCACCGAACGCCTCGGCTTCACGGGAAGGGAAGAAGGCATATCGGCCTACGCCGTGGCGCTTATAGAAAGAATTTAAGGAATTGCGCAAGTCGTGAATGAACCATCACAACTTGCGCAACTTTTTTAGTTGAACTACATGAGGCGATGGCGCTCTCAAAATCATATTCAGACTATCCGTTTTGTGGTAGTTTACATGGAAAAGCATATCTTTGCGCCATAAACATTGGATGATTATGATTAGCAAGGACGTACAACGCATGATTCCCAAAATTCAAGGATTTCTTGGCAGTCAGCCTGTCAAGAAAGCGTGGCTCTTTGGCTCTTGTTCTAGAGGCGAAGAGACACCGGGCAGTGATGTGGACATTCTTGTGGAGTACGATCGTCAGAACACGCGAATATCCTTGATGCGAATGGCGGGAATCATGTTGGGGTTGGAAGATTTGCTTCATCGCAAGGTGGATATTGTGGAAGCAAGTTGCCTTTTGCCTTTTGCTCAAGAATCTGCTAACCGCGACAAATTTTTGATTTATGAGAGAAAAGGTTAGAGACAAAGGTCGTTTGGAACATATCTTGGAAGCTATTCTTGGAATAGAAGAGTTTCACGCTCAATACACTTTTGAAGACAGCGTCATGTGCTGGTGCATGGCTATTATACGATAAATCCCGAGAGCCTTTGGGATACCATCGAGGTTGATATTCCAGAGTTGAAACCATGGATAGAAAAGTATTTGTCTGAACTCGACTAACTTCTTAAGTAGGTGAGCAAAATTAGTTTATATATAATATTTATTGTCTTTTCTCGTT
>CAVJJO010000098.1:0-10495 GCA_963649665.1 Bacteroidaceae bacterium | reverse complement strand
GTCAAGACGGGAGTCTTGACCCCCATGCGCGTTGCACCAAAATTGCGCAAGCGTTTCTACACGAGCCTCGGTAGCAAATTCTCCCCAGCCCCTGGCCCAACGCATTGGACCCAAGGCCCAACCTGTTGGGCTCAAGGCCCAAATTTTTCAAACGTTCACAGATTCTTCTCGCTCCTGCCTTTCGCCCAAAATGCCTCCTGCACCCCTCGGCCGTATATCGCAACGGCCTATGCGTGAGCCCGCGCACGCAAAATCTGCCGTACGTTGCGCCATGCGACTGACATTTTTTCCGTAAGTTTGCACCAACTTACCCCGCCTTTGCCCGCAGCCGGTTGGCCAAAAGGCAAAGGCCACGAAACCAACGCACTACCACAGAAATGAAATTAGCACTCATCGGATATGGCAAAATGGGCCATATGATAGAAGAAATAGCCCGCAAGCGCGGTCACGAGATAGTAAGCATCATCGACGTAGACAATCTCTCCGACTTCGACAGCGATGCCTTCCGCAGCGCCGAAGTGGCCATAGAGTTTACCAACCCCACCGCAGCCTACGCCAACTACCGCCGGGCATGGGCGCAGGGCGTGAAAGTAGTCAGCGGCAGCACCGGATGGCTCAAGGATCACGAAACCGACGTGCGCCGCGAGTGCACCGAAGGCGGACATACCCTCTTCTGGGCTTCCAACTTCTCGCTCGGCGTGGCCATCTTCTCGGCCGTCAACAAATACCTCGCGCGCATCATGAACGCTTACCCCGACTACGATGTGAGCGAAGTGGAAACCCATCACGTCCACAAGCTCGACGCTCCCAGCGGCACCGCCATCACCCTTGCCGAGCAGGTCTGCGCCAATCTCGACCGTAAGGAAGGATGGACAAAAGGCGAAGTGCACAATGCCGATGGCACCGTGAGCGGCACGCAGGACACTCCCTCCAACCTCCTCCGCATCGATGCCATACGCGAAGGCGAAGTGCCCGGCATTCACACCCTCACCTACGACTCGCCCGCCGACATGATACAAATCACCCACTCCGCCCACAACCGCGGCGGATTCGCCCTCGGTGCTGTGCTCGCAGCCGAATTCACCGCCACCCACAGCGGACTCCTCTCCACCGACGACCTCTTCAACTTCTGATTTTTCCCCCGTACATCCTTACCATAGCTACAGCCATATGGCACAAGAAAACCTTCAGCACAACCAACACGGCGCCCCTGCCGACGGAAGCGGCAAAAACAAGCCGAAAACCGCGGCAGGCTGGATAAAGTTTGCCGTCTACACCTTCCTCTACTGCCTCTTCCTCTTCTGGGTAGGCTGTTGGTGGGGCATCGTCGTCATACCCTTCATCTACGATCTCTGCATCTCCCACAAAATAAAGTGGGGATGGTGGCGTGAACCCGAAGTAGGTCCCGCCACGCGCTTCGTCATGGGATGGGTCGATGCCATCGTGTTTGCCCTCGTGGCCATCTACTTCATCAACCAGTTTTTCTTCCAGAACTTCGTCATCCCCTCCTCGTCGCTCGAGAAAACCCTCCTCACGGGCGACTACCTCCTCGTGTCGAAACTCTCCTACGGCCCGCGCATTCCGCAAACGCCGCTCTCCATGCCCCTCACGCAGCATACCCTCCCCATCGTCAATTGCCGCAGCTACCTCACATGGCCGCACTGGGAATACCGCCGCGTGAAAGGACTCGGCAAGGTGGAGCTCAACGACATCGTGGTGTTCAACTATCCCGCCGGCGACACCGTGGCGCTCAACCAGCAGAACCAGGACTACTACCGCATGGCCTACCAGATGGGCGACCAGCTGCTCGGCACTCCCGCCGCCAATCCCGGCGAACAGCCCACGCTCGCCTCTGCCGCCCTCAACCCGTCCATGAGCTACGAGGAGCAGCAAGCCGTTTACCGTAAAATCTATTCCGCTGGTGCCGCCTACATGCGTCAAGCCACGGAGCAGTTCGGCGAGATAGTAAGCCGTCCCACCGACCGCCGCGAAAACTACGTGAAGCGCTGCGTGGGTCTGCCCGGACAGACGCTCCAGATACGCAACAACGTGATTTACCTCGACGGAAAGGCCAACCGCGAGCCCGAAAATTCGCAGTACGCCTACGAAGTGACCTTCAAGCAGGAACTCCCCGTCGACCTTAAGAAAGAACTCGGCATCACCGACGAGGATCTCTACTCCGTGAGCAACGGCAACACCACCTGGATGCCCCTCACCCGAAAGGTGAAAGAAGCCCTCAGCCACCATCCCGAAATAGTCAGCTCCATTAAGCCCGCCGAAGCCGCTTCCGACTGGCTCTATCCGCAGAACATGGCGAAGACGTGGACCACCGCCAACTACGGTCCGCTGTGGATTCCGAAAAAGGGCGCCACACTCCAGCTCTCTCTTGCCAATTTGCCCATCTACGAGCGCCCCATCCGCGTTTATGAAGGCAACAAACTCGAAGTGCGCGGCGGCAAAATCTACATCAACGACCGTCCCGCCACTTCCTATACCTTCAAGATGGACTACTACTGGATGATGGGCGACAACCGCGACAACAGCGCCGACTCCCGCTTTTGGGGCTTCGTGCCCGAAGACCACGTGGTGGGAAAACCCCTCTTCGTGTGGCTTTCGCTCGACCCCGACTACGGATTCTTCGACGGCGGAATGCGATGGAACCGACTGTTTAAGCGCGTGTGGGACATCAAGTGACCACGCCCTGAGGCTCCCCACTCATATCACGACATAAGCCATGAAAGCTTTCGTGCGTAAAATAGCATTGCCCGTGCTGCTGGCAGCGTTCATGCTGCTGGCAGTGCGGTTTTTGCTTGTATCGCACATGACCATGCCGCAGAAAGCGTGGATGCCCGACGTGCGTCCGCGTCAGCACGCCTTCGTGTCGCTCACCTGGTATGGCCTCCGCTTGCCCGGCGAAAGCCTATGGGGTTATCACCGCCTCGGCTACCGTCGGCCCGCCTGCGGCGAACTCCTCGTATACCGCCTCCCTGGCACCGCCGACAACGTGGCTGCCGTGTGTCGTGCACTTCCTGCCGACACCGTGTGGATAGACCCCGTCCGTCAGAAGGTGCTGCCCGCGCGCACCTCGCCCGATGCGCAGCCCGTCGTGGTGCCCGCACGGCGCAAACGCCTTCGCGTGACGCCCTATAATGCCGCCCTTCTCGCTTACCTGCTCCAGACCTACGAGCATAGCCGCGCCAAAGTCAACTCCAAGCGGCAGCTAGAGATGGACGGCCGTGTGCTTCAGTCCGTCACCCTCTCGAAAGACTATTATTGGCTTGAGACATCGCCCGACGTCTACGTCGTTGTGCCCCACGATGCCCTTGTGGGAAAATGTTTTCCCTATGGCTGCCGACTTGCCGAGGCCTTTTCGCGTTTCGGCTTCTGATTTTGTTTTTGCCCCATTCCATCGTAACATTTTGCATACCCTCATCATTCCCACGGCCTATCTCGGTCCCGTTCAGCTCTACGCCCACATCTATGCCGCCGACCGCATAGTGGAAGACCGCCACGAGCATTTTCTCAAGCAGACTTACCGCAACCGTTGCTACATAGCGTCGCCTACGGGACCTCTCGCGCTCACTGTGCCCATTGTGCGCGACAACGCATCGCACACCCCCGTGCGCGACATTCGCCTTTCCGACCACGGCAACTGGCGGCACCAGCACTTCACGGCGCTCGTTTCGGCCTACGAGAACAGTCCGTATTTCTTTTATTACGCCGACGACTTCGCTGCACTTTATGAGAAGCCGTTCACGTTTTTGGCCGATTTCAACGAAGCTTTTCACCAAACCATTCTCCAGTTGCTTGCCTTAGATTGCCCCATGGAGCAGTCGGCGGCATACGTTGAAACCACCCGTTTTGGCGATGAACGCGTCACCGACCTGCGTTCCGTCCTCTCCCCGAAGCAGCCCCTCGCTGCCGACCCTGCCTTCTCGCCCGAACCCTATTGGCAAGTGTTTCAGCAACACACCGGTTTCCTTCCCAATCTCACCATCATAGACCTCCTTTCCTCCATGGGACCCGAAAGCCGCATGGTGCTCAAACGCAGTCTGCGCGCATAGTTTTGGCGCTTTTTATTCTCTAAATCTCGCATAAGGCTATTAGTCAGCGCTAAAAGCCTTAACTTTGCACCTTGGAGTAAAGTCGCTCCACAGATAATCCCCAATCAGATTGAAAACATTTGAAGAGTTGGGCGTTTCGGAGGAAATCCGCCGCGCCATCAGCGAAATGGGCTACGAACAGCCCATGCCCGTTCAGGAAGAAGTAATCCCCTACTTGCTCGGAACGGGCAACGACGTCATAGCCCTTGCCCAGACCGGTACGGGAAAAACTGCCGCTTTCGGACTTCCCGTCCTCCAGAAAGTAAATCCCGCCGACCGCACCACGCAGGCTGTCATTCTCAGTCCCACCCGTGAACTCTGTTTGCAGATAGCAGGTGACCTTAAGGAATATTCCCGCTACATCGACGGACTTCATGTGCTCGCCGTCTATGGCGGTTCGAGCATCGAAAGCCAAATACGTTCGCTCCGCAAGGGCGCACAGGTCATCGTGGCTACCCCCGGCCGCCTCATCGACCTCATGCACCGCGGCGTGGCAAAACTCGAAGCCGTGGAAAACGTGGTGCTCGACGAAGCCGACGAGATGCTCAACATGGGTTTCACCGAAAGCATCAACGAAATACTCGCCGGAGTGCCCGAGGAGCGCAACACGCTTCTCTTTTCCGCCACCATGGGCAAGGAGATAGAGCGTATTGCCAAGAGCTATCTCCACGACTATAAGGAAATCGTAGTAGGTTCGCGCAACGAAGGCGCCGAGAACGTCAACCACATCTACTACCTCGTCCATGCCAAGGACAAGTACGCTGCTCTCAAGCGCGTGGTGGACTACTATCCCCGCATCTACGGCATCATCTTCTGCCGCACCCGTATGGAAACGCAGGAAATAGCCGATCAGCTCATCCGCGACGGCTACAATGCCGAAGCGCTCCACGGCGACCTCTCCCAAGCCCAGCGCGACCTCACCATGCAGAAGTTCCGCCAGCACCACACGCAACTGCTCATAGCCACAGACGTGGCGGCACGCGGACTCGACGTGGAGGACCTCACCCATGTAATCAACTACGGACTCCCCGACGACGTAGAGAACTACACTCACCGCTCCGGCCGCACCGGACGTGCCGGCAAGCGCGGCACGAGCATCAGCATCATCCATTTGCGCGAGAAGGGAAAGGTGCGCATCATCGAAAAGGTAATCGGCAAGAAGTTCGAAGTGGGCACACTTCCCGAACCGCAGGAAATCTGCACCAAGCAACTCTATAAAGTGATGGACGAACTTGAGCGCATAGAGGTGAACGACACCGAAATCGCCCCGTTTCTCCCCGAAATATTCCGCAAACTCGAGTGGCTCACAAAGGAAGACCTCATCAAGCGAATCGTTAGCCGCGAGTTTGGCCATTTCCTCCGTTACTATGCCGACGCCCCGGCCATAGAGCAGCCCACCGACCGCCGCAGCCGTCAGGACAAGGAAGGTGCCGACGGCGAGAGCCGCCGCGAGCGCCGCCGCTCGGGCGACCACAAGGCAGAGGAGGGCTATACGCGCCTCTTCATCAATCTCGGCAAGCGCGACAACTTCTACGCACGCGAAATCATCAACCTCGTCAACCGCCACGTGCGTGGCACAAAGGTGGAAATCGGACGCATTGACCTTACCAACAACTGCTCGTTCTTTGAAGTGCCTTCCGACGATGCCGAACTCGTGCTCAGCAAAATGAAGCGCGTGAAGGTGGGCGACCGCAAGGTGGTGGTGGACAATGCCGACCGCGAAGACGGCACGCCCAACGGTCCGCGCGACCGCGCCGAGCGCAAGCCCCGCAAGGAGCGCCAAAAAGGCGGACGCACCTATGCCGACGTGGCCGACGCGCAGCAACTCAAGCAAGGCTGGAAGGCAGAGAAAAAAGCCCGTAAGGGAAAGAAAGGAAAGAAGCAGGACGAAACGTTCGAACAGCCCGACAACGGCAAGAAAGACGATTGGCGCCAATTCTTCAAACACGACTGAAAACCCTCCGACGTATGAAAAGACTACTCTTTGTCGTCGCACTCTGTTGCGCCGCGCTGACAGCGGCCGCGCAGAACGTGCAGTTTAAAATAGGCGGCGGTTTCGCCTCACACTACGGTAGCTCGTCGCAGCTCGTGGGCGCCTTCAAAGTGGGCGTGGGCTACGAAATAGAGTTCAACCAGCACTTCACCTTCACTCCCACACTCTCCGTCTACGGAAAAGGCTGGAAGGACCCCAATCAGCGCGTGTTCGTCTACGACGACAACCATCAGCAAATGTTCGATGAAAGCGGTAATCCCCGCACTTCCATCAAGAACCGCACCACCACGGCAAACTACGTGGAAATTCCCCTCGTCTTCTCCTATTACCTGCGTACGGGCGAGTCGCGCTACGTGGTGTTCTCCGCCGGCCCTTACGTGTCGTACGGCATCAGCGGCAAGCAAAAGACAAAGGGCGATGCCGAGAGCACGGGAAGCAACAAACTCTACTACGAGGAGAAAACCTTCAACGAGCAAGGCGTGCACCGCTTCGATGCCGGCATTCAAGCCATGGTAGGCTATGCCTTCCCCTCGGGCGTCACGCTCGGTTTGGAAGCCGACTTCGGCGTGGCAAAATTCAATGCCGACGGCGACCGCAACCTCTCCGCGCTCATCTCCCTCGGCTATAGGCTGAAATAGCAGAAAACAACTTGCGCTTCGCCCGAAAGCCCCCTGGCTTTTAGACGAAGCGCTTTTGCATAAACAAAGAAAGTCGGAACCTTCTTTCGAAGATTCCGACTTTTCTGTACCCAGAGCCGGGGTCGAACCGGCACGGGTTGCCCCACTGGTGTTTGAGACCAGCGCGTCTACCGATTCCGCCATCTGGGCTGCTTCTTCGCTCCGCAAGCGGTGCGTTTAGCGGTGCAAAGATACGCCTTTCCCTATAACGGACAAAACGTGACGTGTCTTTTTTCGTTTTTACGCGCAATCTTTTGATTCTGCGCCTTGCAAATCGTGGGACGGAAACTTATGTTTGCTTTTTTTATTCCTCCGTCGTGCCGTGCTGCCTTTTAATTCGCTATCTTAGCCGTGGAAATGCAAAGGGCAGCTATTCTGCAAACCTTTTCCCCTGCTTAAGAACACCTTGAACTAACAGTAAATTTATATGATGGAAATACAGAGCAACTACTGCATCATTCTGGCTGGCGGCACAGGCCGCCGTCTGTGGCCTACAAGCACCACCGAACTTCCGAAGCAGTTTATCGACTTCTTCGGCACCGGACGCACCTTGCTGCAGCAGACGTTTGACCGGTTTGTACGTTTCATTCCACGCGAAAACATATTTATCTCTACCTTCGAGGACTACGTGCCCACCGTGCGCGAGCAGTTGCCCGAAGTCGACGACGACCACATTCTCCCCGAACCCGTGCAGCTCAATACGGCACAAGCTGCCGTGTGGGGTACTTGGCACGTGGCGCTTCAGAATCCCAATGCGCGAGTGGTGGTTACACCTGCCGACCAACTCATCCAGCGCGAGGACGTCTTCGTGGAACAGGTGCAGAAAGGCCTCGACTTCGTGGGCGAAAAGCAGGCATTCCTCGCCCTCGGCGTGAAACCCACTACGCCCAATACGGCGTACGGTTACATTCAGATGGGCGACGAACTCAACGGAATGGGCCTCTACAAGGTGCAGTCGTTCAGCGAAAAGCCCGCCATGGACTATGCGCAAATGTTCATGGAAAGCGGAGAGTTTCTCTGGAACACCGGCATCTTTCTTTGGACCGCCCAGCTTCTGGGCGATACTTTGGCGGAGAAAAACAAGCGCGAGTCGGTGCCCGTGGAAGCCTTGGCGCGCCAGATGGTAAGCATTGCGGAAGAAATGAAATTCGTGCGCTCCGTCTTCTCCAACGAAATGCCGCGTTCCGTAGACATCTTCGTGCTCGAAACCTGTCGCAACGTGGCGGTGCAGGAGTGCAACTTCGGCTGGGCCGACATAGGCTGCTGGTCCGAACTTCACGAAGCCTGCCGCAAGGACGCCGACGGAAATGCTGTGAGCGGAGGCGCCCGCGTGATGTTTGCCGGCACGCAGCGCTGCATGGTGTCGTTGCCGAAAGGAAAGAAGGCCATCATTGCCGGACTCGACAATTTCGTGGTGGCAGAGAACGGCGATGTGCTCATGATATGCCCCAACGACAGTCCCGACTTCACCCGGCGTCTTATCAACGAAGCACAGGTGGAATTGTAGGACTCCGTTTCGTGACGGGGAAATAACCTCCTAAATGTAGAGCAACCATGAAAGGCTACCGGAAACTTAAGGAGTATATATGGCTCGTCAATACGTTGCGGCGGGCGCGCAGTCTCTCTTTTGCTGAGATTCAGGAAAAATGGAAAGATTCCGACCTCAGCGAAGGGAATACCCTTGCGCGCAGCACCTTCAACCGTCACCGCGAAGCCATAAGGGAACTCTTTAGCGTGTGCATCGACTGTGAACGCTCGGGCAACCGCTACTATATAAGCAATGAGCAAGTGCTTTCGCAGCGCTGCATGCAAAGCTGGTTGCTTTCGTCGCTCACCGTGGGCGAACTCATGGCAGATAACCTTTCCTTGCAGAACCGCATCGTGTTTGAGAGCATTCCTTCAGAACAAGTGTTTCTCAAACCTTTGGTCAAAGCCATGAAGCTGAACGTGAAAGTAGTTGTGGACTACCGGCGCTACGGGGCTGAGCAGATAACCCATTCTGAGTTTGAGCCTTACTGCGTGAAGCTTTTCCAGCAGCGCTGGTATGTGCTCGGGCATTTCCATCGCGAGGCCACTGACGAGAAGCCCGAGCGCGACTATTTCGCCGTGTTTTCCCTCGACCGCATTCTGAAGCTCGAGCTTACGCACGCAACTTTCAAAATGCCCGACGACTTTGTTGCCGATGATTTCTTCAAGGAATGTTTCGGCGTGATAGTAGGCGACGAGACGCCGTGTGAGCGCGTGGTGCTGCGGGCTTTTTCGCCCGAACACTACTATCTGGCCGACCTTCCCTTGCATCCTTCCCAGCGTACGATGGCTCAAGGTGATGGTTTTGCCGATTTCGAACTGACCTTGCGTCCTACCGTCGACTTCCGCAACTATGTGATGAGTCGCGGGCGCTACATTAAGGTGCTCGCCCCTCAGTGGCTGGCCGAGCATATGGAGGATCGCCACCGGCGCGCTGCCGAAATCTATAGCAAGGAGTGAAGGCTGCTACGGTAAGGAATGAAGGCTGCAAGTGCTAAATAGATGCCGCCCCGCTGCGACCATTCGGTTGCAGCGGGGCGGTATGTTTGTGAAGGATGTCCAGTGTCAGTTTTCGAGGAAATAATCGACAGACGTCACCACGCGTACGCGCTTGACGTAGGGCGTATACTGGTCGCGGTCCTCGATGGTAAACAAGCCCTGCGAAGCGCTCTTGATTTTGCCGAGCTTGCTTTCGGAGTCGTTGGCAAACTTTTCGGCGGCTTCGCGCGCCTTCTTGGTGGCTTCCTCTATCATTTTCGGTTTGATGGAGTTGAGGCTCGTGAACTCATATTGCACGGTGGTGCCGTAGTCGCTTGCCGAGATGACGATGCCTTGCTTGAGAAGTTCGCCCATACGCGTCATGAGCGAACGCACCTTGTCGACCTGCGAGGACGAAACGGTCACGATGCTCGTCACGTTGTAGCGGTCGCGCGAGGCGTCGTCGCTTGAAGCGTAGCGTTCGGCGCGAAGGTCCACAATCTGCGGGGCACCTACGCTGATGTCGGCTTTCGCCACACCATTTTGCACGAGGAAGTTTTCAATGCGCTGGTTGGCATTGTTGATGTCGGCGTAAAGCGCCTGCATGTCGTTGCCCGTTGTCTTGTAGGTGATGGGCCAGATGACGTGGTCGGCCTTTACTTCGTTCTCGGCAAGTCCGCGAACGGTTACCACCCGGTCGCGTGCGCCGAATGAGGAGAGGCCGAGGTAAACGAATAGGCCGAGCAATGCCAGGCCCGCTGCCACTACCAGGGATTCAAGTCTGAAGTTTTTCATTGTAGAAGAGCGTTTTTTAGTTTGTGGATAAAATGAATGTTGTGCAGCGTGGGGTAGGGTGGGCAACCCTTTGCGCTCACGTAGCATGTCGCAAATGTAAGCCTTTTCTTCCTTCGCGGCGCAAACATCGGGCAAAGATTTTTCGCTTCCTCTTTCTTATGGAGCGCTTGCTATGGACAATAAAGACTTATGAACCTTTCGAAGCCTGCGCCCGTGAGGACCGACATGTGAAACGCCGCATAAGTCTTGTGGGCGAAGGCAAAGACAAATCTTCAAACGCGCGCAGGTGCAAACCTCGCCCCGCTGTTTGCGAGCGAAAGCAAAAAAAGGCCGCGTATCAACGATACGCGGCCTTGCTTAGGCGCTTCAGGATGGGCTTGAACCAACGACCCCCTGATTAACAGTCAGGTGCTCTAACCAAC
>CAVJJO010000097.1:0-10605 GCA_963649665.1 Bacteroidaceae bacterium | reverse complement strand
CAAAGGGGCTGAACTCTAAGCGAAGAGTCCAGCCCTATTTCATTGGCTCAAAAAAGTTTTAGCGGACAGCAATAAAAGACAATATTGTGTACAAGTACATACCGATACTTTTGTCTCATTCAACAACGACAACAGAGATTGAACAAATTTCCATAGGTAATGACCTCTCCCGTGTCATTCCCTCAGAGATTGCCACGCAGTCCGATCCGTCAACAGATTTCTCAGCAAAAAAAATCATTTTCTGCAATGCAGTGCCCATAGTTGGCATACCCTATACTGAACTTTGCACCATTAAAACGACAGAATATGGAAATTAAAGAGTTTATAACTTGTAGTAGTGAAGGTTCAGTCTTCCTAGAGAATGGCATTGACAACAGAGATATAGCCGTTTTTGCCATAGGTACGGGTGCAATAACAATCACAAGGAGAGCAAGCAGGAACAAACTCCTGCAAAAGCATGCAGTCTTTTTCCAATGCGACAATGAGCCCTTAGGCTGCGGTAGCAATGAAACCATAGGCCGACAAACAGCGGAAGAATGTTTGCAGAAAGAGAATGTGCTTGCACATAATTTATTTCACAAAGCGATTGTGATTTGTACTCTTGGCGGTGGAACAGGCACAGGTGGCGCTCCTATCTTTGCAAAATATCTATATGAGAAGGGACTGGAGGTAACCAACATCGTCACTCTGCCTTTTAATTTTGAAGGTAAGAACAGGAAGAGTATATCCCTGGCAGCAGTAAACGAAATGAGCAACTATGCTAAGACTACAATTGTGATTAATGAGGATATATATCAGATGCTCTTTAAGGATGAAGCAATGGCAGATTATTTTGATGCCATTGACTCTCACATAGAAAATGCCATTTACTTTGTCACCGGCCTTTATCCTCAAAAGGCACCTTGGTATAGACGCATATTTAGAACCCAAACAGACAAGTGAAGATGAAGAGAGTGAGATATGCAACGATAAGCAAAATAGGACGTCGCAACAAAAACGAGGATGCGTTTAGGGTGGTTGACATGCCAGATGGCTATCGCTTCATGGGACTCGTCTGTGACGGACTGGGTGGTCATGCAAAAGGTGAGGTTGCCAGTGAGACTGTGGCCGATGCCATTGTAGAATACTGGAAAGCGCATATCTAGGTGCCCGACAGTTGTGACAAGGTAACTGTTGCTTGCAAGCATGCTTATCGAGCCTTGGATATGCGTGCCTATGAGTTGGGACATTGCGTGATGGGTACTACGCTTGTAATGGTGAGCATAGAAAACAAGATGATGACTGCCGGCCATGTCGGTGATAGCCGTTGCTACCTTTTGCGCCCAGGGGAAGGACTTGTTTACCAAACCCGAGACCATCTGAAAAATGACTACGGTTGGGAAGTGCTTGACCGTTGCTTCTTCTCCTACTACCCAGAAAAGGTGGAAGCCGAAGTAAAGCAGTTCGAGGTAAAGCCAGGCGAACGTATTCTGCTTTGCTCCGATGGCCTATATAAAAGCATGTCACACAATACTCTCAAAGTGAGGTTGATGGACGACAAACCGCTTGAAGACATCCTCAACGACTATGATTCCCTTTGCGAGAAGTATGGCGATGACAACTATACGGCAATAATCATTAATACTTTAATTCAACCCATTGTGGTACTTTGGAAAATTTCAGTGAAGAACAGCGGTAATGCCGCTTGCAAGAACAAGAGACAACGCCTTGAAAAAGGCATGTTTGTGGAAATGAGCACCGCAACAACCACACCACCTATCGGTGTGAGCCGTGAACAACCCATGCTTGCTCAATTGTTCATGAGCAAATATGGCATCGAGATTGATCCACCACATGAACCGCTCTTATTCCGATTGCGGGAAGATCGGTTGAGTGTACGTTGCTTTCTTAAGGGAAAAAATGTTTTGGTGCAAGATGTTACGGAGAATATCAAAATCCCCCCCCCCGTGATATCTTACATTTTCATACACGTATTACTCCTTGTTCATGATGCTCTTGGCAAGCAGATATACTCTCGTACCTATATCTTGTGGCCAACGGTCTTTGGGATTCGTGTCCAGTGACTCTGCCCGTTCGATGGCAATGGAGATATGAGGGAGAAGCTGATATGGATTGTAGTCTGCCTCCTGATAGTGACCCATCAACTGGCGTAGCTTGTATTTAGTCCAGGTACCGTGAGTAGAGAGCCGAGGATTCTCTATCAATGACTGCTTGTCTTTATCACTGTATGCCGCCACATCTTCTAGATGGAGTATCAGCCAAAGTTCAAAACAGGGATTGCTCATGCAGAAGCGGAGATTGTCATTCTGTTGGCAAAGTTGAGCCACGTTAGCAAGCATCTTCTCCTTCCAGTCGTCGCGGTCAATGACCACCCAAAGCTTGTCATCATCCTGAATATTATACTCGTCGATGAATGCCTTCAGCTGTCGGTGTACATTCTCAGGGCTGGAGTTGTCGTCTTCTCGGTTCAGTACTACGAGCTGCACATTGGAGGCACAAAGTTCCTGGCGCATGGCCTCGAAATAGATATTTTCCGTGGCACGCCCTTCTGCGGCAATCACAATGAGACGGGATGACTTGACTCCTTCTATGCGTTTGAAATCTTTTCTCTTTCTCATAGCATCACCACTTTAAGGATTGAATTGGGGCAAAGAAAGGTATTGCGCCATATCTGCCTTGAAGATAGCCTTTGCGCACATCCTCACGAGGCTTGTATTCGGCCAACGATGTTAGATGTGAGGCTCCGTCCTTGCCCTTTTCTACAAACCATACTTCATCAGCACGAATCAGGTCAAGGTTCAAGAGGTTGCACTCGTGGGTGGAGAAGATGAGCTGAGTGTCGCGGTCGGCATCTAATCCAGAGAAATAGCATTCCAGAATCTTCTGGGAGAGCATGGGGTGCATACTGCGGTCAATCTCGTCAATGAGATAATCCACCTCGTTTTGCTTCAAGTCTATGAGCATAGGGATGAAGTCGAGTAAGCGGATGCTGCCGTCCGACTCTTCGTCAAGTTCGAAAACAACCTCTTCGCCTGTGGTGAGATTGCGATGCACGGCCTTCTGCTTGAAGATGTCGTAGCTGCCACTCGCGCTGACCTCGAAGAGGAACATCTCTCTACCTATAGTTGCCGCCATGCTATAGGACTTGCCGGCCTTGACCCTTGACAGTATACTATCAAGCACTTCTGGCTTGATATTGATTTCGTCTTTCTTCACCTTATAAAGGCGCACATCGGCAATGCCTGTATTGAAGTATTCGAGTAATGAACGGGTGGTGCTACGCAACTCATCGTTGTTCTCTGTCAAGAAAGAAATACCCTGCAGTCTAGTGCTTGGGAAAATAATCTTCAATCCGTCAGCAAACCAGCTCTTAGCCACCTTGATGGCATCCAAACCGGTGCCGTTGCGACGAACATACTCAGACAGGAAGCTGGTGTCGGCTGGAGTGCCATGAGCCAAGAACTTCAGGAGCATCTTGGTCTCCTCGTTGCCATCGACCTTACCAAAGGAGAACTCATTACCCTCAGCAGATACCTTACGAGAGAACACCTTCTTATCGGTGCGGCTGTTGATCTCGAAAAGCCACTCTTCCTTGATGCCACCGATAGTGAACTCCACACCATATGCATAACACTTGCCCATGGTTCTGAACTCCACCTCAATCTTTGAATTGCGGTTCTCGGTATCTGCGAGCTTGAATGGCTCCATCTTGTTCTGTGGAAAGTAGCCACCCGCAATCTGCTGAAGCAGAGCAATGGCCTTGATGATATTACTCTTGCCGGAGGCATTGGCACCATAGATAACACCTGCCTTCAGAACTGAAATGTCATCACGCTTTTCCGCACGAGAAACATGTTCGCCGTGGGCATTGCTCTTGCCTGCAACGAAACTTATCTGTGTCTCATCCTTGATGGAGTAGATATTATCGAATGTAGCTCTTAAAATCATATTCTTGTCGTATTGTCGGTGATTTTGCGTGCAAAATTACACAAAAAACCTCCTATTACAAAACTTACGTGTCAAATACTCGCAATTACAATGCACTATTAGCACTTAAGCGTATTAATCTTGTTAAATCCTGTCAAATATTGACGCAATTCAACTACAAAGATGGTCAGTAGTTTTTCGGTTAAGGAGAAAGGAAGCTGGAGGAGTCGTAGAGAACGCAGGTTTAAGTTTAGATTTACCCATGTATATATACATGCCCCAATAAACTCAGATTGTAAACTCGTCTGGTCTTGACTGGCAGTTTACTTCCTTATTATATATAACACCAATATAAACTTAAACCTAAACTAGGCACGGCAGCATCTTCTTTAACTGAAATGCCATTTTAAGAGGGAAAGAGTGGGGAGCGGATGCGAAACACATCAGGAAATTGGCATATTCTGCAAGAAGGTTGTTTTTGGCAGAAATACCGCGATTTTCTTTTTCCTTTTGTATATCTTTGCATAAAGTTGACAAACCAAAGTTCCAAGAAATCATGAAAATCAAGAAACTGATCTTTTCCACGCTTCTCGCTTTGGCCCCGATGGGCGCATATTCCCAAACCTACACCAACGTCTACCCCAAAGCCCTGGAAAAGGCTGCCCACAATTGGGTGAAAAAGGGCGAATGGCGAAACGGATTTGACAAGGCAAGCCCCGCGCCGACGGTCAACGAAACGGAATTTTGTGTGCAGTATAGCCGCAATCCAAAACAATGGAATGCAGTGTTTGAATGGCTGCAGAATACCGACCTGCAAACCATCGCCCCGGGACGTGTGCCTATTGGAAACAGCGGACTGACGGCATCCGTTGAAGAAGGCGACAACTGGTGCAGCGAAGACGACCTCCGAAACGGCAAAGGCTCGGAGTCGCATCGGGCTAAGATAGACTTTATGATTGTGGTGAAAGGCACTGAAGGATTTGCCCGACTCGACCACGACACTTCAACACCCAACTGCGAGTACAAGCCCGATGTTGTCCACTACAACTTCGACGCCGACAAACTGGAACGCTTTGAATCCATTCCCGGAACGTTTAACGTGATGTTTCCCTGCGATTGGCATGTCGCCAAGGTGCGCACGGCAAAGCCCAGCCAAGCCGTGAAGGTGATAGTAATAAAGATTGATTACCTTCAATAAGGCAGATAGTGGAAAGGCTACGGCTGTCGACGTATATTGGCCTTATTGATGAAAACGATGAGAAGCAAAGTTACCGAATTGTTTCTACAAATCAGTTTACATCCCGCTAAAAACCGACAAAAAGCCGGTGCATCGGTAAATATGCGCTTTTACATTTACTGCACGTCCTTATTTCTCTCTAATTTTACGGCTACAAAAAAACATTGCCGCTGCAACGTGCCTAAGGAATGCCCTCGCTTTAGAACCAAAGCAAGACGTTTCCGGTGTCCGTCGTATGTTCACATAAAAATATCGGTAAGTGCTCCAAGCGGCATGAAGCACCTGCAAAACCTTCTTATACTCACAACATGTCAGAGAAACATAGTTTGGTGACGATTGCCAATTTGTCGAAAGAGAAGATACTCTATCTAATACGCATGGCACAGGAGTTTGAGAAATCTCCCAACAGGAAGATTCTCGACGACAAGGTGGTGGCTACGCTCTTCTTCGAACCATCCACCCGTACCCGTCTTTCGTTCGAGACCGCCGCTAATCGTTTGGGCGCCCGTGTCATCGGTTTCACAGACCCCAAGGTAACGAGCTCCACGAAAGGCGAAACACTGAAAGACACCATCATGATGGTCAGCAACTATGCCGATGTGATTGTCATGCGCCATTACCTCGAAGGAGCGGCGCGCTATGCCAGCGAAATTTCTCCCGTTCCTGTTGTCAACGCAGGCGACGGTGCCAACCAGCACCCCTCGCAGACCATGCTTGACCTCTACAGCATCTACAAAACGCAGGGAACACTCGAAAATCTCAATATCTACCTTGTGGGCGACCTCAAGTACGGGCGTACGGTGCACTCGCTCATTATGGCCATGCGCCATTTCAACCCCACCTTCCACTTTATCGCCCCCAAGGAATTGGCGATGCCCGAGGAGTACAAAATCTATTGCCGCGACCACAACATCCGTTTTGAAGAACACGAGGACTTCAATGCCGACGTCATCAAGGAAGCCGACATCCTCTACATGACGCGTGTGCAGAAGGAGCGTTTCACCGACCTTATGGAATATGAGCGCGTGAAGGACGTATACATCCTCAAGGCTTCCATGCTTGCCGATGCACGCGAGAACCTGAAGATTCTTCATCCGCTGCCTCGCGTAAACGAAATCGCATACGACGTGGACAACGATCCGCATGCCTATTATTTCGAACAAGCCCACAACGGGCTCTTCGCCCGTCAAGCCATCATTTGTGACGTGCTCGGCATAACACTCGACGACATCAAACAGTAAAAAGCGCAGTTATGAAACGTCAAGAACTTATGGTTGCCGCCATACAGAACGGCACCGTTATCGACCATATACCCTCCAGCAAACTTTTCCAAGTGGTTCGCCTCTTGCATCTTGAGGACTTGAAGTCTTCTTCCGTAATGATTGGCTACAGACTGAAGAGCAAAAAGATGGACGACAAGAGCATCGTGAAAATAGAAAACAAGTTTTTCTCCGATGCCGAACTCAACCAACTCTCAGTCGTTGCCCCCAACGTGACGCTCTGCATTATCCGCGACTACGAAGTGGTAGAAAAGAAGTGCGTTAAGCTCCCTTCCGAACTGGTAGGCATTGTGAAATGTGCAAACCCCAAGTGTATCTGCAACAACGAACCCATGCAAACCCGTTTCAGAGTGACCGACAGCAAACGCGGCATCATTCAGTGCCACTACTGCGAAAAGGAACAAGAACTCGAGAAAGTAAAATTGAACTAAACTGACGAAACCATTACCGCTTATGGCAGCTTTGGGAAAAATGGATTGGAAACCGGGCACGATGATTTACCCCCTGCCGGCTCTGCTCGTCTCGTGCGGAGCCACACTGGAGGAATACAACGTGTTTACCGTGGCATGGAGTGGAACGATATGTACCAATCCCGCCATGTGTTACATTTCTGTTCGTCCCGAACGTCATTCCTACGACATCATATGCCGTAACATGGAATTCGTGCTTAACCTCACCACGGAAGAACTTGCACGAGCCACCGACTGGTGCGGTGTGCGTTCCGGCCGCGACTACAACAAGTTTGATGAAATGCACCTCACTCCCGGAAAGGCTTCCTGTGTGCAGGCGCCAATCGTGATGGAGTCGCCCTTAAGCATTGAATGCCGTGTGAAGGAAATCGTGCATTTGGGTTCTCACGACATGTTTATCGCCGAAGTGCTCAACGTGCAGGCCGATGAACGCTTCCTGGACGAAAACGGGAAATGGCATCTCGAAAAGAGCAATCCGTTGGTTTATCTACATGGCGGTTACTACGGACTTGGCGAACTCATCGGCAAGTTCGGCTGGAGCGTCAAGAAACAAGAATAAATGAATAGCAAGAGAACGTAAGCAACGGCTGTCCGTCGCTTGCGTTCTTTTGCGTTACTACCAAACATAAACCTTCCTTCTATGAAAAGAGACACACAAGTATTCCAACTCGTTGAGGCCGAGCGCCGCCGCCAGTTGCGCGGCATCGAACTCATAGCATCGGAAAATTTCGTAAGCGATGAGGTGCTGCAGGCAATGGGATCATGCCTTACGAACAAATATGCAGAGGGCTATCCCGGACACCGTTACTACGGCGGTTGCGGCGTGGTAGACCAAGTGGAAACGTTGGCCATAGAACGCGCCAAAGAACTCTTCGGCGCAGAGTATGCCAACGTGCAGCCTCACTCTGGCGCACAGGCCAATGCTGCCGTGCTTCTTACCGTGCTCAATCCCGGCGACACGTTCATGGGCTTGAACTTGGCACATGGCGGACACCTCTCTCACGGTTCGGCCGTAAACACGAGTGGCATTCTGTATAACCCCGTCGGTTATAACCTCAATCCCGAAACCGGACGCGTAGACTACGACGAGATGGAAAGTCTCGCACTGCAGCACAAACCGAAACTCATTATCGGCGGCGGTTCCGCATACAGTCGTGAGTGGGACTATGCCCGCATGCGTGCCATTGCCGACAAAGTCGGTGCGCTTTTTATGGTCGACATGGCACATCCTGCCGGATTGATAGCAGCCGGCTTGCTCGACAATCCGGTGAAGTATGCCCACATCGTCACCACCACTACGCACAAGACATTGCGCGGTCCACGTGGCGGTCTTATCCTTATGGGTAAGGACTTCGAAAACCCGTGGGGAAAGAAAACGCCGAAGGGCGTAACGAAGATGATGAGCCAATTGCTCAACAGCGCTGTCTTCCCCGGAGAGCAAGGCGGTCCGCTTGAACATGTCATTGCCGCAAAGGCCGTAGCGTTTGGAGAGGCTCTCCAACCCGAGTTCAAGGAATACGCACTTCAGGTGAAGAAAAACGCCGCTTGCCTTGCCGAAGAACTCGTAAAGCGCGGCTTTGCCATTGTCAGCGGTGGAACCGACAACCATTCCATGCTCGTGGACCTTCGCCCCAAATATCCTGAACTGACGGGAAAGGTTGCCGAAAATGCCTTGGTTGCAGCCGACATCACGGTGAACAAGAACATGGTTCCCTTTGACGACCGTTCGGCTTTCCAGACCTCCGGCATCCGTCTCGGCACGGCGGCCATCACCACCCGCGGTGCAAAAGAAGACCTGATGGTTCTCATCGCCGAACTCATAGAGCGCGTATTGGACCATCCCACCGACGAACAGGTCATCTCCGAAGTACGTCGGAAAGTAAACGAAACGATGGAAGGCTATCCATTGTTCGCTTACTAAAGTACTACTGCGCTTGAAGCATATCACACACTACGGCTTGCACCTCTCACGGGGTGTGAGCCGTTTTGGGTTAAGAGGAATAGAAGTACATGGGGGAAGACGCTATCCTACAAAATGTTGCTCTTGAGGGGAGTAACGTTTTCAAAAACGTCACGCTCTACACGGCCTCACGGAGGCTTTTGCGTGCTTCGCTTTTATTATCTCCGCGCTCAACTGTCAAGACTGGAGTCTTGCCCCCATGCGCTAGCGCCCCATTCTTTTCCCCTTTCATTCGTTTGCCTATCCGAGTCAATACACCGTGCCTTGGAATTTTTACACCGTGCCTTGGAATTTTTACGGCGTGCCTTGGAATTTTTACGGCGTGCCTTGGAATTTTTACACCGTGCCTTGGAGTTTAAGCAATGTTCAAATGGCCGCCAAACAAACGCCATTCCCCAAAAACGCACGTACGTGCGATGACCGATGCACGTACGTGCGATGGGCAACGCATCTACGTGAAAGAGTCAATGCACGTACGTGTGTTTATAACGAGATATAGCCTCGTAGCTTGTCTGAAAAGCGCGTTTTTTTATTGCCCACCCTCAAGGCATTCTATCGTAGTTTCCACTGCATAGCGGAATGCCGTAGGTTGTCCGTCTACGGTGATGAAAAGATGTACAGCCCCCTCAATGCATTCATATCGTAGAGGTACGCCCAAGCACCGAAGATGCTCTGAAAAGTCGATACCCTGGTCATGGAGAATGTCTCTTCCCGCTGCTAACAAAAAAATGGGCGGAAGCTGACGTAACCATTCGTCAGGAGCGTCAGCCACGGATATAAGAGGATTGCTTGCAAGTGCATCGTTGGCGGCGTATGCATTGAAGAACAGATTCATCAACGCAGCATCAAGCCCAAAACCTTCAGCATAGTTTTTCCAAGATGAAGAACCGTCGGGACAACCTTTTACCACAGGATAGAAGAGAACTAGCGAAGACGCAAGGGGCTTCTTGTCGCATATGCATTTTAATGCAACTGCAACGGCAAGATTACCGCCACTACTGTCTCCTCCAAGAGAAACACGAGCTGCATCAGCTCCCCAAGCATCGGCATGAGCCATCGCATAATGGAACGCATGGCTACAGTCGTTGAGCGCGGCAGGAAATGGATGTTCGGGTGCCAACCGGTAGTCCACGGCAAGAACCAAAGCTTTCCGCGATTCTGCCACGGCAGCGCAAAACTGTGTGCAACTATTGATTGAGCCAAACGTCCATCCGCCGCCATGAAAATAAACAAGGAGAGGAAGACCATCGGCGCTACCATCGCTATTCTCTATACGTTGTTTATGCTCAACGCGCATAAAGAGTTTCATACCTGGTGCTACGTTCGTGGTGCTTACGCCGCAGGGCAATGTTGGCGCCACATTTCTGCTTGCTCTTATGCTCTGCAGCTTTTCCGTATTTCCTTCAAGAGCCATTTTTATGGCATGGCATTGAACGGGTTGAACACCTTTTAGCCGGTTCTCAAGGAAACTTATGGCCTCGTAGCTTACATCAGCATTGAATGCTTGAGAAGAAATCCGTGTTGGGTTGATGTGAGATGAATGATTCATTTGCAGGTACAACTTTTTGTGTTTGTGCGCTTTAACAGGTAACTAGGTTTCCAACGGCTTTGCGCCCTAAAGAAGCAAAAGTAACGCTTTTGGGCTTTCAGCCTATCCCCGTCTAAGTTCTTTTCTCTATAATTCATGAAAATTCGTGGGTAATTCACGAAAATTCGTGTTCAAAAAAATAA
>CAVJJO010000096.1:0-10723 GCA_963649665.1 Bacteroidaceae bacterium | reverse complement strand
GGGTGAAAAAGACGTAGCGAGAATGCGCCCTGAAAGGGCAAAAGCATTCCTGAACATCACACGCTTTTGCCCTTTCAGGGCGCAATGCCGCAGGTAATTTGAATAAAAGATTTATAGCTATCCCAACACAACAACAACTAACCAATGACCCGAAAACGAACCCTTTACGCAGCGCTTGCCGCGGCGCTTGTAGTAGCGCTCGCAGCACTGGCGGCTTATGCACTGTGGCCCAGAGGGTATGAGGAAATGGTGCCCGCCGAATCGAAGGCCGTGGTGCGCATCGACCTCAAGCAAGACAACGGTTGCGCCGCATTCGCAAAGAACCTCGCCGGCCAGCTCGGCGTAACCCCCGACGGACTCGACCTCGCCCGCCCGCTCTACGCATTCGTCACCCCCAACGAATATGTGGGCCTTGTGGCTCCCGTAGCCGACGATGCAAAGGTGCGGGAGAGCATGGACCGCCTCGTGAAGGTCGGCACCGCCACTGCCTGCGACGAAAGCGACGGAATGCAGTGGACGTGGCTGCGAAAAGGATGGCTCGTGGGGTGGAACTCACGCGCCCTGCTCGTGCTCGGGCCCGGTGTGGCACAGGAGCGCGACATGCTCCGCCAGACCATAGCGAGGATGGCAAGCAGCGGTGAAAGTTTTTCTCACACCCCATCGTTCGAAAAGCTTAAGGCACAGGGCGGTGCCGTGCAGATATACTCCCGCCTCGATGCCCTTCCCGCGCCTTACAATACCCTCTTTAGGCTCAACATCCCTGCCGACACGCCCCTCGATGCCGTGCAGCTCTTTGCCTCCGTTGCGGCGCGCGGCACCGGAGCCGTGGTCAGCGCCACGCTCGAGAGCGACAATGCCGACGTGCTCGCCGCCATCGGCGACTATGAAAAACAGAAAGGCTGCATCGCCGTCGCGATGCCCGCCGACAGCATACCCCTCTTCTATATGGCCACCCGCACCCACGGCAAGGACTTCCTTGCCCTGCTGCAAAGCGACGCCACACTGCGCGGCCTCATGATGGGGCTCAACCAGGTCATCGACGCCGACCGCATGCTCGGCACCGCCGACGGCGTGCTCGACCTCGAAGCCTCCAGCATCGACAACGACTGGAATCCCGCCTTCCGCCTTACTGCCGACAACGCTACGCGCGGCATCATGGCCGACAGCGACTACTGGATGGAATGCGCAGCCAAGCAGCACGACGTGACGCTCCTCCGCACCAGTCCCTCCACGTTTCTCCTCACCAGCGGCACGCGCCGCGTGGCTTTCGGCACGCAGCGCGGGGGCACTTCCGTGTTCTTCGCCTCGCCCGAGATGAACGCTCCGGCACACATCCACGCGCCCTATGCCCGCTGCGCTTCCCCTTCCGCCGAAGCCGACAAGCTGCAGGCCTTCTTCTCCCTCAACATAGCCAAACTCAAAAGCCAGCCCTGCATGCATGCCACTTCCACGGCACGCACCGTAGTAGACTTCCTCTTCCCCACTGCCACGCTCATGCGCTACAAGGCATTCATGGGGCGCAAGGCTACGCTTGAAGTGCAATGAGGCTTCGCGGCAACGCGAAGAATGAGGCAACGCGCATGGGGGCAACGCGCATGGGGGTCAAGACTCCCGTCTTGACAGCTCTACACGGCCGTTCAAAGCGCAGCCACGAAAGAGCCTCTGTGAGACCGCCCTTATCTGTCAAGACTGGAGTCTTGACCTCCATGCGCTGGCGCCTCCATGCGCTTCGCCCCCAAGCGCAGCCACGAAAGAGCCTCTGTGAGGCCTTCGCATCAAAATATCTCGTGTTATTTCTACATTAATACACCAATGACCACCATAACCCTCACCGACGTGCTTCCGCACGTCTTCGCCCAGCGCACCGACCTTCGGAGCGACGTGTGGCAACAGCGCGTAAGCTTCGAGAAAGGCAAGACCTACCTCGTGGAAGCCATGTCGGGCACCGGAAAGTCCACGCTCTGCAGCTACATCCTCGGCTACCGCCACGACTACACCGGCACCCTCCGTTTCGACGACACCGACGTGCGCACCTACCGCATCGGCCAATGGGCCGAAATACGCCAGTGCCACATCAGCCACCTCTTTCAGGAACTCCGCCTTTTCCCCGAACTCACCGCGCTGCAAAACGTGGAGATAAAGAACAACATAGCCCGCTTCAAGAGTCGCGAACAGATAGAAGCCTGGTTCGAACGCCTCGGCATAGCCGACAAACTCCACGCCAAAGTGGGGCAGATGAGCTTCGGGCAGCAGCAGCGCGTGGCCATGGTGCGCGCCCTCGTGCAACCCTTCGACTTCCTCCTCGTGGACGAACCCATCAGCCACCTCGACGACACCAACTCCGCCGTAATGGCCGACATCATGATGGCCGAAGCCCGCGCGCAGCACGCCGGCGTCATCGTCACGAGCATCGGCAAACACATGCAGATACCCTACGACGCCGTTCTGCGCCTGTAACTTTCACAACCCCTCCCTTATATTTTCAACATCTCTCCATGTCCCTCATCTGGAAACTCCTCCGTCAGCACATCAGTCCCGCGCAGTTGCTGGGCTTCTTCTTCGCCAACCTCTTCGGCATGTGGGTGGTGATGCTCGGCGTGCAGTTCTATAAAGACGTCGTGCCCCTCTTCACCGAAGAAGACAGTTTTATCAACAACAACTTCCTCGTCGTTTCGAAGCACATCTCCACCGTGAGCACCCTCTCCGGCCGCAGCAACGCCTTCTCCCCCTCCGACATCGACGACGTGCGCCGCCAGCCCTTCTGCAAACGCGCCGGCGCCTTCACCTCCTCGCAGTATAAAGTGTCCGCCGCCATGGGTCTCAAAGGCTCCGCTCCGCTCAACACCGAAATGTTCTTCGAAGCCGTGCCCGACAGTTTCGTAGACGCCCGCGCCGCCGACTGGCACTATGCCTCCGGCGAGAAAACCGTGCCCGTAATCCTCCCCCGCACCTACATAGCCCTCTACAACTTCGGCTTCGCCCAGAGCCGCAACCTTCCCAAGGTGAGCGACGGACTCGTAGGCGCACTCGAGATGCACATCTTCATCAATGCCAACGGGCAGCACGACACCTTTGAGGGACGCGTGCTCGGCTTCTCTAGCCGGCTCAACACCATACTCGTGCCCCAAAGTTTCATCGACTGGAGCAACGCCACCTACGAACCCGGAAAGACCGAGGACCCCTCGCGCATCATCCTTGAAGTGAAGTCGCCCACCGACGATGCCATAGCCAAGTACATGCAGCAGAAAGGCTACGACGTGGAGGACAACAAGCTCGACGCCGGAAAGACCACCTACTTCCTCCGCGTGGTGGTAAGCCTCGTGATGCTCGTGGGCCTGCTCGTCAGCCTCCTCTCCTTCTACATACTCATGCTCAGCATCTATCTGCTCGTGCAGAAAAACACGCAGAAGCTCGAGAACCTCCTCCTCATAGGCTATCTGCCCTCGCGCGTGAGTCTGCCCTACCAGTTGCTCACCATAGGCATGAACGCATCCACCCTCGTCATCGCCCTCGTGCTTCTCGCCCTCACGCGCCACTACTACATGGACACCATAGCCCTCATCTTCCCCAGCGTAAAGGCAGGAAGCATGATGCCCGCAGTGCTCACCGGACTCGCCATCTTCCTCCTCGTGAGCGTGATGAACGCCGTGGCCATCCGCCGCAAGATCATCAACATCTGGCACAGACGATGAATTGCTTTTCCAATGTCAAGAATTAGAGATTTGAAGAATCCTTCTTTCTCGGAAAGAGTGAGAATTCTTCGGCTTGACCAGTCAAGCCTTCCTGTAATTCTACGTTGTCATGCTGTTGGGGAATTTCTATAATTCTCCAATTCTTGACCTATTAATATAGAAGCCGAACACGTAACCACATATCCAATCGCCCCCTCCCATGCAGCGCATACAAGACCTCTATACCCAATGGAGCGGACAGGCACCTGCCGCCGCCGCCCTTCTCGCCAAAGCCGGAAGCAACCGCAAATATGCACGCCTCACCGCCGCCGACGGCACCACCGTGATAGGCGTGGACGGCCCCTCGCTCAGCGAGAACGCCTGCTTCGTCTACCTCTCCCGCCACTTCGCCGAGAAAGCACTCCCCGTGCCCCGCATCCTCGCCGTGAGCGCCGACGGCCACTGCTACCTGCAGGAAGACCTCGGCACGCTCTCGCTCTACGACGCACTCGCCTCCGCACGCCAGCGCGGCTACGTCTACGACGACGCCGACCGCGCCCTTCTCTCGCGCACCGTGCGCCTCCTCGCCCACGTGCAGGTAAAGGGTGGGGAAGCGCTCGACTACTCCCGCTGCCTCTCTCCCGTGCGCTTCGACGCCAAGGCAGCCATGTTCGACCTCAACTACTTCAAGTACTCCTTCTTCAAGCCCCAGGACATCCCCTTCGACGAAGTGCGCCTCGAAGCCGACCTCGAACGCCTCGCCCGCGACCTTGCCGGCAACGGCAGCGACGACCACCACTTCCTCTACCGCGACTTCCAGGCCCGCAACGTGATGCTCCGCCGCGAAGCCGACGGCAACCTCACGCCCTGCTTCATCGACTACCAGGGCGGCATGGAAGGCCCTGTACACTACGACGTGGCATCGTTCCTCTGGCAAGCCTCCGCACGCTACCCCGACGAACTGCGCGAGTGGCTCACGGGAGAGTACACCGACGAACTGCGCACGCTCCTCCCTGAGTTCAGCGAAGAGCAGTTCCGCCGCCGCCTCTCGCTCTTCGTCATGTTCCGCACCCTCCAGGTACTCGGTGCCTACGGACTGCGCGGCTACGTGGAGCGCAAGGAATATTTCCTCAAGAGCATCCCCCTCGCCGTGGCAAACCTCCGCGCACTCCTCAGCCAGGACATCTGCCGCCCCTATCCCTACCTCGACGAACTCCTCCGCACGCTCTGCGCCCAGCCGCAGTTTGCCCACCATCCCGCCACCCTCGCCGCTCCCGCCGCCACGGGCGAAGGCGCAGAGGCGAAACCCGCCCTCACGGTGCGCGTGTTCAGTTTCAGCTACAAGAAAGGCATCCCCGCCGACGAGAGCGGCAACGGCGGCGGCTACGTGTTCGACTGCCGCAGCACCCACAACCCCGGTCGCTACGAACCCTACAAGCAGCTCACCGGCCTCGACGCCCCCGTCGTCAAGTTTCTCGAAGACGACGGCGAGATACTCACCTTCCTGCAGAGCGTATACCGCCTCGCCGACGCCCACGTGGAGCGCTACATCCAGCGCGGCTTCACCGACCTCATGTTCTCCTTCGGATGCACCGGCGGCCAGCACCGCAGCGTATACTCCGCCGAACATCTGGCGCAGCACCTCCACGAGAAATACGGCATCACCGTGCGCCTTCAGCACCGCGAGCAAGGCATCAGCCGCACGCTCGGATAAGCGCGACAAAGCACGCCAAATTCCATAAATTATCCAAAATGTAGGAGCGAGATGCGCACGCTCTTGCAAATAAACACTACCTTTGCTAACAGCAAAGCGCAAATCAGGGGTCGGTTCCCTCCCTAAAGAGCTGCCCCACAAAATGCAAATGGCATGAACGAAGAGCAAAGTCTTGGCGCCATAAGCCGCGCCATAGAAAGCGGGCAGTTTGCCGAAGCCGAGCAGCAGTTGCAGAGCCACGCAAGCCGTTTCGCCCTCAGCGCCGCCTACTATTGCCTCGAAGGCAAGCTGCACCTCAAGCATTCCCGCTGGCGCGACGCGCAAAACGCCTTTCTCCGTGCCCGCGAGCTCGACCCGCAAGGGCCGGCCAGCGAATTTCTCTCCATGCTGCGCCGCATCATGGATTTCTACAACAAGGACATGTACAACCATTAAAGGGCGGCTCCGGTAACCCCATCCCCGCCGCCCCAAGGCCCGACTCCCGTGCGGTCCATTCCCCAGAGAAGAACATACCTAACAGCATGTCCGCCGTCTGTCAAGCCTTATCCGAACCATAACAATCAACCAAAACCCCATTATGAGCAAGATAAAAGGAGCCGTTGTCATCGACAAGAACCGGTGCAAAGGATGCGCCCTGTGCGTGGTGGCTTGCCCTACCCACACACTTGCACTTTCCAAAAACGAGGTCAACCACAAAGGCTATGCCTTCTGCGAAGAGATAGCCGACACCTGCATCGGTTGCGCCTCTTGTGCCATAGTATGCCCCGACGGCTGCATCAGCGTGTACCGCAAGAAAGCCGACGAGTGAGCCCGTCACGCTCACCCCGCCATTTTTCCCCACAACAAACCCAAGCCAATCAATTTCTCTCGTAACCTATGAACGAAGAAAACGAAATACTCCTTCTCAAAGGAAACGAAGCCATAGCCCATGCCGCCATACGCTGCGGCTGCGACGGCTACTTCGGCTACCCCATAACCCCCCAGAGCGAAGTGCTCGAAACCCTGGCCGAACTCAAGCCGTGGGAAACCACCGGCATGGTGGTGCTCCAGGCCGAGAGCGAAGTGGCCGCCATCAACATGGTCTATGGAGGCGGCGGCACCGGCAAGCGCGTGATGACCTCCTCCTCCTCGCCCGGCGTGGCGCTCATGCAGGAAGGCATCAGCTACATGGCAGGCGCCGAAATACCCGGACTCATCGTCAACGTGCAGCGCGGCGGTCCCGGTCTCGGCACCATCCAGCCTTCGCAGAGCGACTACAACCAGGCCACGCGCGGCGGCGGCAACGGCGACTACAACGTCATCGTGCTTGCACCCGCCTCCGTGCAGGAAATGGCCGACTTCGTGGACCTCGCCTTCACCCTCGCCTTCCGTTACCGCAACCCCGCCATGATTCTCTCCGACGGCGTCATTGGCCAGATGATGGAGAAAGTGGTGCTCCCGCCCTATAAGCCCCGCCGCACCGAGGACGAGATAGTAAGCGAGTGCCCCTGGGCAGCCAACGGTCACGGACTCCGCACGCGCGGCGTGAACGTGATCACCTCGCTCGAACTCCAGTCGCAGGCCATGGAGCAGCGCAACCTCCACCTCCAGGCGAAATACCGCGAGATAGAGGAACGCGAGGTGCGCTACGAACTCAAGTATGCCGACGACGCCGAATACCTCATCGTGGCCTTCGGTTCCGCCTCCCGCATCTCCGACAAAGCCATCGAGCAGGCGCGCAAGAAAGGCATCAAGGTGGGACTCTTCCGCCCCATCACCCTCTGGCCCTTCCCCACGAAGCAGCTGCGCGAGCTCTCCCACAAGGTGAAAGGCATGCTCGTCACCGAAATCAATGCCGGACAGATGGTCTTCGACGTGGAGCACGCCGTGGAAGGACGCATCCCCGTGGCCCACTACGGCCGCCTCGGCGGCATCGTGCCCGACCCCGACGAAATCGTTGAAGCCCTCGAGAAACTGCGCAAGTAGCCTCACGGGGCCTCACGCAGTCACGGACTGTTTTTCGTGCTTCGCTTTATGAAAGGTTCGCGCTTATCAGTCAAGACTGGAGTCTTGACCCCCATGCGCTGGCGCCCCTTTGCGCTTCGCCTCCATGCGCTTTAGCCCCCATGTGTTGCCGCCCCTTTGCGCTGGCACCGCAGAGGCTCAATGTAAATATTCCCACTCCATTTCCAGAAAATCCCCATGTTGAACAATCCCTACGAGAGCGACTCCCGCCCCGACATACTCGAGCGCCTCAAGCACCCCGAACGCGAGGCGGCTCACCGCACCGGGCGCGACCGTACCTTCATGGTGCGCAACGTGCTCAACATCGTGTTCATCGCCCTGGCCATAGTGGCCATCATAGGCATCTTAGTCACTCCCGCCGCAGGCAACCTCATGGTGTGGTACGGCCTTGCGCTCTTCGCCGTGCTCGTGAAAATGGTGGAAGTGGTGCTCCGCATGCCGGGCATGAAGAAGAGATAAACGCAAAACCGCACGCGCGCTCTCCCCGCAGCAGCGCGCAGCAGCATTTGCACAACAGCATAACATCACACTTGCATATTACCACTATGACAAGAGAAGAAATCATACAGCCGGAAAACCTGGTTTACGAAAAACCGCGTTTGATGAACAACACCGACATGCACTACTGCCCGGGTTGTTCCCACGGCGTAGTCCACAAGCTCGTGGCGGAAGTGATAGCCGAAATGGGCATGGACGAGAAAACTATCGGCGTGAGCCCCGTAGGTTGCGCCGTGTTTGCCTACCGCTACATCGACATCGACTGGCAGGAAGCCGCCCACGGACGCGCCCCCGCCGTGGCCACCGCCTGCAAGCGCCTTTGGCCGGACCGCCTTGTGTTCACCTACCAGGGCGACGGCGACCTTGCCTGCATAGGCACTGCCGAAACCATCCACGCCCTCAACCGCGGCGAGAACATCACGCTCATCTTCATCAACAACGCCATCTACGGCATGACCGGCGGACAGATGGCGCCCACCACCCTCGTGGGCATGAAGACCGCCACCTGCCCCTACGGACGCGACCCCAAGATTCACGGCTATCCGCTCAACATCACCGACCTTGCCGCCAATCTCGAAGGCACCGCCTACGTCACGCGCCAGAGCGTCCACTCCGTGGCTGCCATCCGCAAGGCCAAGAAAGCCATACGCCACGCCTTCGAAAACTCCATGGCCGGCAAAGGCTCGAACCTCGTGGAAATCGTGTCCACCTGCTCTTCCGGATGGAAACTGCCCCCCATCAAGGCCAACGAATGGATGGAAGAACACATGTTCGACTTCTACCACGTGGGCGACCTTAAGGACAAGTAATACCCTTTTCAGCAATGAAACAAGAAATCATCATATCCGGCTTCGGCGGCCAGGGCGTGCTCTCGATGGGCAAAATACTCGCCTATGCCGCACTCATGGAAGGCAAGGAAGTGACGTGGATGCCCGCCTACGGTCCCGAGCAGCGCGGCGGTACGGCCAACGTCACCGTCATCATCAGCGATGAGGCCATCTCTTCGCCCATCCTCAGCAGCTACGACAGCGCCATACTCCTCAACCAGCCTTCGCTCGACAAGTTCCAGCCCAAGGTGAAGGAAGGCGGCACGCTCATCTACGACAGCTTCGGCATACTCGAGCCGCCCACGCGTGCCGACATCAGCTCGTGGCAGATACCCGCTATGGAAACGGCGGCTGAAATGCAGATGATGAAGTGCTTCAACATGTTCGTGCTCGGCGGCTACCTCAAGCTCCACCCCATAGTGGCCACGGAGAGCGTGATGAAGGCACTCCGCAAGACGCTTCCCGAACGCCACCACCACCTGCTCCCCGTCAACGAGCAGGCCATCCTCAAAGGCATGGACATCATTGTGCCCGCGCCGCAACACGCATAGCAATCCCTCTCACCCAAACATAAAACAAGCAAACAGATTATGGCAAGCCGTAAACAACTCAAGAAAAGCGTAAAGACCGTCACGAGCGACCTCTTTGCCGACTGCGTGGCACTGAGCATGTGTCAGCAGGGAAACCAGGAAACCCTCGACAGCCTCATGAAGGAAGTGGTGGAACTCTATGCCGACTACGTGTCGCGCATCAGCCACACCGAGCCCGGTGCCGCCAAGAAGTTCTACGCCAAGTTCAAGGCAGAGTTCACCGAAAAGGTCAACGCCCTGAACGAGCGCATCATCAATGCATAAACGCCTGTAGAGCGGAAAGCCACAAACCTGGACGTAGAGCCCGGTTTGTGGCTTTTTGGTGACTCTTTGGAGCGAATGCCACAAGGCGAAGCGCGTGGAGGCGAAGCGCATGGAGGTCAAGACTCCAGTCTTGACTGCTCTACACGATGTTTATAAGGCGAAGCCACGAAAAACAGTCTGTGACTGCGTGAGGCCGTGTAGAGCGTGACGTTTTGGAAACGTCACCCCCATGGGCGGCGATTGGCTCGCGCATGGGGGCGAGGTTTTCAAAACCTCGCGTTCTTTCGCGGCGCTTTGAAAAGAACGTGTAGAGCTGTCAAGACTGGAGTCTTGACCTCCATGCGCTGCGCCCCATGCTTTGCGCCCCATGCGCTGGCGCCCCATGTGCTGTGCTTTATTGTTTATCCTTTTTTTCTATTCCTTATGTTCAAGAATCTATCCCGTTTCCTTCTTTTCCGCCTGGGCGGCTGGAAGGAACACGTCACCGTGAGCCGTCCGCAGAAGTGCATCATCTGCGTGGCACCCCATACCAGCAACTGGGACTTCATCGTGGGCAAGATGTACTACTCTGCCATAGGTCTCACCGCCAACTTCCTCATGAAGAAGGAGTGGTTCGTAGGCCCGCTGGGCAAGATGTTTCGCTCCATGGGCGGCATAGCCGTGGAGCGCAGCCGCCACACGAGCCTCACCGACCAGCTTGCGGCGAAGGCCGTGGAGGCTGAGAACTTCTGCCTTGCCGTCACTCCCGAGGGCACGCGCTCACGTGTGACGCACTGGAAGAAGGGCTTCTACTTCATAGCCCTCAAGGCCAACCTTCCCATTATGCTCTACGCCATCGACTACCGCACGCGCACCATACGTTGCACGCACATACTCCAGCCTACGGGCAATGTGGAGGCCGACATGCGCCTCATTATGGACTACTACCGCGACGTGCCCGCGTGTCATCCCGAGAAGTTTGCGCTCGACGAGGAGTTTGCGTGAGGCATCATGGAGGCTTTTGCGTGGCTGCGCTTTGCAAACGTCGTGTAGAGCTGTCAAGACTGGAGTCTTGACCTCCATGCGCTCTCGCCCCCATGCGCTCTCGCCTTCACTCCCTGATTCAAGTTTCTGATTTAGGGGAAAACGGCCTGAAGGGCCAAAAGCGCCTAGCCC
>CAVJJO010000095.1:0-10856 GCA_963649665.1 Bacteroidaceae bacterium | reverse complement strand
CGGCGTGCCTTGGAATTTTTACGGCGTGCCTTGGAATTTTTACGGCGTGCCTTGGTGTTGTGGGGCAGTTCAAAAAAACTTGTGAAGTGCAGATGCGAAGCGCATGGGGGTCAAGACTCCAGTCTTGACAGTTCTACACGGCAGTACAAAGCGAATACACTCAAAAGCCTTCGTGAGGTCGCGCTTATCAGTCAAGACTGGAGTCTTGACCCCCATGCGCTTCGCATCAAAATCGCCCAAGTCGTTTTTTGCATATCGCAAAACCAAAATACCCTTGCCCCCCAACGTATTGGGCCTTGGGCCCAACACGTTGGGCCCAAGGCCCAAAATTCGCAAACCTTCACATTGGTCCTTCGTTTTCGGCATATCGGGGGAAATCGAGCCCTTGCGTGCGTGTCGCGCACAAGCATTCGGGCAATCTTTGTCCGTCCCTTAATTTTTCGTAATTTTGCAGCCGAAAAATCTTACAACACAAAACGTTACATGACAGAGATTACGACGACCAACGATTACTCGCGTGAACAACAGATTCGCCACAGACTCAATCTTCTGCTGCGAACCGGTCAGCTACTTGTAGAGAGCGCCGCCGACACCAACCGCATCGTGCGCAACATGAAGCGCACGGCAGCTTTCCTCGGACTCCCTGAGGAAAACCTGCACATCTTCGTGCAGTACAACATGCTCATGGTCAACCTCAGCGACAACGGACACTCCTTCACCAAGTTCCAGCGCTGCGACAAGCACGGCATAAACATGACCACCATATCCCTCGTCAGCAAACTCTCGTGGAAAGCCATTCGCGAAGACTACACCATAGACCAGTATGGCGAAGAACTTGAGGCCATTGCCGCCCGTCCGCGTAACTACACCGCCAACCAGGTGGCCATCGGCACCGGTTTCGCCTGCGGCGGATTCTGCATTCAGTTCGGCTGCGACTGGATAGCCTTCCTCTATGCTTCCATTGCCGCAGCCATCGGTATGCGTGCCAAAGGACTCCTCGTGGAGAAGGGCATCAACACCTACATGGCCATCGGCATGTCGGCGTTCATCAGCACCCTTCTGGCATGGGCCACCACGTTCTTCCCCGCCACGTGGACTTCCACGCCGCTTCATCCGCTGCTCGCCTGCGCCCTCTTCATTGTGCCCGGTGTGCCTTTGATCAACTTCGTGGACGACATGCTCGACAACTACATACAGGTGGGACTCACGCGTGCCATCAACACCTTCCTTATGGTTGTGGCCATGAGCTTCGGTATAGCCTTCTTCCTTAAGATAGCCAACTTCGACCTCAAGTCGTTTGCCTCCATACCGAT
Organism: Bacteroidaceae bacterium; assembly: GCA_963649665.1. Classification (GTDB taxonomy): domain Bacteria; phylum Bacteroidota; class Bacteroidia; order Bacteroidales; family Bacteroidaceae; genus Alloprevotella. Next base: position 9,543 of record CAVJJO010000095.1, on the reverse strand, counting down.
GATTCCCCACAACAACTACTGGAGCTATGCCGCAGCAGCAGCCATTTCGGCCATGGGCTTCTCCATGATTTTCAACATACCGCGCCGTCTCCTTTGGGTAGTGGCCATCGGCGGCATCATCGCCGTCTGCACCCGCAACTTCGTGAACCTCGGCCCGAGCAACAACAACGTGGGACTCGACATGGGACTCGCCATCGGCTCCCTCGCCGGCAGTGCCCTCGTCAGCGTGATCGCCGTGAAGGCCGTGCACTGGGTGCACGCCCCCAACCACGTGCTCTCCATCCCCAGCGTGATTCCCATGGTGCCCGGTGTGCTCATGTATCGCGCCCTCGTCAGCCTCATTGAAATGAACGGTGTGGTAGGCGAACTTACCGATGCCATGAAGTTCGGTATGGCCTCCGCCATCACCATCATGTGCATCGCCCTCGGTGTGGCCATCCCCAACGTGTTTGCCCGCCGCTGGGTGGCTAAGGACCGCGCCGTCATGCTCAACCGCATGATAAAGGAACGTCGCGAACGCGGCCACTTCGTAGACCTCAGCGAAATAAAGTAAGCCCCCTTCCGGACAGCTTGCAACCACCATACTTTGGGGCGGCATCCCGAGTCCGAGGATGTCGCCCCTTCAATTCCCGCTAACCCCATGTACCAAGAGGAAACCCATTTCCAGCACGGCCGCATAGAAGTCATATGCGGTTCCATGTTCTCCGGAAAGACCGAAGAACTCATCCGCCGTCTCAAGCGGGCACGCATAGCCCGCCAGCGTGTGGAGATATTCAAGCCCAGCATCGACACCCGCTACTCCGACGACGACGTCGTCTCGCACGACAGCAACTCCGTGTCGTCAACCCCCGTCGACTCCGCCCGCAGCATCCTTCTGCTCTCCTCCGAAGCCGAGGTGATAGGCATCGACGAGGCACAGTTTTTCGACGAGTCGCTCGTAGAAGTCTGCACCCAACTTGCCGATAGCGGAAAACGCGTCATCGTGGCCGGACTCGACATGGATTTCCAGGGCATCCCCTTCGGTCCCATGCCCGCCCTCTGCGCCGTGGCAGAAGAGGTGACAAAGGTACACGCCATCTGCGTGCGCTGCGGCAACCTTGCCTACGTGTCGCACCGCATCGTGGCCGACAAGGAACGTGTGCTCCTCGGCGAGCAGAACCAGTACGAACCCCTCTGCCGCTGCTGCTACAACAAGGCCGTAAAGGGAGCAGCAAACGAAAGCGCGGAATGAGTGAAAGGTAAAGCTGCTTTTTGCATATCACTAAAGTTCATAAAAAAGAACTTGAGCAAGTCGCTTCTCTGAACGTTCCATAGGTCTAAACTCGAAGACTTCAATTGTATTACCTTAAGACACTCCCTTCTTTGTTATGCAAAACATCCACACCTATTCCTATCGCCAAATCTGGTCCGTGGCATTCCCCATCCTGGTGAGTGTGCTCATGGAACAACTCATCGGCATGACCGACACCGCCTTCCTAGGGCGTGTGGGCGAAGTGGAACTTGGTGCTTCGGCCCTTGGTGGCATTCTCTACATATCCGTGTTTATGCTGGGCATGGGCTTTAGCGTGGGCGCACAAGTGCTCATGGCGCGTCGCAACGGAGAGGGCAACTACGCCCAGATTGGCAACATCTTCTACCATAGCGTGGCATTTCTTCTCGCTATGGCAGTTGTGCTCTTTGCACTGACACGCTGGTTCGCCCCCTTGCTGCTGGCGAAGGTCATACAGTCGCCCGCGGTGCTGCAGGCAGCCGACGACTTCATCTATTGGCGCGTATACTCTTTCTTCTTCGCTTTTGTGAATGTGATGTTTCGCGCATTCTACGTGGCCACTACGCAGACCCGCACCCTTACGCTCAACTCCCTCGTGATGGTATTGTCGAACTTCGTGTTTACATACCTCTTTATATTCGGCCACTGCGGACTTCCAGCTTTCGGCATAGCCGGTGCTGCCATTGGCAACACGCTTGCCGGCGCCACCTCTTCGCTGTTTTTCATCGTCCACACGTATCGTCATGTGGATTGTTCGAAATACGGACTTAATGTGCGCCCCCGTCTTCGCCTTCACATTCTCAGCCGAGTGTTAAGTGTGAGCATATGGACCATGGTGCAGGACTTCCTTTCGCTCGCCACTTGGTTCTTGTTCTTCGTCAGCGTTGAACACCTCGGTGAGCAAGCCCTCGCCTCCACCAACCTGGTGCGCAACATATCGGCATTCACCTTTATGACGGTAATAGCCCTTGCCTCCACCGCCAGCACCCTTGTGGGCAACCTTATGGGGCAAGGCGAAATCAATGCCGTGCTCCCCCTTGTGCGCAAAACCATACGTTTGGGATTTGCCATACTCGTGCCCGTGATAGCCCTGCTGTGTCTCTTCCCCGATGTGGTGCTCGGCATCTTTACCAACAATGCGGAACTCATAGCGGCTTCCCGCGGTTCGCTCTTTGTGCTCCTCAGTTCCTACGTGTTCACCATTCCGGCCCAAGTGCTCTTGAAAAGCGTAAGTGGCACGGGAAACACGCGTACGGCACTCCTCTGCGAATTTTCCACGCTCTGCATCTACGCCATATTCGTTGCGGTCGCCATACTTTACTGTAAGGTGGATCTCTACGCTTGTTGGTTTAGTGAACATATCTACTCTTTCTTCATAGCCCTGATGACCGGTTGCTACTTCATCTATGGGAAATGGTGGAAGAAAAGAATATAGGGCAGCTTTGCACCGCCCATAACCCCCTCTCATCATGCAATATCTTGAATTCACCTTCACCACGTCGCCTGCCAATGAAGCCGTGCACGACGTGCTCTCCGCAGTGCTTGCCGAAATAGGTTTCGACAGTTTTGTACACACCGACGAACTCGACCGCCGTGCAAAGGCACACAGCGACAATCCCGAAGCGCCTGCCTTTGAAGACAAGGCCGACGAAGACCACTTCTGCTGCTACATACAGAAGCAACTCTTCTCGCAGGAAGCCCTCGACGCAGCACTTGAAGCATTTCCTGTTCCCGACGTGAACATTACCTATTCCGTATCGGAACCGGAGGACAAGGACTGGAACGAAGAATGGGAGAAGAACTACTTCCAACCCCTCGTCGTAGACGGCCGCTGCGTGATAGCCAGCACCTTCCACAAGGACGTGCCCTATGCCGAATACCAGATAACCATTAATCCGCAGATGTCGTTCGGTACGGGGCATCATGCCACCACCTCGCAGATGATAAGTCGCATACTTCAGGACAACATGGAAGGCCTTGAAGTGCTCGACATGGGATGCGGAACCAGCATACTCGCCATCCTCGCCCGCATGCGTGGTGCGGCACACTGCACCGCCATTGACGTGGACGAATGGTGCGTGAAAAACTCGCGCGAGAACATTGCCCTCAATCACCTCGACGGGATTGACGTGGAGCTTGGCGATGCCTCTTCGCTTGCCGACAAGGGACCCTTCGACCTCGTCATTGCCAACATCAATCTCGGCATACTCCTCAACGACCTTTGCCGTTATGTGCCCCGCATGAAACACGGAGGTTGCATCTACATGAGCGGATTCTACACCACCGACGTGCCCCGCCTTCGCGAAGAAGCCGAACGTCAGGGTCTGCTCTTCGTCAACGCCCGCGAACTCGACGGTTGGGCCTGCGTATGCTTTATGAAGAAATGATGCTTCGCCGCTTGTGCTTGGCTCTTGTGCTTGGCTATAAACAAAAACAACTCGGAACGACTCTTCTCCTTGAAGAATCGTTCCGAGTTGTTTCTTTTATCGTATTGCAAATCACAGCGCCTCAAACACGCGTTTGGCACATTCGTAGCCTTCGTTGTAGAGCGCGGTGAGTTTGTCCACATTACTTTCAAGGCGCCCCACTTCCATCGGGCGCAAGGGACGGATGGCTATGATGCTTCCCTCGTCCTCCATGCGTTCCACCATCTCCAGCTGCTCATTATATATAGCGTGGCGCTTGCTCAGCAACACGCGCAGACGCGGATATTTGCGGTAGATGTATTTCGGAATCTTGATGTCGCGTCCGTTCTCGCGGTAGCCACGGTTGCGCGTCAGCACCACCACCGGACGCTTGTAGCCCATCTCCAGGGCACGCATCACGGGTATGGAGTCCACAATGCCGCCGTCGAGCATCGGTTCGCCGTCTATCCACACCACCGGACATACAAAAGGCAGACTGCTTGATGCCTTTGCCACGTCGAGCAAACGCTGCGCATCGTGCTCCTCGGTGAGGTAGCACGCCTTGCCCGTGCGGCAGTTCGTGGTGACCATCTCAAACTTCATGGGGTTGGCAAAACAAGTGTCGTAGTCGAACGGCAGCACTTCGTTGGGGATGGTGTCGTAGAGCGTCTTGCGGTCGAGAATGCTGTGTTGCGACCAAAGATATTTCATGCCAATGTAGCGGTAGCGCTCCAGAAGGTCGATGTTCGTCACCTTCGCACGTCCGCGCTGTCGGCTCTTGAACGACAAGCCGTTGCAGGCACCGGCAGAAACCGCCACCGCATAGTCGAAATCGATGTGAGCGTCAAGAAAATAGTCGAGTACGCCGTCGGTAAACACACCGCGCATACCGCCACCTTCAAGTACAAGTGCAGAGTTCGCGTCAAGAGTCATTGTGCTGGAATAAATAAAGAGAGGAACTTTGTAGGACTGCCTAAAAAAGCAAAATGTAAGCACAAAGATAGTCTTTTCCCGATGAAAATGCGTACTTTTGCCCTAAAACATGGCAAAGAGCGATGAAACGAGAGTTTCTTCGTTCATTGTAAAAGAAGCAAAACCCAACGCTTATGCTATTCAGTAAAGACACTTATGTGGCTCGCCGACAAAAGCTGCGCGAGCTGGTAGGCAACGGACTTATCCTCTTGTTTGGCAACAATGACAGTCCCGTAAACTACCCGTCTAACGCTTATAAATTCCGTCAGGACAGTTCGTTCCTCTATTTCTTCGGTCAGAAACGCGACGGACTCGTCGGTGTGCTCGATGCCGATTCAGGACGCGACACGCTCATCGGCGACGAGATAGACATCGACGACATCGTATGGTACGGCTCCGTCCACTCCGTAGCGGCAATGGCTGAAGAGTGCGGTGCCGCAGCTTCCGCCCCCATGGCTCATCTGGCACAGTTGGTGGAAGATGCCGTAAAGGCAGGCCGCAAGGTACATTTCCTTCCTCCTTACCGCCACGACACGAAGATTCAGATAATGGATCTTCTCGGCATCCATCCCTCGCAGCAACGCGAAGCCGCCTCCCTTCCGCTCATCCAGGCCGTGGTGAAACTCCGTAGCATCAAGAGCGAAGAGGAAATCGACGAGCTCGAACGCGCCGCCACCATCGGCTATCGCATGCACACCACAGCCATGCGTCTTTGCCGTCCCGGCGTGACAGAGCAGTACATCGGCGGTGTGCTCGACGGCATAGCTGCCAGCTACGGATGCCTCGTTTCCTTCCAAAGCATTGTAAGCATGCATGGCGAGATACTCCACGGCTATCCCTCGCCCCGCAAACTGGAGGCAGGCCGTCTGCTTCTCGTGGATGCCGGTGCTGAAACGAACGACAACTACTGCTCCGACAACACGCGTACCACGCCTATCAGCGGCAAGTTTACTGAACGGCAGAAAAACATCTACAACATCGTGGCAGAGTGTCACGACCTCGCCCTCAAGCACGCCCGTCCCGGAGTGCGCTGGTGGGACGTCCACATGGCCGTATGCGCCTTGATGACCGACCGCCTCAAGGAACTCGGACTCATGAAGGGCGACACCGAAGAAGCCGTACGCGCCGGTGCACACGCACTCTTTCTCCCCCACGGACTCGGACACATGATGGGAATGGACGTGCACGACATGGAAGGACTCGGACAAACCTACGTAGGTTTCGACGAAGAAACGCGTCCCTCCACGCAGTTCGGCACCAACGCCCTCCGTTTCGGCCGCCGTCTTGAAGCCGGCCACGTAGTCACCGACGAGCCGGGCATCTACTTCATCCCCGACCTCATTGACCTTTGGAAAAAGGACGGAACGAATGCCGAATTCCTCAACTTCGACGAAATAGAGAAATACAAGGACTTCGGCGGCGTGCGCATTGAAGACGACGTGCTCATCACGCCCGACGGATGCCGCTTCCTCGGCAAGGAACTCATCCCCTACCATGTCGACGACGTGGAGCGCTTCCTCGAAGCACACAAGGACGAAAGTCCCATTATATATTAAGGACGCCACACGATTATAAACACACAAAAAATAAAAACAACCAAAACACATGATGAAGTCACTCCTCATCGCAGCAACCATGGTGTTGCTGCCGGGAAGCGTTGCTGCTCAGAAGCCTGAAGACGCTGCCAAAGACACCGTAAAGTTTACCGTAGTCAAAGAAAACCCCATCACCTCCATCAAGGACCAGAACCAGAGCGGTACGTGCTGGGCATACTCTTCACTCGGATTCTTCGAAGCCGAATTGCTCCGCATGGGCAAGGGCACACATGACCTTTGCGAGTCGTTCCTCGTTTACAACACCTATATGGACCGCGCCGACAAGGCTGTCCGTACTCACGGCGACGTGAGCTTCTCGCAGGGCGGTTCGTTCTACGACGCCGTTTACTGCCTGAAGAACTACGGTATCGTTCCTCAGGATGCCATGCCCGCTCCCGGTGCGCTTTACGGCGATTCGCTCTTCAACTTCAACCAACTCGACGCCGTGGCTTCAGCCTACGTCGGCGCCATTGCCAAAGGCAAGCTCAACAAGATTTCTCTCACTTGGAAAAACGACTTGAGCAACATCTACAAGAACTACTTCGGTGAACTTCCCAAGGAAGTGAAGGTAGGCAAGAAGACCTATACTCCGCAGACCTACGTGACCGACTACCTCGGTTTGAACATGGACGACTACGTGTCGCTCACTTCCTACACGCACCATCCCTTCTACTCCAAGTTCATCCTTGAAATCCAGGACAACTGGCGTTGGGCTGAGAGCTACAACCTCCCCCTCGACGAATTCATGGAAGTAATGGAAAGCGCCGTGAAGAACGGCTACACCTTCGCTTGGGGTGCCGATGTGACTGAAACCTACTTCGGTCGCCGCAACGGAAAGGGTTATGCTTACGTGCCCAAAGACCTCAAGGTAAAGGACCTCACCGGTTCCGACGCAGCACGCTGGGGCGGCACCATCGACACCAAGGGCAGCCAGGTGACTAGCGACGATGAGCTCACCATCACTCAGGAACTCCGTCAACAGGGCTACGACAACTGGGAAACTACCGACGACCACGGCATGGTTATCTACGGTCTTGCCAAAGATCCCCAAGGTCACGACTACTTCATGGTGAAGAACTCATGGGGCGACTACGGCAAGTACCACGGCATGTTCTACGCCTCCAAGGCTTACGTGGCTTACAAGACCATGAACATCCTCATCAACAAGCACGCCATCCCCGCAGCCATCGCCAAGAAACTCGGCATCAAATAAACGTAACGTCCTTTGGGATGTAACACAAGACAAAGAGCCTGCAAGCTCGTCAGCCACAAAGGCCTGATGGTTTGCAGGCTCTTTTTCGTTAGCTTTTCAAGTTATGATTCTCTATTTCTCCGGAACTGGCAACTCACGCCATGTGGCGCAACTGCTTGCCAATGCCACCGACGACCGCGTGGTGGACATGGCGAAATGTCTAGCCAAAGGTCTGTGCGACTTTTCGCTACAAAAAGGCGAAGCGCTCGGTTTTGTAACTGCCGTTCACTTTTGGGGACTTCCCGCCATCGTCGTTGACTTCATTGAAAAGGCAAACTTCCATTGCGAAACCGCGCCCTACGTTTACCATGTGCTTACCTACGGCACCACCACGGGCATGGCGCATTGGCAAATGGCACGTTTGCTCAAGGCAAAAGGCGTCTGCTTAAACGCCCGTTACAATGTGCGCATGGTAGACACCTGGACACCGCTCTTCGACGTGTCCAACGCAGAGCGCTGCCGTCGGCTGACCCTTGGGGCAGAAAGAAAGACGGCGCGAGTGGCAGAAATGGTCAATGCGCAGCGTTGCGGCAACTTCGACAAGCTTCGCTTCCCGCATTGGCTAGCACGTTTCTATTATATGGGCTACGACTCACAGCGTCAGACGAAACGTTTCCGCGTCATGCCCGACCGTTGTACCGGCTGCGGACTCTGCGCAAAGAGTTGCCCAGTAAAAGCCATCACCATGCACGACGGTTGTCCCCAATGGACTGCTCCGCAATGCACGCTCTGCCTGCGTTGCCTGCATCATTGCCCGCGCTTCGCCATACAGATTGGCAACAGCACGGAGAAACACGGGCAATGGCGTTTGTAAGCGTTTTGCAAAAAGAGCATTTGTAATAAAATGCAACCGCCTAAGCACCATTTTCTGCCACTCATGCTCCCTTCTTGCCACTTGTGCACGCAGGGGCGTAAAGGCAGATTTCTGATACTGAAAACTTTTGTATTTTTGCATTGTTCATTTGAAAGACAAATCGTCAAATGCACTCCTGAAATCCTTTTTTTTACACTTAGCGCAACATGACCAAGAAAGACGGACTCACCGCATTCATTGTGGACGACGAACCAGCAGCACTCGCTACACTTGCTGACGACCTCAAGCAAATGCCGGAGTTTGGCGAAGTGCACACCTTCAGCAACTACACTGAGGCCATGTTGCCTTTGCTCGACCTTCAGCCGGACGTGCTCTTTCTTGACGTGGAGGTGCCAGGGCATTCGGGGCTGGACTTTCTCGACTCCATTCACTCGAAGATCAACTTCAAGTTCAATGTGGTCTTCTATTCCGCCTTCTCCCATTATATGCTCGATGCCATCCGCCAGTCGGCGTTCGACTTCCTGCTGAAACCCTACAAGAAAGACGAGTTGCGGGCCATAGTGAACCGCATTCTGGAAAGTCGCAATGAACCGGAAGGTAACATCGGCTCGTTTCATGCCGCCGATCTTCACAAACTGGCCATTCAGACCGTCAGCGAACTCCTGCTCGTGAAACCCGAACAGATGCTGATGTTCAACTACGCCAGCGCGCAACGTTCTTGGGTGCTCACGCTCACCGACCGCACCACCCACGTGCTTCGAAAAAGCGTTGCAGCCGACGACATCCTGGCCATGGACAGCAGCCTCACCCGCGTGAGCAATACGGGTATCATCAACATCAACTACCTTGCTGCCATAGAGAACTCTACCCAAAGGTGCCGTTTCTGTCCGCCCTTCGACGATTTGCAAATGACAGCCTCGCGACGCTATTTCAGCAAACTCAAGGAACGCCTTGACTTGCTCTGAAATTAAACGTAGAGCTCTACGCGTCAAAAAGACAGTAGCCTCACAGATACAGATAATGAAGAGAGATAACATTTGCATCAGCCGTGTCGGCCTATGCCGTGATGGAGCCTGGCCGACACTTTGAAAAGTTCCGGACGTCATAAAGTCTGCTGCCATCCTATTCGTTCCTTATTCGGCAGTTGCTTGCAGACGTCCGGTTCTTTCTTTCTTCAACGGTAAGCATCCCATACAAGCCGTATTGTATACTTCCCCATAACGTACGAATTTTGC
>CAVJJO010000094.1:0-11145 GCA_963649665.1 Bacteroidaceae bacterium | reverse complement strand
GACAATCCATAGAGTTTGCGAAGTTCTAACAAGTCAAAACCAAAGCGTACAGTTATGCCTTATTATGTATATGTCCACCCCAACCTCTGCCCATTGGGGCTTTCGGTACGGATAGACTTCACAAAGGTAAAGTTTTTATATGACAATGAACTATATCTCAGAGAGAAAGTTCTTGGAGATAAGCAAAAGCCTCATTTTGCACATAAGACAAAAAGTGAGGAATGTTTTATAAAACATTGTTGAGTTTCATAGAATATCATTGCCTAAACAAGCCCAACTCAAACAGTTTGTTTACGCAAGTATACGAAAAAAAGCGGTTACGAATATCGTAACCGCTTCATTTTTAAGGTGGACCAGCTAGGGCTTGAACCTAGGACCTCCAGATTATGAGTCTGTTGCTCTAACCAACTGAGCTACAAGTCCGAGCAGGAAAACGAAGTTTCCTACTTTGTGGGTGCAAAAGTAATGCTTTTATTTGATACGAACAACTTTGCAGCGGCAAAATCATTTCGTTATTCAGGAAAAAGCATGGAAAATAATCGGGGAAGCACAGGTAAAGTGGATAAAAGCACGCTTGCGGCCTCACTCTTCTGCCGCGCTTTGCTGAGCCGCCTCGCGGATGAGAGGACGTGTGCTTTCCATGATGCCGTAAAGTTCGTCGACCGTTTCTGCACGGAGCATGGCGATGCGGATGGGACGGAAGTTGGGAATTCCCTTGAAGAGCGGACTCGCTGCGAGGTGGCGGCGCACATGAAGAATGCCGCGGTACTCGTCGATGCGCTCCACGCTTTGGCGCACCTGCTCCTTGAGCACATCGAGTTTCCAGTCCGGCGTCATGGGGGCGTATTGGCTGGGAACTACGTGGTCCACGCTGTGGTCGTCGGGCTGCAGCGCATCGTGTATCTCCTTGAAAATCCAAGGACGGCCAAAGGTCGCGCGGCCTACCATTACGGCATCTACGCCATAATCGGCGAAAGCACGGACGGCCTTCTCGGCAGAAGTGATGTCGCCGTTGCCAATAACGGGAATGCGCATACGCGGATTGCGCTTCACTTCGCCTATGAGCGACCAGTCGGCCTCGCCGTTGTACATCTGTGCGCGGGTGCGGCCGTGTATGGTAAGGGCTTGTATGCCGCAATCCTGGAGCTGCTCAGCGAGGGGCACGATGATGCGGTGTTCCATGTCCCACCCAAGACGTGTCTTGGCCGTTACGGGTACATCTACGGCATCGACCACCGCGCGCGTTATTTCAAGCATGAGAGGCACGTTCTGCAACAGTCCGGCGCCGGCTCCCTTGCCAGCCACGCGCTTCACGGGACAACCGAAATTGATGTCGAGCACGTCGGGATGGGCGCGCTCCACCACAATCTGGGCGGCATCGCGCACGGCAATGGGGTCCTTGCCGTAAATCTGTATGGCAACGGGGCGCTCTTCGTTGCAAACGGTGAGTTTGTCGAGACTTTTGTTGACCATACGCACAAGGGCGTCGGCGGCGACAAATTCAGAATAGACCATAGAGGCGCCAAGCTGGCGACAGAGAAGGCGGAAGCCGATGTCGGTAACGTCTTCCATCGGGGCAAGCACCACGGGGCGCTCGCCCAAGTCGAGAGAACCTATCTTCATTCAGGCGTTATGTGGAGAGGTTGGGATTTATTTTAGAGAGTTTATTTGGGCCGCGTCACATTGACAAAGAGCGGAATGGCATTCGTCTTGACGGGAGCGGCAGTAAGCATGAGAAATGCGCCAAGCACGGCTACGAGCAAGCCGAGAGCAATGCTCACAACGGGAGGAAGGAGTTCGAAACTTGCTTCAATGGAGGGAAAGTACATGAGCACCACCGCCAACGTGTTGTTGGCAATGTGAAGCGGCACAGAGAGGCGAAGATTGCCGGTGTGGAGGAATGCCAGTCCGAGAAAAGCCCCTCCAATGAGCGCTACGGCGCCTTGTGCCAAGTTTCCGTGAATGAGGGCAAAGAGCAGAGTACTTACCGCCAATGCCCAAACGGGACGAACGCCGTGTTTCAGCAGTCCGAGGAGAATGCCGCGGCGGAATACGAGTTCTTCCGTCACAGGTCCCACCACGCAAAGGAGGAGCATGCAGAGCGCATTGTGCTTCATTTCCCCAAAGAGGAGCGTGCTGCCGCCGTCGGAGAGATGCAGCGGGCCGAGAGCTATCGAAAGGCCTACACTAAGGAGCAAAAGGCCTAGAATACTGCCTATCAATTTGGGAGCGCATACGGGCACCACGTCTTTCAACGCCATGCGTACCCCCTTGTCTGCCCACGAGAAATACCACACGAGGCCTACTGAAAGCAGAAACTCCATGACGAAAAGCGACACGCCGCTTGCCACTGCCGACACTTTCAGTTCGCGCAATGGCACACCGGCAGCAAGGGCGTTGTAATTGCCGAAGAGCAACGCTACGCCGCTGGCTATGATGGAAACCATCACAAAGAGGCAGAATATGACAATGGCGCGTTTCATTTTTCGTTGAGCATTTGGCGTACGGCATAGGCATCGGCAGCGAGCTGCGCCTTGAGTTCTTCAAGCGATTCGAAACGATGTTCGTCGCGTACGCGGCGGTAGAATTTTATGCGGACGTGTTCGCCGTAGAGGTCACTGCCGGAATAGTCGAGCAGATGTACTTCTATGGTCTGGTCGTTGCCGTTGTTGAGCGTGGGTCGCCAGCCTATGTTGAGCATACCCATGTAACTGAAGCCGTTTATTTCGGCCCGCACGGCATAGACACCGCGGCCGGGAACAAGCTGCTCGTTGCAGTCGGGAGCAAGGTTGGCGGTAGGAAATCCGAGTTTCGTGCCTTCGTGACGCCCTTTTACCACGGTGCCTTCAAGCAGGTAAGGGCGGCCGAGGCAGGTGCGTGCCATCTCCACGTTTCCGCCCGTAAGGAAGCGGCGCGTAGCGGAAGAACTGATGCGTATGTCGCCCGTTTCGAAGGGACGCTCACGAATTACTTCTATGCCGCACTCGCGACCATAGCGCACATAATCCTTAAAGCCGGAACTGAGGTCGGAGCCAAAGTGGTGGTCGTAGCCTACCACGAGGCAACCTACGCCTATTTGCTTTTCAAGCACAAGCTGCATGAACTCAGAGGAAGTGAGCATAGACATGGCGTGGTCGAAATGGAGCATCACGCACCCGTCAATGCCCGTTTGCTTGAGCAACTGCAGTTTCTCTTCATTGGTGGTGAGCAGTTCGGGCCAGTAGCGCGTGGTTCCGAGCGCCAAGCGCGGATGTTCTTCAAACGTGATGACGATGGGACGCAATCCGCGCTGCGCTGCGGCTGCTTTCACCTGCTCTATCAGGAAGGCATGGCCACGATGCACGCCGTCGAAGAAGCCGATGGCGGCGCAATAGCGTGCTGAGGCGTCGGTTTCGCGCTTAAATTTGTGGAAAGTGAAGTTGTACATGGCAGTAAGGTTTTTAAAGTGCAGGCAGAAGGCGGCCTTCGCTGTCGAAGTACTTGAACCATGCGCTTCCAGCCGGCGCCACAAGAGCCTGAAGGCCGCAGGCGCGGGCGGCTTCGCAGTTGGTTTCGCTGTCGTCGAGGAAGAGCACGTCGGATGCCTCCACGCCGAGCCCTTCCACTACCTTTCGGAAAATGGCGGGGTCGGGCTTTTCCATGCCGAGACGGCAGGAGAGGAAAATGTGGTCGAAGAAGTCGTTCACGCCCAAACCGTTGTAGCGGAAGAAGCGTTCCTCTGCCATGCGCCAATGCACCTCGTTGGTGTTGCTGAGAAGATTCACGGAGTAGTGGCGGCGGATGCGCAGCAGCATTTCGAGGCGTTCTTCGGGCACGGTGTCGAGATAGCTTTCCCAGGCCTCCACGACGGCTTCGTCCGTCATGCGCGAGGCGTCGGAAGAAAGCTGGCGCAGCGCCTGGCAGAAGTCGGGCACGGAGATGCGGCCCTGTTCCAATTGGGAAAACACGCCGCTTTGCTTGAACGCGCCAAGATAGGGACGTATGTCGAAGCCTATGCGGTCGAACGCTTTCTCCACACGTTCGCGCACGAGGTCTACGAGCACGCCGCCGAAGTCGAAGAGGAGGACGGGCTTAGTCATTGCTCGTGGAGACGATTTTGTACAACTTATCGCTCGGGCGCACCTTTTCGGGCACGGGGATGGATACGCGCATGCCTTTCTTTGCTACGTCGACGGGACCGTTGTCGCCGTGGATGTCGGTGGCAGTGACGTAGAGGGCGCCGGTGGTGGGACCGATGATGAGGAGTTTGTCGCCGACCGTGAAATCGCCGGCTTCAAGGTAGAACTCTCCTACGCCGAGGCGGGAGAAATATTTCTGTCCCTTGCCGATGTATTGCTTCTTCTCGGTGGCCGACGAGCCGTACACTTCGCTCCATTCGCCAAGGCGCTGGCCGAGGTAGTAGCCGTCCCAGAAGCCGCGGTTGAACACGGTGGCGAGGCGGGCGTTCCATTCTTCCACGCGCTCGGCGGTGAACGTGCCTTCCTCCACGGCACGGATGGCTTCCTTGTAGCAGGATACGACGGTGTAGACGTACTCGGCACTGCGCGCGCGGCCTTCTATCTTGAACACGCGCACGCCGGCCTTCATCATGCGGTCTATGAAGCCGATGGTTTTGAGGTCCTTCGGACTCATGATGTACTTGTTGTCCACGTCGAGCTCGGTGCCGGTTTCGCGGTCGCGCACGGTGTAGGAGCGGCGGCACACCTGCATGCACTGTCCGCGGTTGGCGGAACGGCCGAGGTTGTCGAGCGAGAGGTAACACTTGCCGCTGACGGCCATGCAGAGCGCACCGTGGCAGAACATTTCTATGCGTACGGGTTCGCCGGCAGGACCGCAGATGTGCTCTTCCTCAATGGTTTTGTGGATGTGTGCCACCTTATCGAGCGAGAGTTCGCGGGCAAGCACCGCCACGTCGGCAAACTGTGCGTAGAAGCGAAGGGCTTCCACGTTGGATATGTTGAGCTGCGTGCTGAGGTGCACTTCCTGGCCTATCTTGCGGCAGTAGGTCATGACGGCCACGTCGGAAGCGATGATGGCTGAGATGCGCGCTTCGAGGGCGGCATCGCAGATTTGCTGCATGAGGGGGATGTCCTCGTCGTAGATGATGGTGTTGACGGTGAGATAGGACTTCATGCCGTGCTCGGCGCACTGTGCGGCTATGTCGCGCAGGTCGTCGATGGTGAAATGGCTTGCGCTGTGAGCGCGCATGTTGAGGGCTTCTATGCCAAAGTATATGGAGTCGGCTCCGGCCTTGATGGCTGCGGCAAGCGATTCGCGCGAACCGACGGGAGCCATTATTTCGTATTGTGACATGGTGAGGATGTTTATGTGGCGCTATTCGGCAGCTGCCGGTTCTATGCTTGTTCCGCAGAAGCCGTCAATGGCGTCGGCGCGAGTGATGACCACGCGGCGCACGCCCTGCTCTACGGCACGGAGGGCATTTTCTATTTTGGGAATCATGCCGCCCGAGATGATGCCTTCGGCCTTGAGGCGCGCAAAGTCGTGCGGGGTGATGAGGGGGATGACGCTTTCTTCGTCGTCGGGGTCGGTGAGCACGCCGGCGTGCTCAAAGGTATAGATGAGCGTCACTTCCAGTCCGGCTGCGGCAAGAGCCTTGGCAGTTTCGGAAGCGATGGTATCGGCGTTGGTGTTGAGCAGATGACCTTCTCCGTCGTGGGTGAGGGGTGCCATCACGGGGGTGATGCCGGCAGCGAGCAGTGCGGCAAGGTGCGCTCCGTCCACACGATCCACGTCGCCTACGAAGCCGTAGTCTATTCCGCCCACGGGGGGACGGCGGTGGGAGCGTATCACGTCCATGTCGGCTCCGCAGAGTCCGAGGGCGTTCACGCCGCGGCTCTGAAGGCGCGCCACGAGGTTTTTGTTGACGAGTCCGCCATAGACCATGGTGACGATGCGGAGCATCTCGCCGTCGGTGATGCGGCGGCCGTCGACCATGTGGGTTTCCACGCCCAACTGGCGCGCCACGTCGGTGGCGGTGCGGCCGCCTCCGTGTACCAATACTTTTTCGCCGCCGATGGCAGCGAAGTCCTGAAGGAGACGTTCAAGGCTTTGGGGCGTTTCCACTACTTTCCCGCCCACTTTGATGACTGTGACTTTGCGTTTCATAAGGCAAAAGTACGATTTTTTTGCGCTTTGCGGTTTACGTTTCCCTTGACAAGGCGAAAGTTGCGCACAAAACGCAACGTCCGCAAAACCCTTTGCTGGATTTTGCGGACGCTGTATGGTTGTTTATGCACGCGAAGCGCGCTGTGTGGATTTACTGTTCCTTGGCGATGCCGATAACCACGCGGTTGGAATCGTTGTCGGCGAAGGGCTGAACGGTGTCGCCCTTGTAACCGGAGGTGAAGCGTGAAGCTTCTACGCCATATTTCTCAGTGAGGAGTTTTACCACGCGAGCAGCACGCTTCTCAGAGATACTGCGGTTGATGGCTGCGTTGCCGGTGCCGGCATCGGCATAGCCCATCACTTCGGCCTTTGCTGTGGGGTGGTCCTTCATCCACTGAGCGAGATCCTTCACCTTGGCTTCTTCGCTGTCGCTGACGGCGGAGCAGTTGATCTTGAAGAAGATGTCGACACGCTTTTCAGCGAGCTTCTTCACTTCGGGTTTGGGCTCGGGAGTAGGCTCTACTACGGGCTCGGGAGTGGGTTCTACCACGGGCTCGGGAGTGGGCTCGGGCACGGGCACGGGAGCAGGAGCAGCCTTTGCCTTGCCGCGGCCAAACTTGAAGTTGAGGCCGATGAGAGCCTGCACTTGCCAGTCGCCGTGGTTGTTTATCTTGGAGTTGAAACGGTCGTGATAGTTGTTGGCGGTCACTTCGAGGCCAAGTCCCACGGCACGGCAGAGTTCAGCTTCGAGCTGCATACCTACGCGGAAGTTGTGGACGAGGCGATCGTCTTCCCACTTGAGGTTGAGTCCGTCGGAGAGGGCGGAAGTGTTCATGCCGTTGAGGTCGTCGTTGTCCCAAGCGTAGCCGAGACCCACACCGCCGATGAGGTAGGCGTTGAGCGTGTGGTGCTTCTGGGGAGCGAACACGTTGCAAAGGTTGAGCATGAGGTCGAGGTTGGAGGTGACGAACTTGTAGTCGTACGTCGTGCCCAAGCTCTTGAGTCCACCCTTTTCGTTGAGGCCGCTCACGTGGATGCGCGCACCTACTGCGGGGGTGAACATGCCGCCTACGCTGACAGCACCGATGGGGGTGATGAGCTTGTCGGCCTGGTAGTTAGTGAAGGTTACCTGACCACCGCCCTGAATGCCGATGAAGGCATAGGGATAGTCTTTCTTGCCTTTGCACTTGCTTTCGCAGCAGTCCTGTGCCAAGGCTGATTGCGTGGCAAAGCCCATCATGAGGGCCGATACCAGCATAGTCTTGATGTTGATCATATGTCTATTTATTTGTTTGTTCACAGTTAGACGCGACAAAGATAGTGAAACTTTTTAAGTAACGATTAAAAAACCGCTTGACAACATACAAAAAACAACTTGCACACATATAATGTATCAGCGCATGGAGAGACTATGCTACAATCTTGACTGACGAGGAGCTGCTTTCTATAAAGCGCAGCCACGAAGAGCAACTCTTGGCAGTGTGCAGAGCGTGACGTTTTGAAAACGTCACCCCCATGGGCGTAGCAGCCAAGCAGAACACATCAAGAGTCTTTTTTTTAACACTGAGAATCGCGTAGAAATCACCGCCAGCGCAGACGCTCGGAAATACGCGATTCTCAGCGTGCATAATTATGCATCTTTCTCTCACGCGGTACGCATATATTCAGAATTTGCTGCATACCGCTGCATAAAACGTCCCATTGAAGCAAAAATCCACCCCTTTCCAGTAAAAACTCCAAGGCATCTAGAAAAAATTCCCCTTAGGCCCAACGTTTTGGGGCTAAGGGGAATTTTCACAAGCTGCCTTGGAGTGGCGAAAATGTGCCGAAAAGAAGCGAAAAAGCCTTGATTTGCTCTCTAGTTTGAAGCGCACGGGCGAAAAAATGAAGGGTGGAAAATTAACAAACGAAAGGTTCGTTTACAAAAGGGCAAGCATTAGTGCGCAGCGCATGGGGGCGAAGCGCATTCCACCCGCCTAAGCGTCGGGTTCTCCGTTGAGTATCTTTTGCATATGCCGCGGCGACGAAATGGTTTGCAGCGCACGGTCGAGCACCGAGTCGTGACGAATACTGTACTCCTCGCCGCCAATGCTGTAGTAGTAGGTTTCAACGATTCGTTGCTCCACCACGCGGCGTATCTCCTTCTCCCAACGACGGAAGTCGCGGTCCTCGTCGTGCTTGAGTTTGGCTTCCAGCGCATTGAGCTCGGCTTCGGCATCGGCATCGTAGCCTTCCACATGAGCCACATAGCGCAACGTCTTGAGCACGCGCAAGCTTTGCGGATCGTAACTGAAAGCATTGTCCTTCATAAACTTGCAGAAGTCGGCATACTCGTCGTCCGTAAGACGGAATTCCGAAGGAGAAGCTATGGTGGCGTGGTGCGCGCGGTAGTTCACACAAAAGTCGATGAGCTGGTCGCTGGCGCTGAGATAGGCAATGAGTGTGGGAAGGCTGTCGGCAGGCACCACCACGTCGGGGGTAATGCCTCCTCCGTCGTAAACGGGGCGGCCGGCGGCGGTGCGGAAAAGACGCGAAAGGCTGTCGGGGCGGTGCACGGGAAGTCCATCCTTGAAACTGTAAGCCTGCACGCAACGGCCCGAGGGAATGTAGTATTTTCCCGTGGTGAGCTTTATCATCGACTTATAGGGCAGCTCGCGGCTCTGCTGCACGAGGCCTTTGCCGTAAGTGCGGCGCCCGATGACCACGGCACGGTCGTAGTCCTGCAACGCACCGCTCATGATTTCTGAAGCAGAGGCCGAAAACGAGTCGACGAGCACCACAAGGGGCATGTCGGCGTCGAGCGGGTCGGCGGTGGTGCGGAACGTGCTGTTCGACTCCTTTATCTTGCCGCGCATGCTTACCACTTCGCGGCCGCGGGGAATGAAGAGATTCACACCCTTCACGGCTTCTTCCACAAGCCCGCCGGGATTTCCGCGGAGGTCGAGTATGAGGCGGCGCGCACCGTCGGTCTTCAAACCTGAGATGGCACGCTGCAAGTCAGTGGCAGTGTTTTCTATGAATTGCGTGACGTGTACGTAGCCCACGCTGTCGTTGAGCACTTTCTGGAGCGTCACGCTTGGGGTGACGATATGGCGGCGCGTCACGTTGAACGTCATCACGCGGCCGGTGGAAGGTCGGCGCACGCGTATCTCAAACGTTGTGCCCGCCTCGCCGCGGAGCCTTGCACTTACGTCGGAACTGTAATCCTGCACGGGGGTGCTGCCACACACTGGGATGTCGTGGCCGGCAATGGAGAGGATTACGTCGCCACGAAGCAAGCCGGCCTCGTCGGCAGGCATGCCCTGGTAGGGTTCGCTGATGATGCAGCGGTCCTCCGACTTCTTGTAATATATGGCGGAACCTATGCCGTCGTATTTTCCCGTGGTCATCTGACGAAGCGAGGAGGTTTCCTCTTCAGGAAAATACTCGGTGTAGGGGTCGAGCATCTCGAGCATATACGATGCGGCATTGTCGATGTTGGTCTTCGCATTGAGCGTGTCCACATAGTAGAGGTCGAGGTCGCGGTAAAGGGCATTGAATATGTCCAGATACTTCGCCACCTCGAAATTGTGCCCTTTACGCTGCGCGGCGCAAGGCAATGCAAGCAACAGAAGGAGAATAAAGCCGGTAAAACGTTTCATACTGTTTTGATGCGTAAGGAAAAGGCAATGCCGCGGCATTGCCTTAAGTGTGGGTTTTCCAAGTACCACTATTATAATAAGGAGTGCCGACCGTAAGCGTTTGCCAAACGAACGCTTAGCGGTGCAGCGACGCTGCCATTTGGCGAAGCTTCTGCCACGTAGGCTCGTCGAGTGCCGTGCCCACCACCTCAATGATGTGGCCGGCAAGGAGCGAACCGAGTTCGGCACACTCGTGAAGACTTCCGCCCGAGGCAAGCGCATGGAGAAAACCAGCGCTAAAGTAGTCGCCGGCGGCTGTGGTGTCGACCACATGGGGCACTTCGCGCGCTTCGCAGAAGGTCTGCTCGTCGCCACGGCGCACATACACGCCACGCTTGCCCACCTTCACCACGGCAATGCCGCAGAGCGAAGAGAGTTCTTCAAGATTGTAGAGCGGGTCGTCCTCGCCCGTAAACGCACAGGCTTCATATTCGTTGGCAAAGACGATGTCGGTTTCGGCAAGAAGTTCTCCGAAGAAATCGCGCTCTGCCTCCACCACGTTATAGCTGGCAAGGTCGAGACACACCTGGAGGCCGGCTTCGTGGGCAAGTCTGACGGCGCGGCGAATGAGTGCATGGTTCTGCACGAGGTAGCCTTCTATATAGAAATATCCGCATCCGTCGAACCATTCGGTCTTCAAGTCAGCCGCCGTGAGCTGGGCTGCTGCGCCGAGATAGGTTCCGAAGGTGCGTTGTCCGTCGGGGGTTATGAGGGTGGTGGCTACGCCTGTGGGCAGCTCTTCGTCGAGAACGAGATGGGCATCGATACTGCACGCCTCACAATTGCGGGCAAACACGTCGGCCATCTCGTCGCTTCCCACACGGCCTATCAATGCAGTGGGTGTGCCCATGTGGGCGAGTGCGCGTATGGTGTTGCAGGCCGAACCGCCGGTTGTACGCTTTTGAGCAAGCGGTGAAAGGCGACGACTCACTTCGGCATAACGCTCACGATCAATGAGTTGCATGGAACCCTTAGGCAATTCCAGTTCCTCAAGAAGTTGCTCGCCGTCAATCTGCACAAGCGCGTCTATAAGG
This sequence comes from Bacteroidaceae bacterium, assembly GCA_963649665.1. Taxonomy (GTDB): domain Bacteria; phylum Bacteroidota; class Bacteroidia; order Bacteroidales; family Bacteroidaceae; genus Alloprevotella. Next base: position 305 of record CAVJJO010000094.1, on the reverse strand, counting down.
GCATTTCCAATGCCCAAAATCTTATTCATCCGATTTTTTTTGATTTTTTCTGCGCAAAGATACGGCTTTTTCAAAATTAAGACTTACCTTTGCACCGCAATTCAGCAATAGACGGCAAGTTTTTTACTTCATGTCACTGCTTCAGTAGCTCAGTTGGTTAGAGCACCTGACTGTTAATCAGGGGGTCGTTGGTTCAAGCCCATCCTGAAGCGCACTTAGTAGAACTTCCGTCGCTGAATAAAGGCTTCAGTAGCTCAGTTGGTTAGAGCACCTGACTGTTAATCAGGGGGTCGTTGGTTCAAGCC
>CAVJJO010000093.1:0-11257 GCA_963649665.1 Bacteroidaceae bacterium | reverse complement strand
AATCGCGCCGATGGTACTGCACACCCGCGGGAGAGTAGGTCGCCGCCAACTTTTTCAAACACTTGACAGATAGTCCGGACGAAAGTTCGGACTATTTTTTTTATGCCCAACCTCGTGCACTGCACGAGGTTGGGGAAACGTCATGCAATCGCTCATGGGGGTGACGTTTCCCAAAACTTTACGCTCTACACGAACCTTCAGTCCTTTTCTTTTAATGTCCTACAATCCGGGCGTTAAAGTTTTGGAGTTGAACCTTCCCCTTCGCTCTCTGCATATGATCTTTGGCTATTTACGCTTATTTCGCTATTTTTGTAGAAGTATTAATTTATTGCTATCACATCATTTGTTTGTCTAAACTAACTATGTCGAGATATTTGTTTGTAAAGTCCGCATTTTTTGTCCTTTCAATGCTCTTTTCGCTTAAAGCTAAAGCTCAGGTTGTATTTCCCTTATTTCATTTTCACCAAGACGCTCAAGTTTCGTCTGTGAGTTCCTATCACGATAATTATCTGAGCGGGTTTATGCAAGGAGTTGGGACTGATAAGTTAAATGGCTTCTTGCAGATGCCTTTTATAGGTCGTCCTATATTGGTATATGTAGGCGAGAAGGATTCTACCCAGTATATGGCCTATGCCTCAAGTTATAAGAACCTGAACGAGTCTGATGACCAAGTTGCGTCTACGACGGATTTATCTAACCAAAAAGATTTGAATTTTTATCTTGGACGCTATGGCATAAACGCTCAAGTGAAAACGCTCGGTACTATAGTTGAACAAACTTATGTGTTTCCCGATACTGTAGCGGAGAAAGGTTTTTTGATAGACATAGACCATGCGCTGAATGGACTGGAAGATGGAAATATGTCCGTTCGGTTTGTAGATCATCAGACAATCTGTGCTTTTAAGAAACAGAACACTCCTGAGAAAAAGACACAGTATTATTATGCTCGCTTTTCCAAACGCTTTGACAGTTACAACATTCGCCGCGAATCCGTTACGCTGAAGAATGGAACTCGTGAGTCGAGACTTAAGGCTGTGTTTACGTTTGATTTGCAGAAAGACGAACCGCTGAAAGTAGTCTCCGCTGTGTCAACACTTTCTGCCGATGCCGCTTATGCTGCGGTGGAAGGGCATATGCCTAAGTCTGCGTTGACAAATGCCCTTCTCGCTTCTGCACCAAAGACGAAAGTTGAGAAGACGAATGAGAGTTACTCGGCGAATAATACTTCTAAGCGTGACGATAAACCATCGCATGCTACATCTGTTCAGTCAAAGCCGCAGCGTACTACTCAGTCACGAACTGCAAACACTACGAATAAAGAAACTTCCTGCAAGCCTTCGCGACGTATTTCCGACGATTCACGCATGAGCGACAAGATTGTGGTGGAAACAAGAGATGCCGCTTTGCGTACGTCTTTTTATGTGGCTCTGGAACGTGTAATGCAGATTCCTGCGTTTCGCAAACTCAATGGCACTTCGGACTTTATGCAGAAGTTGTCGTCAGAAATGTTGACGGAATCTGATTCATTGATTGCATGTGCCGATTCGTTGGTAAAGACCTACGTGTCCGGTAGTATGAGTGGCGCTGCAACCTCAGAGGATGTTACTGGAAGGAACGCCATGCGTTTCCTTGTATGTGCCATGGGACTTTATCCTCATAAGACACAAGGTTCAGAAAGTCAGATAGCGTATAGATTGGAACATCCTTTCTTTAACGTTGTTACTTTGTATTACAACGATAACCGGCGCTTCATACTTCATGTGAAGAATGCCACTACGCTTCAGACTGCGATGAAGTCTGTCACTTTCAACGGTGCGAAACTTGAAATGCCTCCTACGATAGATCAAACGCAATTGCTGAGGGGTGGTGTTTTGGCTGTGAAGATGTGATTCGCTAACTTTGTAGTGTTTCAAAAATACATTATTATATGACACGTGCATCAGTAAGAAAATATTCCAATCGTCCGGTTGATGACGAACTCTTGAACCGTATCCTTTCTGAGGCAGAACATACGCAAACCATGGGCAACCTGCAGCTCTACAGTGTGGTTGTCACGCGCAGTGAAGAACAGAAAAAGCGTTTGGCGCCGGCTCATTTCAACCAACCGATGGTTACGGGAGCTTCTGTGGTTCTGACCTTTTGTGCAGACTACCATCGTACCACGGAGTGGGCAAAACTTCGTAAGGGGCATCCGGGCTACGACAATTTTCTGTCTTATCAAAATGCGGCAACAGATGCTTTGCTTTATTGCCAACGCTTTTGCGATTTGGCAGAAGAAGCAGGACTTGGACTTTGCTTTTTGGGAACCACTGTTTATCAGCCTCAGATGATTGTAGACATTCTTCAATTGCCGCGATTGGTGATGCCTGTGGCTACCATCACATTGGGTTGGCCCGATGAGCAGCCAAATGTTTCAGAACGGCTCCCTCTTACGGCAATTCGCCACGATGAAGTTTACCAGCCTGCCACGCCGGCTACCATAGACCGCGACTACGAAGAAAAAGAGAACCTTCCGGTGAACAAGGATTTTGTCCGTGTGAACGGTACGGAAACGCTTGCACAGATATTCACGGACATCCGTTATACGGAAAAGGACTGTGTGGCGATGTCGAAAGGGCTGCTTGAATGCTTGCGCCATCAAGGTTTCCTTGACTGACTTTTTACAGAAATAGCAGACTACAATGCAAACGCAAACGCAAACATCCCGCATCTCTACTCATGAGATGCGGGATGTTTGCGTTGTATGCGATACGTTAATGGGCACTGCCCTTAGCTGTTCGTTTTTTATTCAATGCCTATTTCGTCGTTGGCTTTTTTGAGTGCCACGGCAATCTTGGCTTCGATTTCTTCGGAGAGTTCGGGGTTGTCTTTGATTACTTTCTTCACGGCATCGCGACCTTGTCCGAGGCGTGTGTCGCCGTAGCTGAACCACGAACCGCTCTTCTTGATGACCCCGCTTTCCACACCGAGGTCTACAACTTCTCCCGTGTGGGAAATGCCTTCTCCGAATGTGATTTCAAACTCTGCTTTGCGGAAGGGAGGCGCCACTTTGTTCTTTACAACCTTTACGCGCACTTGGTTGCCGACGGCTTTGTCGCCGTCTTTGATGGTGGTGACACGGCGAATGTCGAGGCGTACGGTGGAGTAGAACTTCAGTGCGTTACCGCCAGTGGTAGTTTCGGGATTACCGAACATCACACCAATCTTTTCACGTATTTGGTTGATGAAGATGCAGGTTGTCTTGGTCTTGCTGATGTTTGACGTGAGTTTGCGGAGCGCTTGACTCATGAGACGGGCGTGGAGACCGACTTTGTTTTCACCCATGTCGCCTTCGATTTCCGCTTTGGGAACCAATGCTGCTACGGAGTCAATGACGATGATGTCAATGGCGGATGAACGTATAAGTTGGTCGGCAATTTCCAAAGCTTGCTCGCCGTTGTCGGGTTGGGAGATGATGAGTTCATCAATGTTTACGCCCAAATTTTGTGCGTAGTAGCGGTCAAAAGCGTGTTCTGCATCGATGAACGCTGCTGTTCCGCCCTGTTTCTGGCACTCGGCGATGGCATGAATGGCGAGTGTGGTTTTACCGGACGACTCGGGACCGTAGATTTCTATGATGCGTCCTTTGGGGTATCCGCCTACGCCTAGTGCGGCGTTGAGTGCGAGACTTCCTGTGGGGATGACTTCAATGTCGGCGACTCTTTTGTCGCTCATTTTCATAACAGAACCTTGGCCGAAGTCTTTTTCTATTTTGGCAATGGCTGCCTGGAGTGCTTTCAAGCGTTGCTCTACTGCGTTGGGGTCTGTGCTGCTAGCCATGTGAATTGTTTTTGAGTTTTTGGCTTATATGTAGGCTTGTGAAAACCTTTATAGGCCGTTGGAAATGTAGGGATTATAAGTCCCATTGTTGATTATCATAAGCAAAGGTAGTACAAAATGCTTGACATCGCAAGTTGAAGAATAAATTCTTCTTGATTTTTTCAATTTTCAAAACAGTAACAAGTAAGAAATCTTGTCAATGCAATAATGCGGTCCTCGTTCTTATGTGTAGACTGATTCTCCTTTTTTATTTTTCGGCTTCAAAAACAATGGTTTCCACAAGGTTTGCCCATTGTGGTATTTGCGTCCCATGTTGTTCAAGGTTCTTCAGATCATTGTGGCAACTTTCTCCAGCATAGCATTGCTTGATGTGATGAAAGCCCGCTCTTTCCAACAGGTGTTTAATGAGGTGTGTGTTATACACAAACTGATGTCCCCAACTATGTAAGAACTTGTTGATGGTGAAAACGGCCTCGTCTTGCGGGGTTGCTAAATAACAACTTTCAAGTGTTGAGGCGAACTTGTCAATGCTCCATTTGATATAACGTGAATTTGTCGTTTCTTGTGGATTGTTGTATAAATCTACCAGGAAGTCAAATGAAGGCATAGCAATACGGAATACTCCTCCAACTTTTAGAATGCGGTGGATTTCATCTAGGGCAGAGGTGAATTCGCAGAAAGATATGTGTTCGCAAACGTGTTCTGCAAAAACGAAACGGAACGATTGGGCCGCAAACGGAAACGGCTTCGTGATATCCATGAACTGCACCTCTTCAGAGCATGGTTGGATGTCGGTGTTTAACCATGATGGTAGAATACAATTTCCGCATCCAATATGGAGTTTTGTTTTTGTAAGAGGTTCGTTTTTCTTAACTGTCCCAATCGTTGATTTTATCTCTTCGAGGCTGCTGCGCTGAGTTGTTTGCAAAGTATTGAATGCGTACCTTGTGAGCCACTCTGAATTCAGACGGCCGTTCAGGTCTCTGGGGTGTGAGAGGTGGAAAAGAGGACCATCGGCTCTTCTTATGTTGTAGCCGAACTTTTTCCACTTTTCCACGCGGTTCCAATCTTCGGGTCCCCATCCGTAAAAGCTTTCGTCTTCAGCTCCTGCTGCATCAAACTTATTGCGTTTTATTATAACTGCTCCTCCTGTCATGTTTGTTCCGTAAAGTAAGGACATCTTGGCGGTGTTGTTGCTAAGGACGGAAATGTCTGCAGTTCCAAGATAAACGCTTCGTATAATTTCAGTTGTATCGTAAAAGTGTCCATCGTAAGGAAAAGCAACGTCTGCCGACTCTTTTCGAAGTAAATTAATAGCATTCGAGATTTGGCGGTAATCAATGATTACGTCTGCATCCCATATGGCCAAGTATTGTCCAAAGCCTTTATTCTTAAGGATATTGATATACTTCGTGCGATGAAATATCGGATCGAAATCTTCTATGAAGCAATATGCAACGCCGCTTGGAAGTGTTTTCTCTAAAATATGATTGTTTGTAGTGGCAGCTTCAAGAACGAAGATGTTCGTTTGGAAGTGGTTGGTGAGATAGCCAATGGTTGCTAAAAGATTTTCTAAACGGACAATTGAGTCTATCCGTACGGGGATGACAAAGTCGACATCCATAAGATTAATTCTTTCCATAGCTTTTCAATAGGTAGAAATAAGTGATGCTGTATCCCAATATGCCGTCTAGTCCGGTGAATTTGTTTTCAACGATGTTTTCGTAGTCCATATCGTGGAAAATGGAGTGTTCTAACTTTTGTATGGATTCGATTGCGACTGTTCCACTCAATGGCATTTTGAGTACGCTCCAAAGGCCTATTATACTGGGTAGGCCGGTGGTGATGGACATTGCATCTGCGGGAATTTCGTATTTTAATATGTGTGACAATGAAATCTGTTCTGCAAATCGTTCGATTGTTTTATTCAGTTCATTGTCGTTGGGAATACAATGCCGTATTTCTTTTAATGCAAAGAGCAACAATAGTTTGTTGCTATCGAAATAAGGCGATTGTGACAGAACCGTCCGTCGCATCTCTTCCCAAATATGCAATACTCTATCTCTGCAAATGTTTAAGGACGCAATGCGACTTAGGAGCAAGATAAAACGGGCAAGTCCATAATTGATAGAATAGGGAATGGGCTCAAGGTAAAAGCTATAGTCGTGTCCTTGGTACAAAGTGTTTAGCAGCTTGTTTGCAAACAGTTTGAGAATTTGGTCTTCGGAATATGACAGTTCGCTTGTTTTTATCCGTTCAGTCATGTACAAAGCTACGTCCATCAAGGCCTCTTCGTGTCCCTTTACAGTGAAGTTGGGCTGATGTTCTATAAGTTCGGTCACGTTATGGTAAATCTCATCGTCAATACTTTTCAGAATGTTCTGAAGATTTCCTTTTATGAGTCCTTTTTTATGTAGAAAAAGTATTGAGAGACCAATGCCTGTCAGTCCGTTGGCGAAGTTGACACGACTTCTCCTCTTTATTGAACTACAACTGAGTTGAAGGCATTGTTGTGCTAAATCGTAATACCTTTCATGCGTCGTAAGTTCATACATGCCGACAAGAAACAGGCATAGACCCATATAGCCATTCTTGAGGAAAGGGTTTCTGTGGATAGATAGCCTTTCCATCTCACAATCGATAATGTGGTCAATATATTTATTCGTCATAGTTGTACTTTATGTCATTGTTAGTTTCGATTCTGTCAACTTCATGCCGGTCTGCTTTAAGCTTACCGAATCTCCATCTGAAGCTTAGTTCGAATCTAGCGTGGAAACTGCGGCTATGTGCTGAAAGATTATAATTGGGTGAGAATGTGGTATTTCGGCTTTTATAGTAGAGAGGGATGAAACTTTGGGCTTCCAGACTGAGCGTAATGCGTTGCTTGAGGAAGATTTTGTTTAACCCCAATTTATAATAGTAGTCATGAGATCCTTTGCTTTGCATATAGATATAGGGACTATTATATCCGCCTCCGGCAGTGAGGGTATAGTCGCGCGGAAATTCTTGCTCTACAAATAAGTTGGTAGAGAATGTCCAACCTTTGTTTCGCCTGTAAAGAAATGTTTTAGCATAATCTGTATAATAGAGGTTTGCTTCTATTTGCATCCATGTTGTACGGGTTATTTTGGAAGACATGTTGACTTTCGTTAGGTTTTCGTATCGCTTGCCGATGTTATCCTTCGTTGTGTGCAACATGTTTTCTTCAAGAAACGAGTGCTGCAGTATGATGTCTTTTGCAAACGAATGGGAAGAACTTGCGTAAAGGTTGATTTTACCAATGCGAAAATTTCCGGAAAGAGTAAGCGAATTGTTGGTTTGCGCTTTGAGGTTGGGGTTTCCGTATGAAACTTCGTTGGGCTTATCTGTGTTTCGGTAGGGGTTTAATGCTCCGATGTTGGGAACTTGGTGGCCAAGTGTATAAGATAAGCGTAAAAGAGTTTTGCTTTTCAGAGTAACGGATATGTCTGCATATGGGTTGATAAACTGAAATATGGATGAATATGAATTGTTGAGTAATGGATTTTTGGAACTGGCTTTTATGAATGAATGGTTGGCTCCTACACCAAAACTGAGTTTTGATGCGGTGTAGCTATAGCCAATCTTCAGGTTGTTGGCCCATTGACTGTAGTCGTACTGGTCCTTTTCTGAAACCTCTTTGTAAGTAGCTGCATAACGATATTTCTTTAGTCGGTCTTCTATCGTTTCTTCATCAATGTAACGTGCAAAATCTTCCAGATAGAGTTGATGTCCATTGAATTTACGGCGGTATAGGGCGGTAAGAACATGTTGATTGTCTCTATTGGAACTTTGGATGTAGGTGTCATAGAAATCTCTTACATAGGAAGGCTCTAAATATTCCAAGAGTGTGTATTCATTGCTGATGTGGCGATCTATAGGGCGTGAATAGAAATTGTATCCCACATAAAATTTCCCCTTTTCGGCATCTTCTCCAAAAAGGTGTTCATAGTCCACAGCTGCATAATATTCTTCATCGTTGTCGGTTTGACTGAGATTGCTGCGTGTATAGTTGTAGGTTTGTTGCCCAATGGCGTTTTCAGCATAGGCATGATTCGTTGAGTTGGAATGTGGATTTATTTTGAATGAAGCGCTGCCGAAAACTGTAAGTATTCTTTGAGGGGAAAATTCATATGAAAACTGTGCTTCAAATTTGTTCAAGTCAGTTTTGTATCCCGACGATTTTGAATTGTATTTGGTGTAGAATAAGTCTTGGCTATTGTATCTCCATTCCTCAGACTCATATTTGTAGTTGTGTTCCCATTGCCAAGTGTTATAATACGAAAAAGACAGTCCAACCCTTTTTGTTTTTGCGAACAAAAAGGCTCCGTTTCTCCATTGCTCATCTTGTAAGGTGGAATTGGCATTACCTCTATAGCCTAACAGGCGACCTTTTGTGACTATGTTTATATGCAGTATTTCTTGACCTTCTGTGTTTCGTTCAAAACGAGCTTCTATTCGTCTTAGGTATTTTGAGTCAAGTAGTTCCAAAAAATATTGGATGTTGCCTGTTAATGCATTGTCGTGTAAGCCGTTGATGAGATATTCAATGGGATTGCCGTTCACGGAGCGTACAGTCCCGTTGCGTTCTACATTTAGCAGAGGCATATTGCGTAAGGCTTCAAAACTGTCTTTGCCCTTTAGTGTAGAGTCTGCACTCGCTTTATACACTATTCCGTCGGGGCGTGATTCATAAAGCGGACTATTTACAATGGCTTCGCGGAGTTGGTAGGTTTTTGCAGAGTCTTGAACTTGCGCATGGCATATAGTAGAAACAAAACTTGGCGCAATGGCGATAGCTGCTCGTATGACTTGTTTGCTTATATTATTCATAGTAGAAATCAAATTTAGGGTTTGGTGCTTTAGGGCAACGAGGGTCGGGGTAGTCCCATTGGTTCATTCCATAGGCCATTACAGCCATTTCCCAACAAATTCCAATGCCAGTACGGCATTCTCGTTGCGAAGTGCATGCTTTGCACACACTTGAAGAATCGTTCTTAAAAGGTGATTGGTATAAGTTTTTAACTTTTGGGGAATTCCATATTTCCTCAAGGCTATTTTCTCTTACATTTCCTAAAATGAAGCTAGGATGTTCGTATAGTTCTTCACAAATTGTGACGTCTCCATTTGGCAAGAGTACAGCAGAGCGGGTACCACCTGTGCACAAAGCTCTGTTAGAGAACATGTTATTGTTGCTTTTGTTCAAAAAGTCACATTTTCTGTCGAACGGGGAAGCTTTGATGTCAATGTTTGGGTATTTATTTTTGAGTCTTTCAATTTCTGAAAGTATGTAATCCATTTGTTCTGCAGAAACAACAAGTTCCTTGAATCCTTCTTTGTATAGAGAGTAGCCGCAAGGATTGAAGCGAACCGCTTCAACGGTTTTGTAGGAGGACAGATAGTCTAATAGGTGCTTTATGTCTTCTATTGCAGAATTATATTTTGTGAGTACAACGTTGATTTGAATCTTTGCTTCTTTTGTTGTCAGATACTCTAGGGCTTCAGACATGTTGGATATGTAGTCAAGGGGAACGCCTATAAGTTTATGCAAGATTTCAGGATGTGAAGAATCAAGCGATATCTGTAAACGTACGTGCGGTTTAAGTGATAAGATATAGTCAATGACATCTTTTGATGGCACCATTTTAGTGGAAATCAAGGGGCTGTATCCGTTTTCTGCAAGTTCTCTTAAAATTTCCTTAATGTGAGGATGTAGCAGAACGTCGCCGCCATTGATGTCTATGTTGTAAACACCGTTTGTTTTGGCTTCTTTGATTACACTCTGGATTTCTTTCAGTGAAAGCATGTATTTATCCCTAAGGTTTCTATTGGCGTAGCAATAGATGCAGTTGGCATAACATTTCATCGTCAACTCCATATTGAGACTTATTGGGTAATTTAGCCGAACTGTATTGTAGTCTGGTGGACCAAGGTATTTAAAATCGGTAGGAATGTAGTGTTCTTTGCGGGTTATGATTCCGACTTCTATATACAATAGGACATTCTTGGGAAATCTTATCCAGTCGTTTCCGCTTTTTATTGAATTCCAATGTGGCTTTTCGAGGAAATACGATATGATTTCGTCCATTTTTTGCAATGGCAAGTTGAAAAAGCGTGCGCATTGTTCTATTTCGTTTTCTGCAGTGTTTTTCCCGTTAAAAAACGAGAACATCATTGCATGTAAGGGATGGATGAAGGAAAACCAGTCTTCAGACATATTGGAAACATTCTCGTCTGAAAATAAAATGACCCTATTCCCATCTTGCCTTAAATGATATTCGGGGTTGAAGATAATACTTTTCATGATAGTTTGGAGTAGTTGGATGTAGGTTGCTAGATTTGTAATGAGATGACAATTGCAAACTCAATAGGTCGTAGTTCGTAATGATATGAGTAAATAATACGATTTTGATTAAAGGTAAAACGACCAAAAGTGCCAACAAAAACCTAGCCTAAGGCAAGGCCTGGGTATTGATTCCTAGCGACATTGCGCCTTGGAAGGGCAAAAGCTTGTTGTTTTCAGGAATACTTTTCTACCAGGGTGCATTCTTGCAACTTCTTTCATCCAAGAAGTTGCCTTGACTAGGCTTTGTGGGGCTTTCGGATCTATAAAGGTTGTTTTTGAAAAATACAAATAGAAAGACTGTATTGCCTTTTAAATCAGATTTGAAATAATATTTGTCCTTGAAGGTAACTAGCTCTAGACATAATGCATAATAGATAGTAGACTCTATTTACAAAATTACGTTATTTGTTGCTCGATTTGCAACCATCCTTGCAGCCTTTTAAGCACCCTGTTTGGCATCCGTCTTTGCAACTGTCAGAACAATCACGTCCAGTCTTCCCCGAGTCTTTGCAACCGCTAATACATCCTTCTTTGCATGCGGCTCCTCCGATTCCTGTACAAGAAATCTCGGGAACGTATGAACTTTCAAGAGTTTCTGAACTGGCAAGTATGTCTGCTACGTTCTCGATGTCGTCATTTAAAACGATTGGCTGTAAGTTGAAATCTTTCATGTGTGATTTTTTTTAAGATTGTTTTTTTGTTGATGACGAGCAAAGCTTAATCCTTTGTTATGCTTGTCATTGGCAAAGATAAGGAAAGAATTTGCAAATAAAATAAATTGCGGTGTAAAAATATTGTTAAGATTTCATGGGTGCGCTTGTGATTGTAAGGGTTTAATGGGGGAAAATACATCCGCAAATTAATTGGAGAGGTGGCATTGCAAAGTGGCGAAAATAGATTCACGTAATTTTTTTGTATAATTCGATCTCTTTATGCGATGAAACTTTCACTCATAAGCGCGATGGCTTAACAGCTTATGGGTGCGACGTTCCTGTATATAATACATTCGTAAATCATTTAGTCCCACCAACGTTAGAACTTGAAGTAGATGAAAGGTTGCACTTCGCTTCCTTT
>CAVJJO010000092.1:0-11347 GCA_963649665.1 Bacteroidaceae bacterium | reverse complement strand
GAATCAACGTCTTTCACTCCAATTTTGGCGAAGACTGCCGTCAATGCGGCAAAGAAGGCTGACAACAAAGCGTAATATTTCCACATAGTTGTGATGATTTGTATTTATACAAACGCAGCTATTAAAAGCATAGGCTTTTCTATAGCCAAATCGAAGAAAAATAGACCGATTTGGTTATAGAATAGCCTATAATGCAGCCCAATCGATACGTTATTCATCGATTTGGCTAAAGAATATGGATTAAAGGTGGGGGAGGTTTTCAAAACCTCGCCCTATGAGCGACTCCATGAGCGGCATCTTTCAGAGTTCAATGAGGAAGGTCGACATGTCGCGGAGGTCTATCGTCCAGAGTTTTCCGCAGAGCGGTTCGCCGAAGCCGCAGACGAGTTGCACGACTTGTGAAGCAAGCACGCTGCCGACGATTCCTGGCGTCATACCCACGATGGCCTTCCCAGGGTGAGGCATGGCCAGGGTGGCAGCTTCGTCGGGGTAGAGTTCGCGGTAGCTGTGCGGCACGTTTCCGGCGTGAAAAACCGAGGCCTGGCCGCAGAAACCACACACAGCGCCGTAGACGTAGGGTTTGCGCTGTGCGGCACAAACGTCGTCGAGAAGGAAACGTGTGGCAAAGTTGTCGCAGCCGTCGACCACAATGTCGTAGCGCGCAATGATGTCGGCGGCGTTTTCTTTTGTCAAACGGTAAGCGTGCGTTTCTATTTCCACTTCGGGGTTGAGCGCAGAAAGGCGCTTTGCCGCTTCTTCCGCTTTGGACTTCCCCACGAGCGGTTCGCTGTAGAGCACCTGACGGTGAAGGTTGGTGGTGCTTACCGCATCGTCGTCCACAATGCCGAGCCGCCCTATGCCCGCTCCGCAGAGGTAGAGCGAGATGGGTGAACCCAGTCCGCCTGCCCCTACGAGCAGCACACTAGCTTGGCGAAGTTTCTTTTGTCCCTCTTCGCCTATTTCGGGAAGAAGGAGCTGTCGGTCGTAGCGGTTCGTCATACGTGCAGCTTTTTGGTGCGTTCGCGGATGTGGTCGAAAGAGCCGTCCCAGTCCTTCCACACGGGTTCCACGCCCACGCGTTTCAGTCCCGCCACCACTTCGTCCACCGTGCGGGGGTCGCTCACCTCAAACTGTTCGAGCGCTTGCGGATAAGTGAAGTAGCCGCCCGGTTCCGTCTTGCTTCCTGCCGACATGGTGGTCACGCCGAGTGTGGCCATGTGGTCGCGGTAGTCGGCACGTTCGCGTGTGCTGTAGGAAATGTCCACGTCGTGGTCGAAGATGCGCATGGCGAAGGTGAGCTGTGCGAGTTCGCGGTCGGTCATGATGCAGTTGGGCTGGAAGCCTCCGTTTTCTGCCGGACACATACGCGGGAAGTTTACGCTGTATTTCGTGCGCCAGTAGTGTTTCTGCAAATAGCGAAGGTGGCGCGCCATCATGGTGAGGTCGGTGCGCCATTCTTTCTCCAGTCCGATGAGCACACCCATGCCGATGGAGTGTACACCCGCCATGCCCATACGGTCGAAACCGTTCACGCGCCATTCGAAGTTCGACTTCATGCCGCGCGGATGGTACGTCTTGTAGTTTTCGCGATGGTAAGTCTCTTGGAAACAAATCACGCCGTTCATGCCGTGGTGCGTGAGTTCTTCGTATTCCTCCGTGGCAAGCGGCATCACTTCTATCTTGAGGTTGGCAAAGAAAGGTTTGGCAAGGTCGAGCGCTTTGGCAAGATAAGGCACGCCTGCCTTTGCGGGATTCTCTCCCGTGACGATGAGCAGGTTTTCAAACGGGCCGAGGCGCTTGATAGCCTTGTATTCCTGTACTATCTCGTCGGGTGTGAGAATGGTGCGGCGCATTTTGTTTGCCACATGGAATCCGCAATAGATGCACGAGTTGGTGCAGGAGTTGGTTATGTAGAGAGGAATGAACATCGACATGGTGCGGCCGAAGCGTGCTTCGGTATATTTGCGCGAGAGTTGCGCCATCTGCTCCAGGTAAGGTTCGGCGGCGGGCGAAATCAGCGCCATGAAGTCGTCCACGTCGCAGTGTTCTTTTTGCAGGGCGCGCTCCACGTCGGAAGCCGTTTTGGCGGCAATGGCGGCGGTGGTGTCGTCCCAGTCGTATTTAAGCAGTTCTTCAGAAAACATCGTTTGTAGGCTTTAGTTGAGGAAGCTCGTGAGGGGAGAACTTGCTTGGGCTTCGAAGGAATGGAGTTGTGCGGCGAGTCCGGCCTTGAAGGCTTCGCGTCCGGCTTCCACCGCTTTTTTGAATGCGAGCGCCATGGCGGCGGGTTGTCCGGCTACGGCAATGGCGGTGTTCACCAAACAAGCCGAGGCGCCCATCTCCATTGCTTCGGCAGCGTGGCTCGGTGCGCCGATGCCGGCATCTACCACTACGGGCACGGTGGCTTGCTCTATGATGATGCGCAGAAAGTCGCGCGTTTGCAGACCGCGGTTTGTGCCGATGGGAGCGCCGAGCGGCATGACGGCGGCAGCGCCCGCTTCTTCAAGATGTTTGCAGAGCGTGGGGTCGGCTTGGCAGTAGGGAAGCACTACGAAGCCCTCTTTGGCAAGAACTTCTGTAGCCTTCAGCGTTTCGGTGCTGTCGGGGAGGAGGTAACGGGGATCGGGGTGAATTTCGAGTTTGAGGAAATTTGTGCCGAAGGCTTCGCGTGCCATTTGTGCGGCGAAGATTGCTTCTTCGGCATCGCGCACGCCCGAAGTGTTGGGAAGGAGTTGCAAGCCTTCGCGGCAGACGTGGGCGAGCATGTCGTCGTCGGCATCGCCGAGTTCAATGCGTTTCATGGCCACGGTGACCATTTCCGTTCCTGAAGCAGCAATGGCTTCTGCCATTTCGGCGTTGCTGCGAAACTTTCCAGTGCCTACGAACAGACGTGAAGAGAATTCGCGTCCGCCTATGATGAGTTTGTCCATGGGTGTAATATATAATAGATGTGTGGTTCTTGATGATGATGGTCGGTGCGCTGGAAACTTATCCGCCGCAGGCCGCTTTGATAATGGTCACGTTAGCGCCCTCTTCAAGTTTGAAGTCGGCCCATTGGGTGCGGGGCACGAGTTTGTTGTTGACGGCGGCAGCCACTCCTGCGGAGGGTAGGCCGAGCGAGGCGATGAGCGCATCGAGGCTGGCGGCTTCGGTTTGCAGCTCTTTGTGGTTGAGAAGAATTTGCATGGTGCGTATGCTTTGAATGAAAGAAGTGGGGAACGCAAAAAAGGTTTGACCCTGATGAGTCAAACCTTGCGTCGTATTTGGGAGAATTGTGTGCGGTAAGTACTTGCGCTCTGCCTATGCGCATTGAGCCTCTTTTCGTGGGAGGAAAACGGCAGAAAGGGAAGTACAATGCCTACGGCAGCATGGTCTGCATCAGGTCATAAGAGTATAATCTCAGCCTCCGCACCTTCCGATGCTCGGGCACCCCTTTGTATTCACTTCGGCAAAAGTAGCAATTGGACGAAGAATAGCCAAGACTGCGGTAAACTTTCTACGCTTTAAATCAAATCTCCGCTCGTTTTTCGGGCGTTACAGTTCCCAGCAGAGTCCGAAAGCCAGCGACAGCGTGCGGTCCCAGGGATAGGACTTGTTGGTGGCTTTCGAAACGATGTAGAGGTCGCACGAGGAGAGTTCGTAGTAGGCCGAAACGGCAGAATGGAACACGCGGTGGCGCGAGGGCACCGCATAGCGTATGCGCTGTCCGAGAAACACGTTGCTACGTATCTTCGAGGAAAAGCCGTAGTAGCGTTTGGGATATTTGTCCGGTTCCCGTCGCCAGAACTCTCCTCCGGAAATGGTGTTGAAGAAAAGTCCTGCGGTGAGAGGTTGAAGCGTCCAGCGTGATGAAAGGCGGCAGTGCCAAGGCACGTAACGCTCTTTCAGCGTGAACGTGTAGTGGGCATGGCGCGCGTGGTAACGCGGCACAAAGCCCACGAGCATTTCCGTTTCCCAATGCTTTCCGCGCCCGTAGTGCCAGCCAATGCCCACGCTCGCCAGTCCGATGGAGCCTGCATACTGCAAGGTGAACTGGTTGGGAATGATGCGCATCCATCCTTCTGCCACGCGTTGGCGGTGGCGAACGTAGCGCGGGGAAACGTTGTGCGACTTCTGCGAGTCGGGCGGAATGCGCAGCGTGCGTTCAAGAAGTTCCACCCTTTCCTTCAAGCGGCAAATCTCCAGGGAGTCGGCGCTGCGCCGGGTTTCCGCCGCTTGTGTGCTGTCGCTGCGGGCGGGGGTGAATCCCACATGGGAAGAGTCGCAAGAGTCAGGGACGGTTCCCCCTGCCTGTGCCGTCCCTTGCATAGCCATGAGGGCAAATGCCAAAATGAGGACGAGGCGCAACCGTTTGCCGCAAGGCGTGGTGCGGCTTGTGTGGTCAATACTGTACATACTCATAGCTGTATTCTCCATTTCGTTTTACGGTGAAGACCATATATTCACGGCTCTTTGCCGCACCTATTTCGTAATATTTCAACCCGTCGTTGAACCACTCGTTCACCTGTGTGGAATGGCCGTGGCCGCAGATGCAGAAAAGCGGATTGCGGTATTTGAGCATTTCCTCTTCAAACACCTCCGCTACGTTGTTGTTGAACTGGTCGGAGAACGGCTGGGCGTGCATGGCCACAACCGTGGCGGAAACGCTGTCGGGGAGCGACGTGTAGTCCGTTTTGATGTAGGAGAAGTCGGGCACCGCCGTGGAGTAGTCATACTCAAAAGCGTTTGTGTTGATGCAAGCTACATGGAGAAAGGAGGCGTTGAACGAAAAGTTGGGCTTGCCGAAGATGTAGCTGTAGGTCTCCGCGCCCGAACCGAGGCAGTCGTGGTTGCCGATGAGCACGACGTAGGGCATGCGGAGCTTCTGGAGAATGTCGCGCTGAAGTTCAAACTCGCGCGTCACGCCGAAGTCCGACACGTCACCGCAGTGAACCACAAAGTCGATGTCTGTGCGCGCATTGATGCTTTCTACGGCGCGCTCCGTTTCGTCGTACCAGCGTTGCGTGTCGCTGTTGAGCACAAAGCGCAATGAGTCGCGTCCGGCACAGGCTTGTTCTATGCGCTGCACGTTCAGCGAGGTAAGGTTGTGCGCACCGCTCACCCGCGTATCGTACGGGTGATAGTCTATCATGTTGCAACCGGCAAGTAGCATCGTAAAAGCCAGGGTCGCAACGGATTGGAGTAAAACTTTTGAAGAGGAACAAGTTTTCATGAAGGCAAAGATAGGCCATGCGCCTATCTTTGCTGTGTTCAAAAAGGCGGTTAGTTTGGCGGGTAAGTTTTTTTAGGAACGTTGCGCGGAATGGTAAACTTTACCGCGTCTGCAGCACGAGCGTTTGCTTTTTGCCGTTGAGGCCGCTCACGGTGAGGCGCACTTTGGAGGGCGACGTGCCGGCGCGTAGCACTGCGAGGGCTGTGCCGTTGAAGAGCGAACGCTCGTCGCTTTGGAACGATTCGTTGGAGAGGAGGTTTCCGTTGTCGAGTGCGGCTATGGTGGCATCGCCTTCGAGGGCGAAGCGGAGCGGCGGAAGGGAGTCTGTGTTCCACACCCGGCGGCCTTTGCGGTCGACGGCCGTGATGCGCACATGCATGAGGTCGGTGCCGTCGGCATGCCAGCAGGTGGTGTCGGGTTCAAGCTTCAGGCGCACGGCTTCGCCCGTAGTTTCGATGGTGTGCTGCGCCACTACTTTTCCGCCGCTGCGCGCCGTGGCGGTAAGGCGGCCCGGACTATAAGGAATGCCGTCCCAACGGATGCGGTTGCGCGTGCGGGGCGAAGCGCTGTTGCGCTTCACGCCCAGGCTGCGGCCGTTGAGCGTGAGTTCCACCTCTTCCGCATTGGTAAAGGTGAAGAGCGAGAGCGTGTCGGTAGCGGAACGCGTCCAGTTTTCCGAGAGTCGCGAGGTGGCTACGTTTATGCCGTTCCACTCGCTTCGGCCTCCTCCCCGCTCCATGAGGGCTATGTGCACGGTGGGTTCGGCAGAGAACATGCTCTTCACGAGCCAGGCGTCGGGCTTGGGTTCAAGCGAGGTGGTAAACACGCCTTGCATCCATCCCTTGGCGGGCCATCCCATGCTTTCGCCCAAATAGTCGATGGCGCCCCAGTAGGCAAGTCCCGCCACGCGGCTCGTGTCCATGCCGAAGAAGTTTTCGCCCATGCCCGAGGTGCTCGCTTCGCTTTGGTAGAAAATCATGTTCGGGTAGCGTGCGCCGTCGGTGGGGAAATAGCCGTAGCGGTAGTTGTACGACGCCACGTCGGTGGTGCGGGCGAGCGGGCAGGGGAGCGAATCGTTGAGTATGTCGCGGTAGCGCGGGTGCATGGCCACGGTGACGGGACGCGTTTCGTCGTAGCGTCGGAGCAGTTCGCGCTGGAGGCGGTAGGCCGTCACGCCCCAGTCGTTGAAGGGCAGGTCGGCACGTTGCTGGAGCTCGTTGCCTAAGCTCCACATCACCACTGAGGGGTGGTTTCTGTCGCGCGTGACCCATTCCGCCACGTCGTGTTGCCAAAGGTTCTCCCATGGGGTGCGTCCTCCGGCAAACTGCTGCAGCCATTTGTCGTAGAGTTCGTCTACCACGAGCAGTCCGAGGCGGTCGCAGAGGCGGAGAAAGTCTTCGCTGTAGGGGTTGTGGGAGGTGCGCACATGGTTGTAGCCGAAGGCTTTCATGAGGCGCAGACGCTTTTCTATGGCACGGGGAAATGCCGCCGCGCCCAGTGCGCCGAGCGTGTGGTGGTTGGCAAAGCCTTTGAGAAGCACCTTCTGTCCGTTGAGCAAGAGGCCTCTTTCGGGCGTGAACTCCACGGTGCGCACGCCGAAGGGTTCGCTTACGCGGTCCACGGCTTGTCCGTCCTCATTGAAGAGCGTCACCTCGGCGGTGTAGAGCACGGGCGTTTCGCACGACCACGGGTGGATGTCTGCCCAGGTGATGCGCGGCAGCGGATATTCGCGGTCGCGCCATTGGGCGTTGAACTGCAGCGTGTCGCTGGTCTTTGCCACTTCGCGTCCCGAAGCGTCGAGGATTCTTACTTCCACAGGGATGCGCGAGGGTTTGGCGCGGCACACCACTTCGGCCGTGATGTCGACCCATCGGTTGCCGGTGGTGCGTATGGCAAGGGGATGGCGGGGAAGGTAAAGCTTCGCGTCGGTGACGATGAGGTTCACGTCGCGGAAGAGTCCGCCGCCGGTGTACCAACGTGAATTCTCGGGCGAACGCGTGTCGGCGCGCACGGTGAGCACGTTGTCCTCCCCGTAGCGCAGGAGGTGGGTGATGTCGACGTCGAACCCGAGGTATCCGTAGTCGGTGCCGGCTATGCGCTCCCCGTTGAGATAGACGTCGCCCACGAGCATGATGCCCTGGAAGTCGAGCACCACACGGCGTCCGCGCCACGCTTCTTCGGGGCGGATGGTGCGGCGGTACCAGCCTATGCCCATTTCCTTGAAGGCACGTGCGCTGAGGCGGCTGCGCACGTTGCTGGCGGGGTCGGAACTGTCGGGACGCTCATCGGCGGAGGGGGCAATCCAGGGTTGGCTTATCTGAAAGTCGTGGGGAAGGTTCACCTGCTCGCAGCTGTCGGCGTTCCAGGCGAAAGAGGCGTCGGCCTCGCCGGCATGGAAGAGCCATCCGCGGTTTATGCTTATGGTGTCGCGCAGGGCGGCACGGACGGTTCGTGGACAGCTCGCGGTGAGGAGCAGAAGAAATAATAGGGTGGGGAGGCGAAGGGCGGACATGGCGGTTGGGTTTTGTGGAACGGTGTGCGTTTGGGGATTTGTTTGCAAAAGTAAGAAGATATCTTCAGGTCTTTGCAATGTCTTCTATGAAGGTGGATGCTTCTTTGGCAGACAAGTGTGAAGAGTGCAAAAAAAGTTCCGCGCTTCACGTAAGCGCGGAACTTTTTGAGTAATGAGCGGATTGCGCAATGTTTGAGCGTGGATATGTGGCGCCAGCGCATGGGGGTCAAGACTCCTGTCTTGACTGTAGAGCGAAAAGATTAAAAAGCGAAGCCACGCTAAAGCCCCTGTGTGACCCGTGTAGAGCTGTCAAGACTGGAGTCTTGACCTCCATGCGCTTCGCCTCCATGCGCTTTGCTCTCGTGCGCTTGCGCCTTTCGAACGTCAATCCTTGCCTTCGCCGTCCTGTGCGCTGAAGAGGTCGAGCACCACGGGACCTTCGTCGGCATAGGTGCGCGCTTCGGGTTCTTCGGCAGTTTCGGCATTGTCGGCTTCGGGTTCTTCCACCTTTTCGGGGAAACGGACGGGCGGCAGTTCTTCTATGGAGTCAACGGCAAGGGTGGTGATGCGCTTGCCTTTGGCCTTGAAGCCCTTCACGGCGATGAACTGCTCCACGTCGATGTCCAAGGGGTCGCGGAAACTTTCGGCTCCGCCGTATGTCACGCGCACGAGGGGATAGACCTCCGAGGTGAGGAGCACGAAACGCGAGGCTTTGTTTTCTCCGATGAACGATGCGGGACGCGACTGCGGAGCGCGTTCGAAGCAGAAGCGCTTCAGATAGGGGAAGCCCTGCTGGTCGGCGTCGAAGAGCACGGCGCTCCACACTTTGTGTTCGTCGAACTTTTCAATGCGGAGAATGCCGGTGGACTCGTAGTGGTTGTTCACGTCGAAGGACGTGGTGTAGAACGTGCCGTTGGTGAGCACCACGAGTATGAGGTCGTCGGAATGGAACTCGCCGAGATACTCGCCGCGGTCGTCGTAGTTGAGTCGCTGCACGTCGTGGTCGAACCACACCTTGCGACCGCCGAGCGTGGAAGCTCCGTGGGCTTTGAGGGTGATGCGCTGCACGTCGAGGCGGGTGAGGAGGTTGCCGCGGCACTGGCGTCCTTTCACCGGGCGCTCGCCGAAGTCCTTGTCGAAACTGATGCGCTTGAGCTTCGGGTTGGGCTTGAGCGTGACCTTTATCACTTCCGCCTCGCCGTTGGGGTTGGCGGTGAAGTAGAGAATGCGGCTTCCAGGCGTGCCGAGTGTCACGTCGTATTCGCGGTCGTGGGTGATGGACGTCACGTTGAAGCGCTTCATGAAGCACGAGTTGGTGGCGCCGTCGAGATACACCACGTTGTAGATGGTGCGGCTGTCGCCTCGCTTGAACACGGCGATGTGTACTATCTCTGCCTTCTTCTTGCGCTTCTCTTGCTTCATGCGCTCCGTTTCGCCGATGAACACCTTGTCTTGCACGCGCGTCACTTTATAGGTGCCGTCGCGGTAGAAGATGATGACGTCGTCGATGGGCGAACAGTTGCCCACGAACTCGTCTTTCTTCAGGCTTGTGCCCATGAAGCCGTCTTCGCGGTTGATGTAGAGTTTCTCGTTGGCTTCGATGACCTTGGTGGCTTCGATGTTGTCGAACGAGCGTATTTCGGTCAGGCGGGGATGCTCGCCGGCATATTTGTCGCGGATGAGGCGGAACCAGTTGGCGGTTACCTCCACCATGTTCTGCAAGTCCTTGTCGATGCGCGCCACTTCCTCTTCCATGCGGGCGATGAGTTCGTCGGCTTTGTCCTTGTTGAACTTGAGTATGCGTCCCATCTTTATTTCCATGAGGCGGAGAATGTCCTCGCGCTTCACTTCGCGGTAGAAGCGGGGCTTGAAGGGTTCGAGGCGCGAGTCGATGTGGAGCACTGCGGCGTCCATGTCCTTCGCCTGTTCAAACTGGCGGTCCTTGTAGATGCGCTCTTCTATGAAGATGCGTTCGAGCGAGGCGAAGTGCAGACTTTCCAGGAGCTCGCCGCGGCGTATGCGGAGTTCCTGTTCGAGCAGGAAGCGCGTGGTGTCGACGGAGCGGCGGAGCACGTCGCTCACGGTGAGGAACTTCGGCTTCTTCTCGTCGATTACGCAGCAGTTGGGGGAAATGCTCGTTTCGCAGTCGGTGAAGGCATAAAGGGCGTCGATGGCCTTGTCGGAACTTACGCCGGGGGTGAGGTGAACGAGAATCTCCACTTCGGCGGCGGTGTTGTCGTCGACCTTGCGAATCTTTATCTTTCCCTTCTCGTTGGCTTTGAGGATGGACTCGATGAGCTTCGAGGTAGTCTTGCCGAAGGGAATCTCGCGAATGGCGAGCGTCTTGTTGTCGAGTTTTTCTATTTTCGCGCGCACCTTCACGCTTCCTCCGCGCTGTCCGTCGTTGTAGCGGCTCACGTCGATGGAGCCGCCGGTTTGGAAGTCGGGGTAGAGCTTGAAAGGCTCATTGTGGAGGTAGCTTATGGCGGCGTCGCACAGTTCGCCGAAGTTGTGCGGAAGTATTTTTGCGGAAAGACCTACGGCAATGCCCTCCGCGCCTTGGGCGAGGAGGAGGGGAAACTTCACGGGCAGGCTCACCGGCTCTTTGTTGCGTCCGTCGTAGGAGAGTTTCCATTCTGTAGTCTTGGGGTTGAAGAGCACGTCGAGGGCAAATTTCGAAAGACGTGCTTCGATGTAACGCGGCGCGGCAGCAGAGTCGCCGGTGAGTATGTTACCCCAGTTGCCCTGGCAGTCCACGAGGAGTCCCATCTGTCCGAGCTGCACGAGTGCGCCGCCGATGGAAGCGTCGCCGTGGGGGTGAAACTGCATGGTGTGTCCCACGATGTTCGCCACCTTGTTGTAGCGGCCGTCGTCGAGCCGCTTCATGGAGTGGAGTATGCGTCGCTGTACGGGTTTGAGGCCGTCGCCCAGGTGGGGCACGGCGCGCTCGAGAATGACGTAGGAGGCATAGTCGAGAAACCAGTTCTGGTACATGCCCGTGAGTTGCAAGTTCCCGTCCTTGTCCTTCACGTCGGCAGGCTTGTAGTCGGAGTGCGCTTCACCGGCGTCGGCGTCGTTGAGGGTAGCGTTTTCCGTGCCGTCTTCGGTGGCGGGCAACTGTTCGGGGTCTTTCGGGTCTTTTGTTTCGTCGCTCATCGTGTGGGGTATATAGGAGTATTAGATGCGTTTCTAGCGCATTTTGCAAAATTACAAATTAAATGTTGCTCTGCGAATGCGCGAATGTGCAAAACTGTTTTCTGAAGTGCCTTGCACTTATTGTAAGGGGCGCAGCACATGGGACGAAGTGCATGGGGGCAAGGCGCCCGTCTTGACAGCTCCGCTCATGGGGCTGACGTTTTCAGTAATATGTAAAAAATAACATGAGCAGTTTTTGATTAGATAAATGTGCCAACGGCGGGCTGAAAGCCCAACCTGCGCATAGCCCAGGGCAACGCCCTGGGTAACATCGTGAGTAGCAACGCGCCCTGAACCAACGGTCACCGGCGCGAAGCGGAAAGGTAAAGGGCAAAAGCGTTAATATCATATGGTTTCCTGTCGAATCTGCGTAGTGTATAATAACGCTTTTGCCCTTTCAGGGCGAGCGTGAAAATGCCATGTAAACC